>NZ_CP141608.1:5022126-5329089 GCF_035581345.1 Pseudomonas sp. JQ170C
TGCCAGCGTTACCCCCAGGTACTGCCCTGGCTGCAGCAACAGCATGCCCGTGGCGCGGTGCTCTGCGGCGAAGCCAGCGGCGTGTTCTGGCTGGCCGAAGCGGGCCTGCTCGATGGCAAGGAGGCGACCACTTACTGGCGCTTCTTCAACCAGTTCGCCGAGCGCTTTCCCAAGGTCAGCCTGAACCAGGACAAGCACCTGACCGATGCAGACAACCTCTACTGCGCAGGCGGCACCACCTCGGCCTGCGACCTGTATATCTACCTGATCGAGCGTTTCTGCGGGGCCAATGTGGCCCAGGCCGTAGCCCGCGACACCCTCTACGAGGTGCAGCGCAACTACACCCCGGGGCGCATAGGCTTTGGTGGGCAGAAACTGCACCAGGACCTGATCATCCTGCAGATCCAGCAGTGGCTTGAAGAGCACTTTGCCGACAAGTTCCGTTTCGAGGACGTGGCCCGCAACCACGGCATGAGCATCCGCAACTTCATGCGCCGCTTCCAGAGCGCCACCGGAGACAAGCCCCTGCATTACCTGCAGCGGCTGCGGATCGAAACCGCCAAGGGTTTATTGTCGGGAACACGCAAGAGCATCAAGACCATCAGCTACGAAGTCGGCTACGACGACGCGAGCTTCTTTGCGCGACTGTTCAGGCAGCACACCGAATTGTCACCGAATCAGTATCGGCAGCAATTCATGCAGGAGGCCTGAAGGCCTCCCAGCGGCAAGCCACAAGCAAAAAAGCGGCAAGAAAAAGCAGGAGCACATCGCGCTCCCAGCTTCTTCTTGCCGCTTGCAGCTTAAAACTTAAAGCTGCCCCTAAGGCTTATGCGCCCGCGCAAGGAATTCGTGGGACTGCATTTCCAGCAACCGGCTGAGGGTCCGCTGGAACTCGAATGTCAGGCGACCGCCGGTGTACAAATCCTTGAGCTCAACTTCGGCCGAGATGATCAGCTTGACGTTGCGGTCATAGAATTCGTCGACCATGTTGATGAAGCGACGGGCGATGTCATCGGTGGCAACGCTCATCTGCTCGACGTCGCTGAGCAGCACGGCATGGAAAATCTTGCCCAGCTCAATGTAGTCGTTCTGGCTGCGCGGGCCATCGCATAGCTCGCGAAACTCGAACCAGGCCACGTCGTCACAGGTACGCAGGGCACGAATTTCACGGTTCTCGATCACCAGCACGTCGTTCTCGACGGCCGCGGTACACTCCGGCGTCAATGCCCTGAAGCTTTTACGCAGGCTTTCGTGAGCGGCTTCGTCCAGCGGGAAGTGGAACAGCTCGGCTTGTTCCAGGTGACGCAGGCGATAGTCGACGCCGCTGTCGACGTTGACGATATCGGTGTTCTGCTTGATCAGGGCGATTGCAGGCAGGAAGCGCGCACGTTGCAGGCCGTCCTTGTACAGGCCGTCCGGCACGATGTTGGAAGTGGCCACCAGGGTTACGCCGTTCTTGAACAGCTCTTCCATCAAGGTGCCGAGGATCATCGCGTCGGTGATGTCGGAAACGAAGAACTCGTCGAAGCAGATCACCCGCGCCTCTTCAGAGAAACGCTTGGCAATGATGGTCAGCGGGTTCTTCTCACCCTTGAGGGTTTTCATTTCCTCGTGCACACGCTTCATGAAGCGGTGGAAGTGCGTACGCACTTTCTGCTTGAACGGCAGCGCTTCAAAGAAGGTATCAACCAGGTAGGTTTTACCGCGCCCTACCCCACCCCAGAAATACAAGCCCTTGACCGGCGCCTGCTCCTTCTTGCCGAACAACTTGCCGAACACACCCGGCTTGTTGTTCTGCGCCGCGATCAGATCGTCGTACAGGCGCTGCAAATGACGCACCGCTGTTTCCTGCGCCGCGTCATGGAAGAATTCGGGACGTTTCAGATCTGCTTGATATCGTTCTAGGGGCGTCATAATTCGTTAGCAAGGCAACAAAAGCGGGCCGTCACTGTAGCGACGGCCCCGGATAATGGCAATCAGACTTGCGTCAGAGCGTTCAGTCCTGCTGCGGCTGCAAGGCAGCGCGCAGGCTCTCGATGGCGGCGTCGCGCGCCGCTTCGTCGGCCAACTGCGGACCGTCGGCAACGCATTGCCCTTCCAGCCACAGGCTGAAGCCCAGGCCTTCGGTGCGCACGTCCAGCTCGCCGCCCTGTTGCAATTGCTTGCTCACGGCGCCGGCGGTCTTGCCATCGGCGAAGTTGCGCGACAGCAACAGTTGCTCGCCGTCAGCGGCCAGCAGGCGGAAACGGAAGCTGCCATCGTCTTCGCGGAAGCTGACGAAACGTGCCGCCTTGGCCGCCTTCTTCTTGACCTGGGCAGTGCCCTGCTCAATGGTGCGGAACGAGCGCAGGCCCACGGCTTCGCGCAGCTCTGCCAGAAACGGCGTGGCGACCTTGCGGGCTTTTTGCGCACCGGCCAGCAGGATGTCTTCCAGGTCGCCCGGGCGGCTGATTAGCTGGTGATAGCGCTCGCGCGGCTCGCTCAACTGGCCGTCGAGCAGCTGGAACAGGCGTTGCTTGGCCTCGCCCCAGCCCAGGCCCTGCAGCAATTCGCTGCGGAACTCGTCGGCTTGTGCGGGACTGGCGAAGGCCTGGAACAAGGTGAACAGGTGCGAGTTGTCCGGGTCCTTGGCTTCGCCCGGCGCGCGCGAATCGGTGACGATGCGCGAGATGGCGTCTTTCATGTCCTTGGCGCTGGTGAACAACGGAATGGTGTTGTCGTAGCTCTTGGACATCTTGCGACCGTCCAGGCCAGGCAGCGTCGCCACGCTTTCCTCGATCAGCGCTTCAGGCATGGCAAAGAACTCCTTGCCCTGGCCGAACAGGTGATTGAAGCGCTGGCCGATATCACGAGCCATTTCCACGTGCTGGATCTGGTCGCGGCCGACCGGCACCTTGTTGGCGTTGAACATCAGGATGTCCGCGGCCATCAGTACCGGGTAGCTGTACAGGCCCATGCTGATACCGGCATCCGGGTCTTCACCGTTCTCCAGGTTCTTGTCCACCGAAGCCTTGTAGGCGTGGGCACGGTTGAGCAGGCCCTTGGCCGCCACGCAAGTCAGCAGCCAGGTCAACTCGGGGATTTCGGGAATGTCGGACTGGCGATAGAAGGTCACACGCTCAGGGTCCAGGCCACCGGCCAGCCAGGTCGCGGCGATTTCCAGACGCGAACGCTGGATGCGTTGCGGGTCATCGCACTTGATCAGGGCATGGTAGTCGGCCAGAAAGTAGAACGAGTCGACACCTGGCTCACGGCTGGCGAGGATTGCCGGGCGGATGGCTCCGGCGTAGTTGCCCAGGTGAGGCGTGCCCGTGGTGGTGATACCGGTAAGGATGCGCGTAGTCATGGGTAATCGCTTATCAGGCTTGTATCAGTTCAAAAGGCGCGGCAGCACCAGATCCTTGAGGTCGGTGAGCTTGCCGTGGAAAAAGTGTCCGCATTCTGCCACTTTCAGCAGCTCATGGGGGCGTGGGAGTGCGTCGGACCAGTCGTAGACGAGCTGCGGGTCAATCACTTCGTCGGTATCGGGCTGAATAACGCTGAGGGCACAGGCTTGCGGCACGGCATCCTGGTCCTGCAGGCGCATCACCGCCGGAGCGACCATGAATAGCTGCTTGAGCGCGATGCCATCGGCTTCCAGGCGGCCGCCAAGGCTTGCGGCAACGAAACCGCCAAAGGAAAAGCCCATCAAGGTCAATGGCAGTTGCGGGTGCTTCTCCAGCAACCAGGCCGCTGCTGCCTGGGCATCGTCCACCTCGCCGCTGCCCATGTCATGGCTGCCGGCACTGGTGCCGACGCCACGGTAGTTGAAACGCAAGGTGATGTAGCCGGCATCGCGGGCGGTGCGCTGCAGCATCGACACCACTTTGTTGGTCATGGTCCCACCCTGCACCGGGTTGGGGTGGCACAACAGCACGATGCCGCGTGCATCGGCGACATCAAGGTACAAGGCTTCCAATTGGCCGACCGGGCCATCGATGAATACGGGGGTTTCGCGGATAAGCAAGGATAAACTCCGTGACCTCGGAAAGGGTCGACTCGTCTAGCTGAATGATTCTGTCTGAGATATTGCGAGCGTTCGCGGTATACAGCGCAGGTCCGAGCCGTTAACGTAAAGCAAAGCCGTTTATAGAGGAAGGACTCGTGGAACTCTCGCTCTTAGTTTGGTTGTTGCCGACCCTGGCCCTCGTCGTGGGCGTCGTCGTTGGTTTCCTGGTCGCCCGCTTGCTGCCCAATGCGGCGCCGAGCAGCACCCAGCGTCAGCTGGATGATATCCAGGAACGTTTCGACAGCTACCAGAATGAGGTGGTTACCCATTTCAACAGTACGGCTGCACTGGTCAAGAAACTGACCCAGAGTTACCAGGAGGTCCAGGATCACCTGGCCGATGGCGCCAACCGCCTGGCCCTCGACGAACTGACCCGCCAGCGCCTGCTGGCCGCCCTGCATTCGGAGGCCGCCCAGGCTCCGCGTGATCGCCTGACACCGCCGAAGGATACCGAAGTACCTCGCGACTACGCACCGAAAGCGCCGAACGCACCAGGCATGCTGGATGAGCAGTACGGGCTCAAGCGCAACTGAGTCGAGCTGGTCGTACGCGAACAAAAAATGCCCCGCCTCGAAAGAGGCGGGGCATTTTCATTCAAGCACCAGGCTGCAGGACCAACTCGAGGTATGAAGGTCACGCCTCAGCAGTACCAGGGCGCCTCCCCCTCCCGATAGCCATAACGCTCCAGTGCCTCATCCAGCAGGTGCTGACTGATCCCACCCTGACGCACCAGACTGTGCAGGCTGGCCAACACGATACTGAAGCGATCGACCTCGAAGAACCGCCGCAGCTGCTGACGGGTATCGCTGCGACCAAAGCCATCGGTACCCAGCGTCACGTAGGGTGCCTGCACATACTCAGCAATCAATTGCGGCCAGGCGCGCACGTAGTCGGTTGCAGCAATCACCGGCGCACTTCCGTCCAGGCATCGGCGCACATGGCTCATTTCAACGCCACCCTGCCCCAGGCGACTGGAGCGATCGACCTCCCGCGCTTCGCGGGCCAGTTCGCTGAAGCTGGTGACACTGAACACCTCGCTTTCAATCTGCCATTCACTGGCCAGCAACTCACTGGCGGCAATGACCTCGCGCAGAATCGCGCCTGACCCCAACAGACGCACCCGCCCCTGTGCATCGACGACCCGCTGTTCGACATAACGGTACATGCCGCGCAACACCTCTTCATGCACCTGCTCGGGCAGGGTAGGCTGTGGATAGTTTTCGTTCATCACCGCCACGTAGTGAAACTCGTCGCGCTGCTCGGTGAGCATGCGCCGGGCTGCATGTTCGAGAATCACCGCCAGCTCTCCGGCAAAGCACGGCTCCCAGGCGCGGCAGTTGGGCACCATCGAAGCCATGACCAGGCTTGAGCCGTCCTGGTGCTGCAGCCCTTCTCCGCCGAGGGTGGTGCGCCCTGCCGTCGCACCGAGCAACAGCCCGCGGGCTCGCTGGTCTGCGGCGGCCCAGATCAAGTCGCCGACGCGCTGGAAACCGAACATCGAGTAGTAGATGTACACCGGCAGCATCGGCTCCCCGTGTACCGCATAAGACGTGGCCGCCGCGACCCAGGACGACAGTGCCCCGGCCTCGTTGATGCCCTCTTCCAGCAGTTGACCGTCGCGGGCTTCCTTGTACGACAGCAGCGAGCCGGCATCCTCGGGCTCGTAGCATTGCCCCTGCGGGGAATAGATGCCGATCTGCCGGAACAGGCTGGCCATACCGAAGGTACGCGCCTCATCGGCAACAATCGGTACCACCCGCGGCCCCAGCGCCGGGGCCTTGAGCCAGGCACCCAACATTCGTACCGCGGCCATGGTGGTGGACATTTCCTTGCCGTCTGCCTGTACGGCAAAGGCGCCCATGGTGTGAAGATCGGGCACCGGAACGGGTTTTACTTCGCTGCGGCGCCTTGGCAGGGGGCCGCCGAGAACGGCACGGCGCTCGCGCAAGTAGCGCAGCTCCGGACTGTCTTCGGCAGGACGGCAGAATTGCAGCTGTTCGACCTGGCTGTCGCTCAGCGGCAGATGGAAACGATCGCGATAGGCCAGCAAGGCTTGAACGTCGAGTTTCTTGGCCTGGTGTGCGGTCATCTTCGACTCGCCCGCCGCGCTCATGCCGTAGCCTTTCTTGGTCTTGGCCAGGATCACCGTCGGCCGTCCCTTGCAGGCCTTCGCCGCGGCATAGGCGGCGTACAGTTTTCGCAAGTCGTGACCGCCGCGCTTGAGCCCGTTGATCTCGGCCGAGCTCATGTGCTCCACCAGCTTTTGCAAGGCCGGGTGCTGGTTGAAAAAGTGTTCGAGGTTATAGGCGCCGTCCTTGGCGCCCAGGTTCTGGAACTGGCCATCGGGCGTTGCCGCCAACTGACGCAGCAGCACATGCTCGGTGTCGCGGGCAAACAAGGCATCCCATTCCGAGCCCCACAACACCTTGATCACATTCCAGCCGGCGCCGCTGAACAATGCCTCAAGCTCCTGGATGATCTGGCCATTGCCACGCACCGGACCATCCAGGCGTTGCAGGTTGCAGTTGACCACGAACGTCAGGTTATCCAATTGCTCGCGCGCGGCCAGGGTCAGGCCGGCGATGGATTCGGGCTCGTCCATTTCGCCGTCACCGAACACGCCCCACACATGCCGCTGCCGGGTGTCGGCCAGGTTGCGATGGTGCAGGTAGCGCATGAACCGCGCCTGGTAGATCGCATTGATCGGGCCAATGCCCATTGAGCCGGTGGGGAACTGCCAGAAGTCCGGCATCAGCCACGGATGGGGATAAGAGCACAGGCCGTTGCCCGCCACTTCCTGGCGATAACTGGCCAGCTGTTCTTCGCTCAGGCGCCCTTCCAGGTAAGCCCGCGCGTAGATGCCCGGCGCCGAATGAGGCTGGAAGAACACCAGGTCGGCACGGCGTTGCTCGCCGCCATCGTCACCCTGGAAAAAATGCTGGAAGCCGACCTCGAAAATCTCCGCCGCCGAGGCATAACTGGCGATATGCCCGCCCAGGTCGCCATAGGCATGGTTGGCCCGCATGACCATGGCCAGCGCATTCCAGCGCAGCAGGCTGGTGATCCGTTCCTCAAGCTCCAGGTCCCCTGGGTACGCGCCTTGCTGCTCGACCGGGATGCTGTTGCGGTAGGCCGAATACGCCTGAACACCACGGGCCACACCCAACTCCCGGGCATGGGCCTCAAGCTGCTCCAACAAGAATCGGGCCCGCTGTGGACCACAGTGATGCAGGGTCGACTCCAGCGCCTCCAGCCACTCGGCTGTCTCGCCCGGATCGCTGTCGACCTCAGCCTCATCGCCAGGCCGACGCGGTACACCTTCACCCGGCACCAGGTTCATCATTGCCACCATTGCATTGATCCCTTCCTTGGTGGGTTCAGGCACAGGCCTTCAGGGCCTGCTCGATGTCTGCCAGCAAATCGTCGATGTCCTCAAGCCCGACGGATAGTCGCACCAGGCCTTCGGAAATCCCGTACTGTGCCCGCTCCTGCGGGGTGTAGCTGGAATGGGTCATGCTCGCCGGGTGCTGGGCCAGGGACTCGGCATCCCCCAGGCTGACTGCCCGGCTGAACAGCTGCAGGGCATTCATGAAACGCCGCCCGGCAGTGATCCCGCCCTTGAGCTCGAATGCGATCATGCCGCCTGGCAAGCGCATTTGCTGACGGGCCAGCGCGTACTGGGCGAAGGTCGGCAAGCCGGGGTAATTGATCATTTCCACCGCGGGGTGCTGCTGGAGGAACTCGGCGATCACCTGGGCGTTGCTGCAGTGACGCTCCATGCGCAAGGCCAGGGTCTTCATGCCGCGCATGAGCAAGGACGCATCGTGGGGCGACATCACCGCGCCGGTCATGTCCTTCAGACCTTCGAGACGAATCCGGCTCACCAGCGCTTTGCTTCCCACCACCAGACCGGCCGTGATGTCGCCGTGACCGCTGAGGTATTTGGTTGCCGAATGCACCACCAGGTCAGCGCCCAATTCCAGCGGGCGTTGCAGGTACGGAGTGCAGTAGGTGTTGTCGACCACTACCTTGATGTCGTGCTTGTGCGCCAGTGTGGCCACTGCCGCAATATCGGCCATCTGCATGTTCGGGTTGGCCGGGGTTTCAAAGTAGATCACCTTCGTTTTGGCACTGATCGCTGCGGCCACGGCAGCAACGTCGGTCATGTCCACATGCCGCACCTTGACCCCGAACTCGCCGATGCCGTGGTGCAGGAAGGCGAAGGTGCAGCCATACAGGGTGCGCCCTACCAGCACCTCATCACCGGGCCGTAGCAGCGTCCACAGGGTCGCGGTGATCGCGCCCATGCCGGACGCCAGTGCCAGCCCGGCCTCGCCGCCTTCGAGCGAAGCTATACGTGTTTCGAGCAAGGCGAGTGTGGGGTTGGAAATCCGACTGTAGAAATGCCCGCCTTCTTCCCCGGCAAAGCAGGCCGCGCCGTATTCAACGGTAGGAAAGGCAAAGGTGGCTGTCTGGTAAACCGGAGGCACCAGCGCCCCCTGATTGGCCAGCGGGTCGTAGCCGTGGTGGATGGCACGGGTAGCAAAACCTGAATCCTTGGTGGAGCCGCTCATGACAACAGCCTCTTGTGGTTTGTTATAAGCTTATGCCACTGAGGTGCTGATTTTTTTCCAAATATGACCACCCACAAACCGGGTTGTTGATAAAAAAACAATAAATCCAGCCTACTGAGGGCAAATCATGCCTAACACCATCGACCGTACCGACCGCGCCCTGCTCGCGGCCCTGCAAGACAACGCCCGCCTGACCGTCTCCGAACTGGCCGACAACGTCGCCTTGACCACCTCGCCGTGCTGGCGTCGGGTCAAGTTGCTTGAAGAAAACGGCTACATCACCGGCTACCAGGCCATCCTCTCGCCCAAGGCGCTGGGCTTTGGCGTCACCGCATTCGTCAGCATCATGATGGACTCGCACACCAAGGAAATGGCCCGCGCGTTTGAACAGCGGCTAATGGAAATTCCCGAGATCGTGGCTTGCCACAATATTTCCGGGCGCTATGACTTCTTGCTGGAAATATTGGCGCGAGACCTGGAATCGTTTGGCGAGTTCGCCCGAGAGGTATTGCAGAGTTTGCCGGGGGTTAAGGAGATCTATTCGAGTTTTTCGTTCAAGGCGGTGAAGGAGAAGCGGGTTATTCCGGTGTCGGAGAAGCATATTTGACATGCTGTGCCAGTTACAACATTTAGCAATGTGCGCCCAAAAGACTCAAAAGACCTACGTCCGGAGCACCATAAGCCTACATAGGATCAGGAAGCATTGATGTATACCTAGCACCCGCACCGAGGGATCATTTCAACCCCCTCGACACGAGCCTAGGTAAATTATGAAAATAATAGCGGGACTTCTGATGTTATCGCTAGCGGCCTGTTCCAACGGTAGGTTTATCTTTAAAGAGATCGCTTATGAAAAACAGTTTAAATGTGACATGGACCCGCTAATGCAACAATGTGAAAGGCGCATTACTCGTTAACCCCATTCCCAATCAAAAACCGGGAAATTAAAAATCAATTTATAGGGTTTAGGCTTTGGGTAGCGCCCAGGCTCAAAGCCGACTCGAGCCCATCGGACCTCACCTGAACGCTGATCATAAATCACCAGATTTCCATCGTCGGTCAATACTAAACAATTGTTATACCAAAAAGACTTATCAGTCGTATGTGTACTCTCCGCTATCCATAGCCTTCCTCTGGATGGGTCATACAAAAACCCGGAGTTACTCACCACAAAATTTAACGACTGGCGCATCTTCTTCCTGCGAATCGTAGAGCTAAATGGCTGATTAGTATCAGCCACCCAAACCTGCGCACCGTCCTGCTCAATGACCAGGTCCCCTTCTGGTTTTAGCCTCAAATAATATCGACCATTTTCAGACATCAGGAACTGACCTGGCAAAAGCATATGGTTTGCAGGCAAAAGCATAGAACCAGAATTTTGAAAGACAACATATTCAACCGACATTTCACACCTCCAATTCCAAACCGGAGATATCAATGTACTGCCAGTCAAAATCACAAAACCATAAATATGCACCACAACGTAGATTTTTATAAAAATATATCCCGTCAATCCTCTTGCAAATTGCGGGCAACACCCAGCAGCTTTCTACAAAGTTAAATTAGTTACATCGCGGGGCAAGCCCGCTCCTACAGTGTAGGAGCGGGCTTGTCCCGCGATACTTTTGTGCAGGCAACAAAAAACCCCACCGAAGTGGGGTTTCTTGTTCACGCCAAATGCTTAGATGGCGCCGCGCTTACGCAGCAACTCCAGCACCTGCTTGACGCCCTCTTCCAGGCTGACGTTCTGGGTGTCGACCACCAGGTCCGCATCCAGCGGCACGTCATACGGGAAGCTTTCGCCCGGGATGTTGTCACCACCGGCGGCGTACAGGCCCTGCGGGTCACGCTCGCGGCAGGCCATTGGCGATGCCTGCACGTAAACGGTGAGCAGGCGCTCCTTGCCGATCAGGGCCTTGGCCTGTTCGCGGCCTTCGGCATCCGGGGCAACGAATGCAGCCAGGGTCAGCAGGCCGGCTTCGTTGAACTGACGCGCCACGTGCGCGGCACGACGCCAGTTCTCGGTACGTCCGGCGCGGTCCTGTGGCAGGCCCTTGTTCAGGTCATGACGCAGGTTCTGGCCATCGAGCACATAGACCGCACGGCCCATGTCGAACAGCTTGCGCTCCACGGCATACGCCAGGGTGCTCTTGCCCGCGCCCGACAGGCCGCTGAACAGCACGGTGGCTGGCTGCTGGCCGAAACGCAGGGCACGCTCTTCGGTGGCCACGTGGGCCAGTTTGCCGTGCTGGCCGATGGTGCCATGCGGCACGACCGGAGGCGCGATGATCATGCCGGCGCCGACGGTGCCGTTGGTCAGGCGGTCGATGACGATAAAGGCACCGGTGGTGCGGTTGCTGTCATAGCCGTCCAGGGCGATCGGTGCGTCCAGGCTGACCTTGACCTTACCGATCTCGTTCAGCTGCAAGGCACTGGCACTACCCTTTTCCAGGGTGTTCACATCGACCTTGTGGCTGATGCTGGCAATCGAACCCGGCACATAGCTGGTGGCGCGCTTGATGTCGTACTTCTTGCCCGGCAGCATCGGCTCTTCAGCCATCCATACCAGCATGGCATCGAACTGATCGGTCACCGGCGGGACGTTGTCGGCATGCACCAGCAGGTCGCCACGGGAGATGTCGATCTCCTCTTCCATGGTCAGGGTCACGGCCTGGCCTGGGCCTGCATTCTCCAGCTCGCCTTCAAAGGTGACGATGGACTTGACCCGGCTGCTCTTGCCCGACGGCAGTACGACGATCTCGTCGCCCTTGTGCACCACGCCACTGGCCAGGGTGCCGGCGAAGCCGCGGAAGTTCAGGTTCGGACGGTTGACGTACTGCACCGGGAAACGCAGGTCGGTGAAGTTGCGATCGGCTGCCACTTCGACGGTTTCGAGGATTTCCATCAACGCAGGGCCGGTGTACCACGGCGAACGCTCGCTGCGGTTGACCACGTTGTCGCCCTTGAGCGCCGACATCGGCACGAAGTGCAGGCTGCTCGGGGTCATGTTGATGGCTTCGGCAAACTTCAGGTAGTCGGCCTTGATGCTCTCGAACACGCCCTCGTCGAAGCCCTTGAGGTCCATCTTGTTCACGGCGACGACGATGTGCTTGATGCCCAGCAGCGAGGCAATATAGCTGTGGCGGCGAGTCTGGGTCTGCACGCCATAGCGGGCATCGACCAGGATGATCGCCAGGTCGCAGGTGGACGCACCGGTGGCCATGTTGCGGGTGTACTGCTCGTGGCCCGGGGTGTCGGCGATGATGAACTTGCGCTTGGCGGTGGAGAAATAGCGGTAGGCCACATCAATGGTGATGCCCTGCTCACGCTCGGCCTGCAAGCCGTCGACCAGCAACGCCAGGTCGATATCGTCACCGGTGGTGCCGACTTTCTTCGAGTCACGGGTGATGGCTTCGAGATGGTCTTCGTAGATCATCTTCGAGTCGTGCAGCAAGCGCCCGATCAGGGTGCTCTTGCCGTCATCGACGTTACCGCAGGTCAAAAAGCGCAGCAGTTCTTTACGCTCGTGCTGG
This sequence comes from Pseudomonas sp. JQ170C, assembly GCF_035581345.1. Taxonomy (NCBI): domain Bacteria; kingdom Pseudomonadati; phylum Pseudomonadota; class Gammaproteobacteria; order Pseudomonadales; family Pseudomonadaceae; genus Pseudomonas; species Pseudomonas sp. JQ170C. The sequence continues at coordinate 5,034,282 of NZ_CP141608.1, forward strand.
GCCAGGTAGGCGAGGATGTCCTCGCTGATCAATTCAGATTGGTGGCTCATTACATTCAAGCTCCAAGCTGTAAGCTTCAAGCGGCAAGCTTGTCGGCGTACAACTAGTCAGAAATTTTGTTGATCAACCCGCTCAGCATTCTGGAAAGCTCACGAGTCTCTGTAATCCACTCATTCGATAACGGCTGTGGCAGATAACCTATTTCTCCTCCGATGATGATCTGCGTACGCAATTCACCGCAGGAGGCCTTGGCAATGCACAGGTAGCGCACCTTTTCTCGGGGTGTGCTGCGTTCCATGCCTTCAGCGATATTCGAGGGAACCGAGAGCGCCGCTCGCGTGATCTGGTCTTTGAATCCGGGATCCCGCCCCTTTTCTAGACATCGATAAATCGCTACTGCCAGGTTTTTGCTTCTCTGCCAAACAACCAGCTTCTCAAAGTCCATGATGGGCACTCCTTCGCGCCCATCATGGGCGGCAGCCACCAAGCTCTAGAAGCTACGCATCATGCTTCTAACTTGCAGCTTGCCGCTTGTAACTTGAAGCTTAAAAGTACCCTTGGCGCTTTTTGTCTTCCATCGAGCCTGCGCCATCGTGGTCGATGACACGGCCCTGACGCTCGGACGTACGGGTCAGGAGCATTTCCTGGATGATGTCGGTGAGGCTTTCGGCCTCGGACTCCACCGCCCCGGTCAACGGGTAGCAGCCAAGGGTACGGAAGCGCACTTTCTTTTTGACGATGCGGGCTTTTTCTTCATCCGAGAGGTGCTCCAGGATGCGCTCGTCGTCGATCATGATCAGGGTGCCGTTCTTCTCGATCACTTCGCGCTCGGCAGCGAAGTACAGCGGCACGATCGGGATGCCTTCGAGGTAGATGTACTGCCAGATGTCCAGCTCGGTCCAGTTCGACAGGGGGAAGACGCGAATCGACTCGCCCTTGTTGACCTTGCCGTTGTAGACGTTCCACAGCTCCGGGCGCTGGTTCTTCGGGTCCCAGCGGTGCTTGCTGTCGCGGAAGGAGTAAACGCGCTCCTTGGCCCGGGACTTTTCTTCGTCGCGGCGGGCGCCACCGAAGGCGGCATCGAAGCCGTACTTGTCGAGCGCCTGCTTGAGGCCCTCGGTCTTCATGATGTCGGTGTGCTTGGCACTGCCGTGAGTGAACGGGTTGATGCCCTGGGCGACGCCGTCCGGGTTCACGTGAGTGATCAGCTCCAGGCCCATTTCCTCGACCATCTTGTCGCGGAAGCTGTACATCTCCTGGAATTTCCACTGGGTGTCGACGTGCATCACCGGAAACGGCAGCTTGCCCGGGAAGAAGGCTTTGCGCGCCAGATGCAGCATCACGGCCGAATCCTTGCCGATCGAGTACAGCATCACCGGGTTATCGAACTCGGCGGCCACCTCACGAATGATGTGGATGCTTTCCGCCTCCAACTGTTTCAAATGCGTCAGTTTGTCGACCATAGCTACTCACGGAAATACGATCTTATGGACGGCCAGCGGGCCGTGTTCGAGCGGGCCACTTTATCACAGCACTCGATTCTATTTAGGCGCCCAACTAGAACGAAACAGTATAAGAATATGCCCTGCCGTTTTAGCTTCAAATTGGATTCGGACAGTCGATGAACAGGTGCTCCAGGGCGAAACGCCGGGCCAGATAATCGCCCAGTGCCTGCACGCCATAACGCTCGGTGGCATGGTGGCCGGCGGCGATGAAGCTGATGCCGTTTTCCCGTGCGCTGTGGAAGGTCTGCTCGGAGGCTTCACCACTGAGGTACAGGTCGACCCCGGCGGCAATCGCCTGGTCGATGTAGCCCTGGCCACCGCCGGTGCACCAGCCGACCCGGCGAATGATCCGCTCACCCTCGATCACCAGGGGCTCGCGGCCCATGACGTCCTGCACCTTGCGGGCAAAGTCCCGTGCCGACATGGGCTCGGCCAATGAGCCGACCAGGCCGACTACCCGAAGGTTGTCCGGGTCCAGCGGGCCTTCGACGGTGATGTCCAGTTGCCGGGCCAGTTGCACGTTGTTGCCGACCTCAGGATGCAGGTCCAGCGGCAGGTGATAGGACAGCAGGCTCAGGTCGTTCTTGAGCAGGGTTTTCAATCGGCGCTGCTTCATGCCGGTGATGCAGGGGTTCTCGCCTTTCCAGAAGTAGCCGTGGTGAACCAGCACCAGGTCGGCATCGGCTTCGACCGCCGCATCCAGCAGTGCCTGGCTCGCGGTAACACCACTGACAATGCGAGTGACTTGTGGTCGCCCTTCGACCTGCAGGCCATTGGGGCAGTAATCCTGGATTTTTGCGCTGCCAAGGTAGCGTTCGGCTTCCTCGACCAGGGTGCTCAGTGCAACAGCCATGAAAAGACTCCTCAATTCAGCAGTTCAGTGCGGCGCAAGGCCCCGTATAATGACCGCCATTATGGGCCGTCGCCGGGTTTGGGGAAACCGACGGCGGCTGCCTGGGGGCCCGCTCGCGGTACTGACGGCTCATGTCGCGATTTAACAGTTCCTGCACGGCTTCGGCCGCAGTATGATCGCGCGCGCTCGCTCCCACGCAGTTTTAGCGGCCCTCTGCCCACTCCCAGGATTCGTTCAATGTTCAAGGCTTTGCGTTACTTTGGCTGGCCGCTGCTGGTCGGCGTGTTGATCGCCCTGCTGATCATCCAGCGCTTTCCGCAATGGGTCGGCCTGCCCAGCCAGGACGTCAACCTGCAACAGGCACCGCAGACTACGCGCATCATGCAGGGCCCGGTGTCGTACGCCGACGCGGTGAGCATTGCCGCACCGGCAGTCGCCAACCTGTACACCACCAAAGTCGTGAACAAGACTGCCCACCCGCTGTTTGAAGACCCGCAGTTCCGCCGGTTCTTCGGCGACAACCTGCCCAAGCAACGGCGCTGGGAGTCGAGCCTGGGTTCGGCAGTGATCATGAGCCCGGAAGGCTACCTGCTGACCAACAACCACGTGACCTCCGGCGCCGACCAGATCGTGGTAGCCCTCAAGGATGGCCGTGAAACCCTGGCACGGGTGATCGGCAGCGACCCGGAAACCGACCTTGCAGTCCTCAAGATCGACTTGAAGAACCTGCCATCGATCACCATCGGCCGCTCCGACAATATTCATATCGGTGACGTGGCCCTGGCCATCGGCAACCCGTTCGGCGTTGGTCAGACCGTGACCATGGGCATCATCAGCGCCACCGGCCGTAACCAGCTGGGCCTGAACAACTACGAAGACTTCATCCAGACCGACGCGGCCATCAACCCGGGTAACTCCGGCGGTGCCCTGGTCGATGCCAACGGCAACCTGACCGGTATCAACACCGCGATCTTCTCCAAGTCCGGGGGTTCACAGGGCATCGGCTTCGCCATCCCGACCAAGCTGGCGCTGGAGGTGATGAAGTCGATCATCGAGCATGGCCAGGTCATTCGTGGCTGGCTGGGTATCGAAGTGCAGGCACTGGGCCAGGAACTGGCCGAATCGTTCGGCATGAAGGATCGACCGGGGATCGTGGTGTCGGGAATTTTCCGCGATGGTCCGGCGCAGAAGGCCGGGCTGCAACTGGGCGACGTGATCCTGAGCATCAATGGCGAACTGGCAGGCGATGCACGCCGTTCCATGAACCAGGTGGCGCGGATCAAGCCGAACGACAAGGTGGCGATCCAGGTCATGCGCAATGGCAAGGAGCTCAAGCTGACTGCCGAGATTGGCTTGCGCCCACCGCCTGCGCCGGCGGTCAAAGAAGAAAACTGAAGACCCGAAACAGGTAGGAGCGGGCTTGCCCCGCGATGAAGTCCGGACAGACGATACATATGTATCGCCGATACTGGCCTCATCGCGGGGCAAGCCCGCTCATCATCAGTGCAGGATTTGGCTCAGGAACAGCTTGGTTCGCTCGTTCTGCGGCCGGTCGAAGAAGTCATCCGGCGCCGCCTGCTCAACAATTTCCCCCTTATCCATGAAGATCACCCGGTTCGCCACGGTCCGGGCAAAGCCCATTTCGTGGGTCACGCACAGCATGGTCATGCCGTCTTCGGCAAGGCTCACCATGGTGTCGAGCACTTCCTTGACCATCTCCGGATCGAGCGCCGAAGTTGGTTCGTCGAACAGCATGATCTTGGGTTTCATGCACAGCGCCCGGGCAATGGCCACACGCTGCTGCTGACCGCCCGACAACTGCCCCGGGTACTTGTTCGCCTGCTCCGGAATCCGCACCCGCTCCAGGTAGTGCATGGCGATTTCCTCGGCCTTGCGCTTGGGCAGCTTGCGCACCCACATCGGCGCCAGGGTGCAGTTTTGCAGGATGGTCAGGTGCGGGAACAGGTTGAAGTGCTGGAACACCATGCCGACTTCTCGGCGGATCGCTTCGATCTGCTTGAGGTCGTTGGTCAGTTCCACACCATCGACCACGATGCGGCCCTGCTGGTGCTCTTCCAGGCGGTTGAGGCAGCGGATGGTCGTCGACTTGCCCGACCCCGACGGCCCGCACAGCACGATACGCTCGCCCTGGCGCACATTGAGGTTGATGTCCTTGAGCACGTGGAACTGGCCGTACCACTTGTTCACGCCCTGCATCTGAATAATGCCTTCAGGGCTCACAGGCTGTTTGATCGCTTCACTCATGGGAACACTCCTAACGCTTGTGGCCTGTGTCCAGCTTGCGCTCCAGATGCATGGAGTAGCGGGACATACCGAAACAGAAAATCCAGAAAACCAGGGCGGCGAACACGTAGCCCTCGGTCGCCATGCCCAGCCAGGTCGGGTCGGCAGCAGCCTGCTTGACGCTGTTGAGCAGGTCGAACAGGCCGATGATGATCACCAGGCTGGTGTCCTTGAACAGGGCAATGAAGGTGTTGACGATGCCGGGAATCACCAGCTTCAGGGCTTGCGGCAGGATCACCAGGCCCATCGAGCGCCAGTAGCCCAGCCCCATAGCCGCAGCCGCTTCGTACTGCCCCTTGGGGATGGCCTGCAGGCCACCGCGCACCACCTCGGCGATATACGCCGACTGGAACAGGATCACCCCGATCATGGCCCGCAGCAGCTTGTCGAAGCTCATGCCTTCCGGCAGGAACAGCGGCAGCATCACCGACGACATGAACAACACCGTGATCAACGGCACGCCACGCCAGAACTCGATGAAGGTCACACACACCACCTTCACCGCCGGCATGTTCGAGCGCCGCCCCAAGGCCAGCAGAATGCCCAGCGGCAAGGCGCCGACGATGCCTACGGTGGCAATCACCAAGGTCAGCATCAGCCCGCCCCAGCGACTGGTCGGTACCGTTTCAAGGCCCAGGTAGCCACCGTGCAGCAAGGTGTAGGCAATGATCGGGTACAACACCAGGAAGCACAGGCCATAGACCGCTTTGCGCGGGAAGCGCGAGATGAACAGTGGCGCGGCGCCGATCACCGCCAGCCACACGGTCAGGTCGACCCGCCAGCGCAGTTCGGTGGGGTAGTAGCCATACATGAACTGGCCAAAGCGCTGCTGGATGAACACCCAGCAGGCGCCTTCCTTGGTGCAGTCGGCACGGGTGGTGCCCACCCAGTTGGCATCGAAGATCGACCACTGCAGCAGCGGCGGCACGATCAGCCAGACCAGGTACAGGGCAAACAGCGTAAGCAAGGTATTGAGCCAGCTGGAGAACAGGTTGGCGCGCATCCAGGCCAGCACGCCGACGGTTTTCACCGGTGGCGGCATATCAGGTTTGAAAACGTGGGTACTCATGCGCGTGTCCTCACCGCTCGATCAGCGCAATGCGCTTGTTGTACCAGTTCATCAGCAGGGAAATGCTGATACTGATGGCCAGGTACACGCTCATGGTGATGGCGATCACCTCGATGGCCTGGCCGGTCTGGTTGAGCACGGTCCCGGCGAACAGCGACACCATTTCCGGGTAGCCGATACCGGCTGCCAGCGAGGAGTTCTTCGCCAGGTTCAGGTATTGGCTGGTCAGCGGAGGAATGATCACCCGCAGCGCCTGGGGAATGATCACCTTGCGCAGCGTCGGGCCCTCGCGCAGTCCCAGTGAACGGGCGGCTTCCGTCTGGCCATAGCTGACCGAGCGAATGCCCGAGCGCACGATCTCGGCGATGAACGCGGCAGTGTAGATGGTCAAGGCCAGGGTCAGGGCCAGCAGTTCGGGGATCAGCACCCAGCCGCCGACAAAGTTGAACCCCTTGAGTTGCGGCATTTCCCAGTGCAAAGGGCTGCCGAACAGCAGGACACAGAGCGCCGGAATGCCCAGGAACAGGAACAAGCCGACCCAGAACTTGTGGAACGGCTCGCCGGTGGCCTCGAAGCGCCGGTTGGCCAGGCGCACCATCACCACAATGGCGAGTACAGCCAGCACCAGGCTGACGACGAATGGCCAGAATCCTTCGGCCACGGAAGCACCGGGCATGTTCAGGCCCCGGTTGCTGATAAAGAAGGCGTCATTGATGTTGATACTGCCCCGCGGTCCCGGCAGGGTCAGGAACACCGCGAAGTACCAGAACAGGATCTGCAGCAGCGGTGGGATGTTACGGAAAGTCTCGACATACACCGTGGCCAGCTTGTTGATCATCCAGTTCGGTGACAACCGGGCCACACCGATGATGAACCCCAGCAGGGTCGCCAGGATGATGCCGATAAAGGTCACCAGCAGTGTGTTGAGCAAGCCGATGACGAATACCCGGGCATAACTGTCCTGCTCGGTGTAGGGGATCAGGTGTTGCGCGATGCCGAAGCCGGCGCTGCGCTCGAGGAAGTCGAAGCCCGAGGTGATACCCCGGTGTTGCAGGTTGGTCTGGGTGTTATGGAACAGATACCAGCCAACGCCTATGACGAAGGCGACGGTGAGTATCTGGAACAGCCACGCACGCACACGTGGATCGCTCAGGGACAGCCCCCTGGGTGCGCCGATTTGATTTTGCATGTAATGCCCCGGAGAAAAGGGAGATGAACAACCTGCGGCGGCCCTTTGCCGCCGCAGGGTGCAGCATCAGCGCACCGGTGGCGCGTACTGGATGCCGCCGTTGTTCCACAGGGCGTTCAGGCCGCGGTCGATCTGCAGCGGCGTTTCCTTGCCCAGGTTCTTCTCGAAGACTTCACCGTAGTTGCCGACTTGCTTGACGATCTGCACCACCCAGTCCTTCGGCAGTTTCAGGTCTTTGCCGTATTCGCCGTCGGCGCCGAGCATGCGCGCGACATCAGGGTTCTTGGTGGACTTGGCCTCGGCCTCGACGTTCTTGGAGTTGACGCCCATTTCTTCGGCATTGAGCATGGCGAACAGGGTCCACTTGACGATAGCGAACCATTCTTCATCGCCTTTGCGAACCACTGGCCCCAGCGGTTCCTTGGAAATGGTTTCCGGCAGCACCACGTAATCGGCCGGGGCGCCCAGCTTGGAGCGCTGTGCGTAGAGCTGCGACTTGTCGGAAGTCAGTACGTCACAACGGCCAGACTCCAGCGACTTGGCGCTTTCATCGGAGGTGTCGAAGGTGATCGGGGTGTACTTCAGGCCGTTGGCGCGGAAGTAGTCGGACACGTTGAGCTCGGTGGTGGTACCGGCCTGGATGCAGATGGTTGCACCGTCCAGCTCCTTGGCACTGGAGACACCCAGCTTCTTGTTGACCAGGAAACCGATGCCGTCGTAATAGGTAACACCGGCGAACACCAGACCCATGCCGGCGTCACGGGAGCTGGTCCAGGTGGTGTTACGCGACAGCACATCGACTTCGCCGGACTGCAGCGCGGTGAAACGCTCCTTGGCGTTGAGCTGGCTGAACTTGACCTTCTTGGCATCGCCGAAGACTGCTGCGGCCACCGCACGGCACACGTCTGCGTCGATGCCGACGATGTTGCCCTTGGCATCCGGAACCGAGAAGCCCGGCAAACCATCACTGACGCCGCATTGCACAAATCCCTTCTTCTGTACTGCATCCAGGGTTGCACCCGCCTGTGCAAGACCGCTGATACCCAGTGCGGTAGCAGCGGTAACCACTGCCAGTGTGGATTTAAGCATCTTCATCAAAACCTCCAAATTGCTCTTGTTGTGTTGAGCCGGGATTGCACCGCACCCTTATGAGGCGCATCCGACCCTTGTTGGCTTGTTTTTGGGTCAATTGGCGCAATGCGCTGTTCTGTGACAGCCTTGGTAGTCGCTAACGGGTGTTACTGTCCAAAACGTGTAACCTCGCATTACGAATTTCATAGCAAAGCGCGTACCACACTGAGCGGCTAAAGCGTTTCAGTTCACGTCAATAGGAAAACTTGCAGCGTTGCGACAGGTTTTTTCCGGATTCACTCGACGCGCCTTCATTTCATGCACGCAAACAAGAGCGCGCGCACACTTTCGGAGCAGTCATGACCAACCCGCTGATTCTCGAACCGCAAAAAACCGCAGACGCCTGTGTGATCTGGTTGCACGGCCTTGGGGCCGACCGTTACGACTTCCTGCCGGTCGCCGAAGCCTTGCAGGACGTTTTGCTCAGTACCCGCTTCGTCATGCCCCAGGCCCCCACCCGGCCGGTGACCATCAATGGCGGCTACGAGATGCCCAGCTGGTATGACATCAAGGCCATGACCCCGGCACGCGCCATCGACCAGGAACAACTGGAGGCGTCGGCCGACCAGGTCATCGCCCTGGTCAAGGCTGAACAGGCAAAAGGTATCGACCTGGCGCGTATCGTCCTGGCCGGCTTCTCCCAGGGCGGCGCGGTGGTGCTGCACACTGCTTATATAAAGTGGCAAGAAGCCCTGGGGGGCGTGATTGCCCTGTCGACCTACGCACCGACCTTCGCCCAGGAGCGTGAACTGAGCGCCTGCCAGCAACGCACGCCGGCCTTGTGCCTGCACGGTGTGCATGACCCCGTTGTGCTGCCGGCCATGGGCCGCTCCGCGTATGAGCACCTGAAGCAGTGGGGCGTCAGCGCCAAATGGGCTGAATACCCGATGGAGCACGAAGTGCTGCAGGAAGAAATTCGCGATATCGCAGTCTGGCTGACCGAACGCCTGCGCTAAAAGCAGACTTCCTGTAGTTGTCTTCGCAATCCCCTACGCCGCGCCCGAATCTTGCATTACACTGGCCGGCGTACATTCCTTAACCAATTGATGAGATGACCGTGCTCAAAGCACTCAAGAAGATGTTCGGCAAGAGCGAGGTTGAGCAACTCGCCACCGAAACCGCTGCCCCCGTGATGCAGCCACCCGCACCACCCCAGGCCCCTGCCCCGGCCGCCCCGGCTGCCCCGCTCAATACCGAGGCCGAGGCCGCAACACCGGCACGCGCCGAGAAACCGGCCGAGCCCAAACCGCGCCGTGAACGCAAGCCAAAGCCTGCCGCCTCCACCTGGAAGCTGGAAGACTTCGCGGTCGAGCCGCAGGAAGGCAAGACCCGCTTCCATGATTTCAAGCTCTCCCCCGAGCTGATGCACGCCATCCATGACCTCGGTTTCCCCTACTGCACGCCGATCCAGGCGCAAGTACTGGGTTATACCCTGCGTGGCAAAGATGCCATTGGCCGCGCCCAGACCGGCACCGGCAAGACGGCCGCCTTCCTGATCTCGATCATCACCCAGTTGCAGCAGACCCCGCCGCCCAAAGAGCGCTACATGGGCGAGCCACGGGCACTGATCATCGCCCCGACCCGCGAACTGGTGGTACAGATCGCCAAGGACGCCGCCGCGCTGACCAAGTACACCGGCCTGAACGTGATGACCTTTGTCGGCGGCATGGACTTCGACAAGCAGCTCAAGGCCCTCGAAGCCCGCCACTGCGACATCCTGGTCGCCACCCCTGGCCGCTTGCTGGACTTCAACCAGCGCGGCGAAGCGCACCTGGACATGGTCGAGGTACTGGTACTGGACGAAGCCGACCGCATGCTCGACATGGGTTTCATTCCCCAGGTCCGGCAGATCATTCGCCAGACGCCACCCAAGAGCGAACGCCAGACCCTGCTGTTCTCCGCCACCTTCACCGAAGACGTGATGAACCTGGCCAAGCAGTGGACCACCGACCCTGCCATCGTCGAGATCGAGCCGGAGAACGTCGCCAGCGAGACCGTCGAGCAGCATGTCTATGCCGTAGCCGGCAGCGACAAGTACAAGCTGCTGTACAACCTGGTGACCGAGAACAAGTGGGAACGGGTGATGGTCTTCGCCAACCGCAAGGACGAAGTGCGGCGCATCGAGGAACGCCTGGTGCGCGATGGCGTCAATGCTGCCCAGCTGTCGGGCGATGTGCCGCAGCACAAGCGCATCAAGACCCTCGAGAGCTTCCGTGAAGGCCGAATCACCGTGCTGGTGGCAACCGACGTTGCCGGTCGCGGTATTCACATCGACGGCATCAGCCATGTCATCAACTTCACCCTGCCTGAAGACCCGGACGACTACGTGCACCGTATCGGCCGTACCGGTCGTGCCGGCACCAGCGGTGTGTCGATCAGCTTTGCCGGTGAAGACGACTCCTATCAGTTGCCTGCCATCGAAGAGCTGCTGGGCCGCAAGATCAGCTGCGAGATGCCGCCGACCGAGCTGCTCAAGCCGGTACCGCGCAAGCATCACTGATCGTTGAAAGGCATCGCGGGGCAAACCCGCTCCTGAAGCAGGAGCGGGTTTGCCCCGCGATGCTTTTTGCATTTTCAGACCAACGATATTGCCCAAATAAACAAAAAGTCCATAATGGACAAAATAGTTTATTTGGAGCTTCGCATGTCCGCGCCTCTCGTCATCGACAAACAGCACGCTCGCCAACTGCTTGCCCAGGTGGATGTTCCGCAGATCCTGCGCACTCTGTTCCGTGACCTCGCGGCCGGGCAAGCGGTACAGCCGTCCCAGCAATTGGTGGAGTTCCCCAACGGCAAAGGCGACTTCATCAACTACGGTGGCGTACTCGCCAACGAGCGGGTCTATGGGCTCAAGACCTCGCCCTACATCGTCCGCGAGCAAGGCGCGCTGGTCACCGCCTGGACCTTGCTGATGTCCATGGACAGTGGCCAGCCGCTGCTGCTGTGCGATGCCGGTGAACTGACCACCGCCCGCACCGCTGCCACCACGGCCGTCGCGGTGGACGCACTGGCGCCAACCGATGCCCGTCGCCTGACCCTGATCGGCAGCGGCCCGATTGCCCGCGCGCATCTGCATTATGTCCGCGACCTGCGCGAGTGGCAGGACATCCGCCTGTTCTCCCCCAGCCTGCACCAGCAAAGCGCCGAGCAACGTCAGGCCCTGACTGACCTCGACCCTCGCCTGCAACTGTGCGACAGCCTCGAACAGGCCCTGGTGGACGCCGACGTGATTCTGCTCTGCACCTCGTCGGCCTCGCCGGTGATCGACCCGCGCACCCTGAGCAAACCCGCACTGATTACCTCGATCAGCACCAACGCCGTGCGCGCCCACGAAATACCGCCCGCCTGCCTGGGCGAGATGGATGTCTACTGCGACTACCGGGTAACCACCCCAGGCAGCGCGGGCGAGATGCGCATCGCCGCCGAACAGCACGGGTGGCAGCCGGAGACGATTATCGGCGACCTGGCCCAACTGCTCAGCGAGCAAGCCCCGCGCCCCACCTACCAGCGCCATGCGTTCTTCCGCTCCATCGGCCTGGGCCTTGAAGACATTGCCCTGGCCAATGCGCTGTACCAGTTGCACCACGGCCGCTGAGGAGAGATTCATGCACCAGGCTGACTACATCATCATCGGCGCCGGTATCGCCGGCGCCTCCACCGGATACTGGCTGTCGGCCCACGGCCGTGTACTGCTGCTCGAGCGTGAATCACTGCCCGGCTACCACTCCACCGGCCGTTCGGCGGCGCTCTACACCGCCGCCTACGGCACGCCCCAGGTGCGCGCCCTGACCCTGGCGAGCCGAGCGTTCTTCGACCACCCGCCAGCGGGCTTTGCCGAGCATCCACTGCTGACCCCGCGCGGGGAAATGACCGTCGACCTCACCGGCGACCCCGCGGAGCTGCAGCGCCAATACCAGAGTGCCAAAGCCTGCGTACCGGAAGTCGAGCTGCTGGACGCCGACCAGGCCTGCGCACTGCTGCCCGTGCTGCGCCGTGAGAAAGTCCATGGCGCCCTGTTTGATCCAAGCGCCAGCGACATCGACACCGACGCCCTGCACCAGGGCTATCTGCGCGGCATCCGCCGCCAACAAGGTGAAGTCCACAGCAACTGTGAAGTGCAGCAACTGAGCCGTGATGCCGACGGCCTGTGGCAGGTGCAGACCAGCCGCGGCACATTCAGCGCCCCGGTGCTGATCAACGCCGCCGGCGCCTGGGCCGACCAGATCGGCGTACTGGCCGGCGCGCTGCCCCTGGGCTTGCAGCCAAAACGCCGCGCCGCCTTCATTTTTGCCGGGCCCGAAGGCATCGACAGCCATGCCTGGCCCATGCTGGTGAGCCTCGACGAGTCGTTCTATATGAAGCCCGATGCCGGCATGCTGCTCGGCTCCCCGGCCAACGCCGACCCGGTCGACCCCCATGATGTGCAAGCCGAAGAGCTGGACATCGCCATGGGCATCTACCAGATCGAAGAAGCCACCACCCTGAGCATTCGCCGGCCAACCCGCACCTGGGCGGGGTTGCGCAGCTTCGTTGCCGACGGTGACCTGGTGGCCGGTTTCGACCCACAGGTGCCTGGCCTGTTCTGGGTCGCGGCACAGGGCGGCTACGGTATCCAGACCTCACCGGCAATGGGCCAGGCCAGTGCCGCCCTGGTCCGCGGCCAGGCGCTGGACGATCACCTGAAGGGCTTTGGCCTGAACGCCGAGATGCTGTCGCCCCGTCGCCTGCAAGGGTGACGCGCCGCCGCGATTGCGGCACACTCCCAGCGCCCTGCTCACCAGGGCGCTGACACCGCCTGGAGCCTGCCTGAATGTCGACACCCCGCCCCGACCCTGTCCTGGACAACTACCGGGCCATCGCCGATGCCATCGCCACCCTGTTCTTTCCCCACGCCGAGGTGGTGCTGCACGATTTGCGCAGCCAGAAGATCGACTACATCGCCAACAATTTGTCCAAGCGTGAGGTGGGTGACGATGCGGCGCTGGAGGACATGTTCGAGGCTGGCACCGATGAAACCAACATCGGCCCCTATGAAAAGCTCAACTGGGACGGCCAGAAAATCCGCTCCCTGAGCACGGTGCTGCGCGACAGCAGCGGCAAGCCGCTGGCGGTGCTGTGCATCAACCTGAACATCACCCTGTTCGAGACCGCCAAGGCGGCGCTGGACCTGTTCCTTTCGCCCAGCCGGCTGATCCCGCAACCGGATGCACTGTTTCGCGACGACTGGCAGGAGCGCATCAACACCTTCCTCAACAGCTGGCTACGCCAGCGCCAACTGAGCCTGAACCTGCTCACCCGCGACCACAAGCGCGAGCTGGTGCTGGCCCTGCACGCCGAGGGCGCATTCAAGGGCAAGAGTGCGGCCAACTATGTGGCCAATGTGCTGGGGATGGGACGGGCGACGGTGTACAAACACCTGAAGGAACTCAAGGCCTGAACAGGTCCAGGCCTTGAGCGGGGCGATCAATCGCCGTAGATATCGGTCTTGAAGTACTTGGCCTGGATCTTCTGGTACTCGCCGTTGGCACGGATACCGTCAATGGCCTTGTTGAGCTGGCTCACCAGTTCGCTATTGCCCTTGCGCACAGCAATCCCGGCACCCTCGCCGACATATTTCGGGTCCTTGAGCTCCGGGCCGGTGAAGGCATAGTCGGCTCCGCGCGGCATCGAGAGGAAATCGTCCAGGGGAATGGTGTCGGCAAAAATAGCGTCCACACGCCCGGACGCCAGGTCCATGTAGATCTCTTCGTTATTGCTGTAGCGCTTGATGGTGATGCCCTTGGGCTCGAGCACTTCAGTGGCATAGCGATCGGTGGTGGTGGCGCGCTGCACACCCACAGTCTTGCCCTTGAGGCTTGCATACTGGTCATCGACCACGGCGCCCTTCTTCATGACCAGGCGCGATGAGGTGAAGTAGTACTTGTGGGTGAAATCCACCGACTTCTTGCGCTCATCGGTAATGGTCATCGACGACAGCGCGGCATCGATCTTCTTCACTTTGAGCGACGGAATCAGACCGTCGAACTCGACCTCGTTCCACACACACTTGACCTGCATCTGCGCGCACAGGGCATTGCCGATGTCGTAATCGAAGCCGATGATCTCACCCTTGTCGTTCTTCGAGGCGAACGGCGGGTAGGCGGCTTCGATGCCAATGCGCAAGGTTTTCTCGGCGGCGAACAGACTGCTGCTGGCCAACAGGCTCAAGGCCAGACCACTGATCAGGGTGAACTTGTTCATTAGGGTCTCTCTCGCTCGTTATTGGAGGTGTGTTGCAAGACAGAGGGAAAAGAAGCAGGCGCGAGGCAGCCTGGAATTATTTTGTACTTATAATTCCATACTGGACTTTTTTGTATAGGAATTCAAGCATTGCGGGGCAAGCCCGCTCCTACCGTAGGAGCGGGCTTGCCCCGCGATAACAATCACCACCGCCCGGCAGCATCCTCATCGCTCTGCTTGCCGTCCACCCAACGCTCGCCTTGGCTGGTCTGCTCTTTCTTCCAGAACGGTGCGCGGGTCTTGAGGTAATCCATGATGAAGTTGCAAGCGTCGAATGCCGCCTGGCGATGGGCACTGGCCACGCCGACAAAGACAATCGGCTCGCCGGGTTCCAGCGCGCCGATGCGGTGCAGCACCTCGACCTTGAGCAGCGGCCAGCGCTGCTCGGCCTCGACCACAATCTTGCCCAGTGCTTTCTCGGTCATCCCTGGATAATGCTCCAGGAACATCCCGGCCACTTCCAGGCCATCGTTGAAGTCGCGCACGTAGCCAACGAAGCTGACCACCGCGCCGACGCCGACATTGGCCGCATGCATGGCGTTGACTTCAACGCCTGGGTCGAATGCTGCAAGCTGAACCCGTACGCTCATCTCAACCCCCGGTCACAGGCGGGAAGAACGCCACTTCATCGCCGTCCTGCAGCGGCTCGGTGAGCTTGCACAGGTCCTGGTTGCGAGCGCACATCAGGTTCTGTTCGGCGAGAAACCCATGGGAGTCACCCTTGGCCAGCAGGGCCTGGCGCACATCGTCCAGGGTCTTGAACTCGCCCTGCACGGCTTCACCGTCACGCCCCAGGGCTTCACGAAAGCGGGCGAAATACACCACGTTGATGTTCATTGCACGTCATCCGCCTGGTAGTGGCCGCTCTTGCCGCCAAGCTTTTCCAGTACGCGAACGCCCTCGATGACCATGCCGCGATCGACCGCCTTGCACATGTCATAAATAGTCAGGGCAGCGACACTGGCGGCGGCCAGGGCTTCCATTTCCACGCCGGTCTGCCCGGCCAGCTTGCAACGGGCAACGATGTGCACGGTGTCCGTGCCTTCAGCGCTGAGTTCGACCTTGACGCTGGTGAGCATCAGCGGGTGGCACAGCGGGATCAGGTCGCTGGTCTTTTTCGCCGCCTGGATCCCGGCGATGCGCGCCACGGCAAACACATCCCCCTTGGGGTGTTCGCCGTCGACGATCATCTGCAGAGTCTGCGGGAGCATGCGTACCCGCGCTTCGGCCACGGCCTCGCGCGCAGTCACGGCTTTTTCGGTGACGTCGACCATATTGGCCCGACCTTGGGAATCGAGATGAGTCAGCACAGCCTTCCTCCTGTTCAGGAGCGAAGAGTGTAAACCCAGGAGTCAGGTATTCGCAGCGAAAAAACACCGGGCGGTAGGACCGCCCGGTGGTTGGAGGTTACAGGTGGGATTCGGCGTATTCGGCCAGGATCGAACGCGGCACACCCTGCAAGGTGATGTGCACGCCGTTGGGGAAGTCCTTGAAGCGCTCGGTCAGGTAGGTCAGACCGGAGCTGGTGGCGGACAGGTAAGGGGTGTCGATCTGCGCCAGGTTGCCCAGGCAGATCACCTTGGAACCGGCACCTGCACGGGTGATGATGGTTTTCATCTGGTGCGGGGTCAGGTTCTGGCATTCATCGATCAGGATCAGGCTCTGCTGGAAGCTGCGACCGCGAATGTAGTTCAGGGATTTGAACTGCAACGGTACCCGTTCAAGGATGTAGTCGACGCTGCCGTGGGTGTTCTCGTCGTCCATGTGCAAGGCTTCGAGGTTGTCGGTGATTGCCCCCAGCCAAGGCTCCATTTTTTCCGCCTCGGTGCCTGGCAGAAAGCCGATTTCCTGGTCCAGCCCCTGCACGCTGCGGGTCGCGATGATACGACGATAGCGCTTGCTGACCATGGTCTGCTCGATCGCAGCGGCCAGGGCCAGGATGGTCTTGCCGGAACCGGCGGCGCCGGTCAGGTTGACCAGGTGGATGTCCGGGTCGAGCAACGCGAACAGCGCCAGGCTCTGGTGGATATCCCGCGGTTTCAGGCCCCAGGCCTCCTGGTGCAGCAATGGCTCCTGGTGCAGGTCGAGCAGCACCAGCTCGCCATCCTTGATGCCCTTGATCCAGCCAACGAAGCCCTGTTCGTCAATGATGAACTCGTTGATATGCACAGCCGGCAGGTTGTCGATCATCTGCACCCGATGCCAGGTGCGGCCACGGTCCTGACGGGTTTCGACCTTGCTCACCCGGTCCCAGAAAGAGCCGGTCACGCTGTGATACCCCTTGGACAGCAAGGAAACGTCGTCAACCAATTGGTCGGTACTGTAGTCCTCGGCCGCGATCCCACAGGCGCGGGCCTTCAGGCGCATGTTGATGTCTTTGGTCACCAGCACCACGTCGCGGTCCGTGCGCCGACTGCGCAGCTCCAGCAACTGGTTAATGATGATGTTGTCGTTGAGGTTTTCCGGCAGCAGGCGGTTGGGCTCGTTGCGCGGACTCATCAGAATCGACAGGAAACCCTTGGGCCCACTCTTGCCACGCTGGATCGGTACACCCTGCTCGACATCGGCAGGCGAGGCATCGCCCAGGGTCTGGTCGATCAGGCGGATGGCCTGGCGACATTCGGCGGCGATGGTGTGTTTACCGGTCTTGAGTTTGTCGAGCTCCTCCAGCACCGTCATCGGTATGGCGACGTGGTGCTCCTCGAAGTTGAGCAATGCGTTGGGATCGTGGATCAGTACATTGGTATCGAGCACATAAAGGATTGGCTGGTTGGAGGAATTGGTGCGTCCTTGATCATCCATACTCGGTCACCTTTGTGGGGGCCAGACGACGCAATACCCATGTGGTGCTGCGCCGTGAAGTGGCCGCCGTTACCTCCCACTGCCGCGTCGTTACGGCGGGGAAGCTGCCCTCACACTACTGGTGCCCAATGACGCCACCTGTGATGCAGGGTTCGGCGGTCTGACTCCTTGATACCGCAAAACCCATGACCGTAAAAAGCATTTTTATACTTTTTTGAAGTTTATTTTTCGTGATGACACTTAGCCCTTGGCGCACGGTCAAAGCACCGCTAAAGTCATAAATCCAGTCCAGTGAAATGCATGTGGCATTTTATCGCTGGCCTTGTCGCTTCCCGCCTGTTGTCATCTTTTCCCGGCAAAATGCCGACAATCTTCCCACCCTATCCCGCTCTGCGATGTCTGTTTGAGCAGCCAGGCCACGGCCTCCTGCGCCTTGGGCTGGGCGTCATGAAACTGAATCACGCCATGACGCCACAGCAGCATCAGCGTCAGTACCCGTTGCGCCGACTGCTCGGCACTGAGCGCGCCCTGGTCCTGGGCATCGATGTTCCACAGCAGCACCTGTAACCCTTGCCCCTGGAAAAAACCCTGGCTGTCGGCGCGACGCTGGCCATAGGGCGGCCTGAACAGTGGCACGTACTGATCGGGCAGATCCGCCTGAACCCGCGCCTGGCTGCGCATCACCGAGTCCTGCCAGTCCTGCCACTGCCCGTGCGAACGGTACTGCCAGCCCTGGATGCCGACACATTGCCCCTTGTACAGCGCACGCAGGTCCGCGAGCGACGTCTTGTCGCGGCGGGTCTGCAGGCTGTTGCCCAGCACAAAGAAGGTGGCACCCAGCTTTTGCCGGCGCAGGTAATCCGCCAACGCATCGGTACTCGCGCCGGGGCCGGCATCGAAGGTCAGCATGAACAGCCGATCATTGAGCTCATCGCCATCGCGCTCCAGCTCCGAAAAGCGCTCCACTTCACTGGCGGTCTGTGGAAAAAGCGCAGCCTTGCGCAGCAGCTCGTTCAGGTAGCGCACATGGAACACCCGGCTGGGAGCAGCCCAGCCGGCATAGAACGAATCCGCGCCCACCTCGAACGCCGCCGCTTGCCGGCGCAGCTCAGCCACACCGTCGATGACATAACAGAACGAGGCATCCTGCTCGCAGCTTTGCTGGGCCCGGTCATAGTTGCGCCACAGCCGCTGCCACAAGCGCTGGCGCACCTGGTTGATCGACGCCAGGTTGACCTGCCTGAGCCCCAGCTGCGCCGCCAGGGCCGGTTCATCCAGTGCTTCACTGGCCTGCAGGGCCTGGGAAAAGCCGAGAATCTCGGCCCGCGAGGCGACATCGAACAGGGTCGGGCTGTCGAGTGGCTCCGGCCAGTGGCTACGGTCGAAGGTTGCCAGCGGCAACGGCGCGGCCTGAATGCCGGCACTCAACAGTCCGCTCAGTAACAGCAGGGCAATGCGCACGATCAAGGTCTCCGGTTTCCTCGCCGCGCACTATAGCGTCAAGCGTCGGGATGGTCTGTGGCTATTGACGCCATAGCTGGAGATCACGGCCCCCGCCCCGTAGAATCGTCCCCACGATTCAAGGAGCCCGACCGATGCTGACGGTGATATCCCCCGCCAAGACCCTCGACTACGACACCCCGCCGGTAACCCAGCGCTACACCCAGCCGCAGTACCTGGACGATTCCCAGGAACTGATCGTGCAGTTGCGCGAGCTGTCGCCGGCGCAGATCAGCGAACTGATGCACCTTTCCGACAAGCTCGCCGGCCTCAACGCCGCCCGCTTCGGCAGCTGGACTCCGGCCTTCACCCCGGAGAACGCCAAGCAGGCGCTGCTGGCGTTCAAGGGCGATGTGTACACCGGGCTCGACGCCCAGAGCCTGAGCGAGGACGACTTCAGCTACGCCCAGGAACACCTGCGCATGCTCTCGGGCCTCTACGGCCTGCTGCGCCCGCTGGACCTGATGCAACCTTATCGCCTGGAAATGGGCACCAAGCTGGCCAACGCCCGTGGCAAGGACCTGTACGCCTTCTGGGGCACACGCATCAGCGAGTGGTTGAACCAGGCCCTGGCCGACCAGGGTGACGACCTGCTACTCAACCTGGCCAGCAACGAGTACTTCAGCGCGGTCAAGCGCAGCGCCCTCAAGGCGCGGATCATCAACACCGAGTTCCGCGACTTCAAGAACGGCCAGTACAAGATCATCAGCTTCTACGCCAAGAAAGCCCGCGGCATGATGAGCCGCTTCGTGATCCAGGAGCGCATCAACGATCCCGAGCAGCTCAAGCAGTTCGACGTGCAGGGCTACTACTACAGCGCCGAACAGTCGAAGCCGGACAACCTGGTGTTCCTGCGCGACCACCCCGAGGCCTGACTCCAGTCCTCGTCGCGGCAAGCCCGCTCCTGCCGCAGGAGCGGGCTTGCACCGCGATATCACGCCACAAATCTGACGTCAAATTCCAGGCTCCCCGCATTTATTGCAAAACGCCATAAGACCGTTCGTAGTTTTTTGACGAATTTTGAAAAAATATTTCCGGTACTGGCATAAAAGCATCCCTCTTCGCGTTCGCCCTTTATATACGGGGACGAAACTCCCGCGTGCCATCATATTGAACCTGCTGGCACTTTAATAAATATTAAAAAATCCTTCACGGTCATTGAACCGCCCTCGGAACTTATACCCTCGGCCATCGCTCATACCACCGGTAACGATTCTCGAGCCGTGTGTGAGAGATGACCTACAGCACAATTGGATCGCCACTACGGGTGTGCAATCCAATAACTTCGAGTTGAATCTCAACGACTGACTTTCAGTTGAAGCCAGGAGATACGCGCCCCAAACAAGCGTCCTAGTGGTTGATTTCAAAAGGTTTAATCCAATTGAAAGAGCAAGCACTGCAGTGTCGGATAACCGAACTGCAATAAAGACGGCTGCATTCAAGGGCACGTCCATAATTATTGGCCATTGGCTGCCAACTTTGAGTGCACATAACTTTGCACTCCACATTTATATGCCTGCGCACGGTGAAGTGAGCTTTTAATGGCACAACTCCGTTCGCCTGAAAACTGCTGGTTAATCAACCCGGTCTGGCTCTGTTAATTGAGCCGGCATGATAAACACATGAGGTGATAGCGATGCGTATCAGCATCTTTGGTTTGGGTTATGTAGGTGCAGTCTGTGCTGGCTGCCTGTCCGCACGGGGTCATGAAGTGATTGGCGTGGATGTGTCCAAGACCAAGATCGACCTGATCAACCAGGGCAAATCGCCAATTGTCGAACCCGGGCTTGAAGCACTCTTGCAACAAGGCATCGACACCGGTCGCCTGCGTGGCACCACCGACTTTGCCGCCGCGATCCGCGACAGCGACCTGTCGATGATCTGCGTCGGTACACCGAGCAAGAAGAACGGTGACCTGAGCCTGGAATACATCGAGTCGGTGTGCCGCGAAATCGGTTTCGTGCTGCGCGAAAAAGCCAGCCGCCACACCATCGTGGTACGCAGCACCGTGCTGCCGGGCACCGTGAAGAACGTAGTGATTCCGATCCTCGAAGACTGCTCGGGGAAAAAGGCCGGCGTCGATTTCGGCGTGGCGGTAAACCCTGAATTCCTGCGTGAAAGTACCGCAATCAAAGACTACGACCAGCCACCAATGACCGTCATCGGTGAACTGGACCGCGCCAGCGGCGATGTTCTGCAATCGCTCTACGAAGAACTCGACGCGCCGATCATCCGCAAGGACATCGAGGTGGCCGAGATGATCAAGTACACCTGCAACGTCTGGCATGCCACCAAGGTCACCTTCGCCAACGAGATCGGCAACATCGCCAAGGCCGTGGGCGTCGATGGCCGCGAAGTGATGGACGTGGTCTGCCAGGACAAGGCCCTGAACCTGTCGCAGTACTACATGCGCCCAGGCTTCGCGTTCGGCGGCTCCTGCCTGCCCAAGGACGTACGTGCCCTCACCTACCGCGCCGGCAGCCTGGATGTGAAGGCGCCGCTGCTCAACTCGCTGATGGCCAGCAACGAGTCCCAGGTGCAGAACGCCTTCGACATCATCGAAAGCCACGACAAGCGCCGCATCGCCCTGCTCGGCCTGAGCTTCAAGGCCGGCACCGACGACCTGCGCGAAAGCCCGCTGGTGGAACTGGCCGAACGCCTGATCGGCAAGGGCTATGAGTTGAACATCTACGACAACAACGTCGAGTACGCCCGTGTCCACGGTGCGAACAAAGACTACATCGAGTCGAAGATCCCGCACGTTTCTTCCCTGCTCAACGCCGACTTCGACCAGGTGATCAAGCACGCCGACGTGATCGTGCTGGGCAACCGCGACGAGAAGTTCCGCGCCCTCGCCCAACAGGCGCCCGAAGGCAAGCAGGTCATCGACCTGGTCGGCTTCATGAGCAAGGCCACCTCCCCGCTCAACCGCACCGAAGGTATCTGCTGGTAACCCGGCAGGCGCGGGGCCTTCGGGCCCTGCGCACCCCCTATTTCCCCACTGGATACGGATGCAGAACATGCTAAGGCTCAAGCACGGCCTGCTACAGGTCGCCGGTTGGCTGTTCTACGTGAGCCTGCTCATGTTGATCGCCCTGGCCTTGCCCAACTCCATTTTCGACCCCGAATCGAAGGACTTCATTTTCCTCATCGGCGCTGTCGGCATCTGGCGCTATTCCATGGGTGCCACGCACTTTGTGCGCGGCATGCTGTTCCTCTACGTGGTCTACCCGATGCTGCGCCGCAAGGTGCGCAAACTGGGCAGCGCCGCCGATCCGTCGCATGTCTACCTGATGGTCACCAGCTTTCGCATCGACGCGCTGACCACCGCCCAGGTCTACAGCTCGGTCATCCGCGAAGCCATCGACTGCGGCTACCCGACCACCGTGGTCTGCTCGCTGGTAGAAATGTCCGACGAACTGCTGGTGAAGAGCCTCTGGGAAAAATTCAATCCGCCAGACCGCGTCACCCTGGATTTCGTGCGTATCGCCGGAACCGGCAAGCGTGACGGCCTGGCCTACGGCTTTCGCGCCATCTCCCGCCACCTCCCGGACGACAACGCCGTGGTGGCGGTCATCGACGGCGACACCGTGCTCGGCGAAGGCGTGGTACGCAAGACCGTGCCCTGGTTCAAGCTGTTCGGCAATGTCGGCGGCCTGACCACCAACGAATTCTGCGAAGTGCGTGGCGGCTACATCATGAGCGAGTGGCACAAGCTGCGCTTCGCCCAGCGCCACATCAACATGTGCTCCATGGCCCTGTCCAAGCGCGTGCTGACCATGACCGGCCGCATGTCGGTGTTCCGCGCCGCCGTGGTGACCAACCCCGAGTTCATCGCCGACGTCGAGAACGACTCGCTGCAGCACTGGCGCCTGGGCCGCTTCAAGTTCCTGACCGGTGACGACAAGTCCAGCTGGTTCAGCCTGATGCGCCTTGGCTACGACACCTTCTACGTGCCGGATGCGGCGATCAACACCGTCGAGCACCCGCCCGAGAAAAGCTTCATCAAGGCCAGCCGCAAGCTGATGTACCGCTGGTACGGCAACAACCTGCGCCAGAACTCACGGGCCCTGGGCCTGGGGATTCGCCGCCTGGGCCTGTTCACCAGCGTGGTGCTGTTCGACCAGCGCGTGTCGATGTGGACCAGCCTGCTGGGCCTGACCGTCGCGGTAATCGCCAGCCTCAAATTCGGCCCGGCGTTCCTGTTGGTGTACCTGCTGTGGATCGGCATCACCCGCCTGATCCTGACGATCATGCTGCTGTGCTCGGGCCACGCCATCGGCCCGGCCTACCCACTGATTCTTTATTACAACCAGATCGTCGGCGCGATCATGAAGATCTACGTGTTCTTCCGCCTCGACAAGCAGTCCTGGACCCGCCAGCCCACTGCCCTCAAACGCGACCTCGCCAGCTTTCAACAATGGTTCAACACCTGGTCTTCCCGGACCATGACCTTCTCGGCGGCCAGCATCTTCATTGCTGTGCTGTTCATGGTCGTGTGAGCCGGAACCCGATTGGATTAAACAGGAACAAATCGCCATGAATACCGCCGTGAACGTCAATGTCGTGCATGAGTCCGAAGCCCAGCGCCAGCACGCCCGGGTGCGCATCCCGGCCAAATTGCGTTACCTGGGAGCCAGCCGGGAAACCCTGGAAGTGAAGGTCGACGACCTGTCTGCCGGGGGCCTGAGCTTCCACGCCAAGCACCCGCTCAAAGTCGGTGACGTGATGCGTGGCCGCTTGCAGTTCACGGTCGACAAACTGGGCCTGGCCATGGACATCGAGTTCCAGGTGCGCTCCTTCGACCCCTCCAGCGGTCGCACCGGCGTGCAGTTCCAGAACCTTGAGCCACGCGACATCGCCACCCTGCGCCATCTGATCACCTCGCACCTGTCGGGCGAGCTGATCACCATGGGCGACGTGCTCGGCACCCTGCAGCGCGACAACTTCACCAAGGCGCGCAAGCAGAAAGACGCCAACGGCGGCATGAGCGCCTTCGGCCGCCTGCGTGCCGTGACCTTCAGCCTCGGCGTGTTCGTGGTCGGCGTCGCCGCCTTCGGCTTCATCGCGAAATCGGTATACGGCCTGTACTTCGTCAGCCACGCCCAGGCCGGTGTGGTCAGCGTGCCGACCACCAACGTCACCATGCCCCGCGACGGCACGGTGCAGAGCCTGGTCGAAAACGGCGGCATGGCCGTCAAGGGCGCGCCACTGGCCTCGTTCAGCACCAGCATGCTGGACATGCTCAAGGGGCACCTGGACGACCAACAGCTTGATCCGGCCAAGGTCGAGGAGCTGTTCGGCAAGCAACTGAGCGGCACCCTGACCAGCCCCTGCGATTGCGTGGTCGCCCGCCAGTTGGTGGACGACGGCCAGTACGCGAGCAAGGGCCAGGTGATCTTCCAACTGATCCCGCGCACCACCACCGCAATGGTCGACGCGCGCTTCAGCTATCGCCAGTTCGACGACGTCAAACCCGGCGCCCGCGTGCACTTCACCGTGGCCGGCGACGACGAGCGCCGCAGCGGCCAGATCGTCAGCAGCACCAGCCTGAACAGCGAAGACCTGTCGTCGGACATCCGCGTGCAGATCAAGCCCGATGAAGCCCTGCCCAGCGAACTGGCTGGCCGTCCGGTAGCCGTCGACAGCAACCGTGGCCCGTCGCTGGACTGGCTGATCGACAAAGCCGTGGCCCGTGGGCTCTAAGGGAGGCATGGCAATGACCCTCATTCAATCCCCGGTAGGAGCGGGCTTGCCCCGCGATAGCCATCCACTTGACGCACCGCTATCGCGGGGCAAGCCCGCTCCCACAACAAGACCGATCCCACAGCAAGCCCGCGCCTGCATGACGGCCCTGGCCCTGGCCGTAACCCTGGCCGGTTGTGCCGGCCTGCCCGACCAGCGCCTGGCCAATGAGGCGCTCAAGCGCGGCGACACCGCCCTGGCCGAGCAGAACTATCGGCAGCTGGCCGACCTCGGCTACAGCGAAGCCCAGGTGGGCCTGGCCGACATCCAGGTGGAAACCCGCGACCCTGCCAAGCTCAAGGAGGCCGAGGCCACCTACCGCGCCGCCGCCGACATTTCGCCCCGTGCCCAGGCACGCCTGGGCCGGTTGCTGGCCGCCAAGCCCGACGCCACCGAAGCCGAGCGCCAGGAAGCCGAAACCCTGCTCAAGAAAGCCTTCGCCAATGGCGAGGGCAACACCCTGATCCCGCTGGCCATGCTCTACCTGCAATACCCGCAGAGCTTCCCGCGTACCAACGCCCAGCAGCAGATCGACCAATGGCGCGCCGCCGGTTACCCGGAAGCGGGCCTGGCCCAGGTGCTGCTGTACCGCACCCAGAACACCTACGACCAGCACCTGGCGGACGTGGAGCGGATCTGCAAGGCCGCGCTGACCACCACCGACATCTGCTATGTGGAACTGGCCACCGTCTACCAGAAACGCGCCCAGGCCGACCAGCAAGCCGCGCTGATCGAGCAAGTGAAAAGCGCCTACCAGCGCGGCGTGATTCCGGCCACCCGGGTCGACAGCGTCGCCCGCGTGCTGGCCGACCGCACCCTGGGCCAGACCGACGAAAAAACCGCCCAGGCCTTGCTTGAACAGGTGGCCCCTGTAAACCCGGCCTCCTGGGTCAGCCTGGCGCAATTGATCTACGACTTCCCGGAACTGGGCGATACCGACACGTTGATGGCCTACATCGACAAGGGCCGCGCCGCCGAGCAACCACGCGCCGAACTGCTGCTGGGCCGCCTCTACTACGAAGGCAAGACCGTACCGGCCGATGCGCAAAAGGCCCAGGCCCACCTGCAAAGCGCCGCCGACGCCGGTGAAGTCAGCGCCCATTACTACCTGGGCCAACTGTACCGCCGTGGCTACCTGGGCCAGGTCGACCCGCAAAAGGCCGTCGACCACCTGCTCACTGCCGCCCGCGGCGGCCAGCTCAGCGCCGACTACGCCCTGGCCCAGCTGTTCAGCGAAGGCCACGGCATTCGCCAGGACCTGGTCAATGCCTGGGTCTTCAGCCAACTGGCGCAAGCCAACCCGAGCGAACAGTCACAGGCGCTGGCCGCCCAGCTCGACCCGCAACTCACCCCAGCGCAAAAGGCACAGGCCCAGCGCCTGTTGCAGCAAGAGCGCCAGGCCCGTGGCGCCATCGGCCAAGGCGCTGGTGCCCTGGCCCTGCAGGCCGTGCGTGAAACCGAACAAGGCGAGGACTCCCTATGACACTCAATCCGTGGATGAAAGCCGGCGTAGGCCTGGGCTTCGCCCTGCTCTGGTCGTGCCCGACCCTGGCGGCCATGACCGCTGAAAAGAACTTCGGCCTGGACGTGAAAATCACCGGCCAGTCCGAAGACGACCGCGACCTGGGCACCCGCTCCGGCGGCGACGTCAACGGCGTGGGCCTGGACCTGCGCCCCTGGGTATACGGCGAGCGCGGTAACTGGAGCGCCTTCGCCATGGGCCAGGCGGTAGCGGCCACCGACATCATCGAGACCGACACCCTGCGCCAGTCCGGCGATGAGGCCGAAACCGAAAACAGCCGCGCCGACGGCCGCGAAGCCGACAAAAGCTACCTGGCCATGCGCGAATTCTGGGTCGGCTACAGCGGCCTGACCGCCTACCCCGGCGAACAGCTGCGCTTCGGTCGCCAGCGCCTGCGCAACGAAGACGGCATGTGGCGCGACACCAACATCGAAGCCCTCAACTGGACCTTCGACACCACCCTGCTGCGCGCCAACCTGGGCATGGCCGAGCGCTTCAGCGAATACCGCACCGACCTCACCGAGCTGGCCCCCGAAGACACGGATCGCCTGCACGTCTACGGCGACATCGCCACCCAGTGGACACCCGGTCACTGGGTCGGCCTGCGCGCCCACCACACCCATGACGACGGCAACCTGAAAAACCCCGGCGAGACCGTCGACGCGCTGGACAAGACCCGAACCGGCGACCTCACCTGGCTGGGCCTTGAGGCCAACAGCGATGCCTACAACTGGCGCAACCAGAACCGCGTCAACTACTGGGGCAGCATGACCTGGCTGACCGGTGACCGCGACAGCCTCAACACCACCACCGTCAACGACGAACAGGTCGCCAGCGGCAAGCAGAGCGGCGACGTCAACGCCTGGGCCACCGACCTCGGCATCCGCCTGCGCCTTGACCCCAACTGGCAAGTCGGCGCCGCCTACGCCCGCGGCAGTGGCGGCGGTGGCAGCGACGGCTCGAGCAACTACGAGCAGACCGGCCTTGAGAGCAACCGCTCCAACTACACCGGCACCCGCTCGCGCGTACACCGCTTCGGCGAAGCCTTCCGTGGCGAACTGGGGAACCTGCAGGCCGCCACCCTGTTCACCTCCTGGCAGCTGCGCGACGACTACGACGCCAGCCTGATCTACCACAAGTTCTGGCGCGTCGATGGCGACCAGAACATCGGCAGCAGCGGCATCAACGCCGTGGTCGAGGACAACGGCATCAACCGTCCGTTGATCCAGGGCGAGAAAGACCTGGGCCAGGAAGTCGACCTGGTGGTCACCAAGTACTTCAAGCAGGGCCTGCTGCCCGCCGCCCTGAGCCAGTCGATCGACGAGCCGGCGGCGCTGGTGCGCTTTCGTGGCGGCGTGTTCAAGCCGGGTGATGCGTATGGCAAGGAAGCGGACTCCTACATGCACCGCGCCTTTGTCGACGTGATCTGGCGCTTCTGATGCCTGGAGTGCACTGATATGAGCCTTCAATCCAACACCCTGCACCGCTTGCTGGCCGGCTCACTGCTGCTGGCCAGCAGCATCGCCCTGGCCAACAGCCAGGCGCCGGTGCCGGTGGCCAAGGAACTGCAGCAGGCCAAGACCTACACCGTCAGCAGCGCGCCGATCGAGCCGCTGCAGATTCCGCCGCCGACCCTGCCGGACCTGACCGGCTACACCGCCGAGGCCGTGCAGAAAAAGATCCAGCGGGCGCACAAGGGCAAGGTTTCGGTGCGGCGCATGCTGCAGGAAACCGCGCTCAAGGAGTTCATCGGTGGCGACAACAAGATGGCCGAGTGGGTGGCACGCCAGCACGGCATTCCCCAGGCGATCTTCATCGACGACGGCCATGTGAACTTCACCGAGCTGACCAAGCGTGTGCCCAAGCAGTACCTGAGCGAAACGTCGCCCGGCGTGTACCTGGCACGCCTGCCTATCGTGGTCGGCGAAAAGGGTGTGCTGGAGATCGACGGCAAGGTCAAGGAACTGCGCCTGTCCCAGGAGGGCGGCGCGTTCATCGTCAACGACGGCAAGCTGTTCGTCACCGACACCCAGGTCACCGGCTGGCGCGAGAAAGACAACGGCCCGGCCACCTTCCGCTCGCCCAACGAGTTCCGTCCGTTCCTGCTGTCGTGGGGCGGCACCCAGACCTACATCGTCAACAGCAAAATGGCCAGCTTCGGCTACGCCAAGAGCAAGTCGTACGGCGTGAGTATTTCCCAGTACACGCCGAACATGGCCAAGCAGATGAACCGCGCCGAACCCACCGGCTGGATCATCGGCTCCGAGTTCAGTGACATGTGGTACGGCTTCTACTGCTACGAGACCAGCGACTTTGTGGTCAAGGACAGCACCTACCGCGACAACATCGTCTACGGCATCGACCCCCACGACCGTTCGCATCGGCTGATCATCGCCGGCAACACCGTCTACGGGACCAAGAAGAAGCACGGGATCATCGTCTCCCGTGAGGTCAACGACAGCTGGATCATCAACAACAAGAGCTACGACAACAAACTCTCGGGCGTGGTGATCGACCGTAACAGCGTCAACAACCTGATCGCCTACAACGAGATCTACCGCAACCACACCGACGGCATCACCTTGTACGAGAGCGGCGACAACCTGATCTGGGGCAACAAGCTGATCAGCAACCGCCGCCACGGCATTCGCGTGCGCAACAGCGTGAACATCCGCCTGTACGAAAACGTCGCCATGGCCAACGGCCTGGTGGGCGTGTACGGGCACATCAAGGACCTCTCCGACACCGACCGCGACATCGCCCTCGACCCCTTCGACACCAAGGTCTCGCTGATCGTGGTCGGCGGCGAGCTGGCGGCCAACGGCAGCGGCCCGCTGTCGATCGACTCACCGCTGAGCGTGGAGCTGTACCGGGTGTCGATGCTGGCCCCGAGCAAGGCCAGCGGCATCAGTTTTTCCGGTGTGCTGGGTGAGCGTCAGGACGAGATTCTCGACCTGATGGTGCGCCAGCAGAAAGCCGTATTGATCGACCCGGTCGAACGCCAGACCGAAATGGCCGAATGAGGATGCCCGACATGACCCCACACCTGATCAAACTCCTGGGCGTAAGCGCCGCCCTGCTGGCCATCAGTAACGGCGCCAGCGCCGATACCGTGCAAGCCCCGAGCTTCACCGCCGAGCCGTGCTGCCAACTGTGCCCCGAGGCCCACGACGCCAGCCGCTACACCACCCGCTACCAGCAAAACTTCACCACCCTGGTACAGGCCCAGGGCGACTGGCTGTTCCGTACCCGCGAAGACCTGCGTACCGAATTCAACACCACCCCGGCCGGCTACAAGCGTCTGCAACAGCTGCACGATGCGTTCAAGGCGCGCGGCGTCGAGCTGGTGGTGGTCTACCAGCCAACCCGGGGCCTGGTGAACCGCAACATGCTCAAACCAGCCGAAAAAGCCGCGTTCAACTACGAGAAGGCCCTGGGCAACTACCAGGCCATGCTCGCCCGCTTCAGCAAGATGGGCTACAACGTGCCCGACCTCTCGCCACTGACCAACGAGCAGCTGGCGGCCGCCGACCAGGGCAAGGATTTCTACTTCCGTGGCGACCAGCACTGGACGCCGTATGGTGCCGAGCGCGCAGCGAAAATCGTCGCCGACACGGTGCACAAGATGCCGGCCTTCGAGGGCGTTCCCCGGCGCGAATTCGAAAGCCACACGTCCGGACGCATGGGCAAGACCGGCACCCTGCACAACGTTGCCGGGCAGCTGTGCGGCACCAGCTATGCGGTGCAGTACATGGACCAGTTCACCACCGAACCAAAAGGCGAAAGCGGCAGCGACGACCTGTTCGGCGACAGCGGTAACCCGCAGATCACCCTGGTGGGCACCAGCCATAGCGGCAAGAACTACAACTTCTCGGGCTTTCTTGAGCAGTACATCGGTGCCGACGTCCTCAACGTCGCCTTCCCTGGCGGTGGCCTGGAGGGCTCGATGATCCAGTACCTGGGCAGCGACGACTTCAAGAACAACCCGCCCAAGATCCTCATCTGGGAATTCTCCCCGCTCTACCGCCTGGACCAGGAAACCATCTGGCGGCAGATGCTCGCCCTGCTCGACAACGGCTGCGAGGGCCGGCCTGCGCAAATGCACGCCAGCGCCACGCTCAAGCCGGGCAAGAACGAACTGATGGTCAACGGCAAGGGTGGCGTGATCAAGGACCTGGTCAACGGTCGCCACCAGCTGGACATCAAGTTCGAGGACACCTCGGTCAAGGTCCTGCAGGCCACCCTCTGGTACCTCAACGGCCGTCACGAAGACGTGAAGATCGAAAAACCCGAGACCTCCGACACCGACGGCCGCTTCGCCTTCCAACTGCGCGAGGACGAAGACTGGGCCAGCCAGACCCTGCTCGCAGTAGAAGTCCAGGGCCCGGAAAGCGGCACCCAGAAGGTCGAGGCCACGCTCTGCAAACGCAACTACGTTGCCGGCAACAAGTGAGGTGCATATGAACAACTACTTCCCTGTAGGAGCGGGCTTGCCCCGCGATAGCGTCGCGTCAGGAAAAACGCCATCGCGGGGCAAGCCCGCTCCTACAACAATCCCACTCGTGCTCGCATTGACCCTGGCGCTGTTCGGCACGGCCGTGCAGGCCGCCGGGCTGGTGCCGCCCCAGGGCTACTACGCCGGGATCGAAAAACTCAAGACCGGCCCCAGCGACTACAAGTGCGAAGCGGTGCCCAAACCGTACACCGCCACGCTGCAGTTTCGCAGCAAGTACGAAGGCTCGGACAATGCCCGCGCCACCCTGAACAAGGCCTCGGAAAAAGCCTTCCGCGACTCCACGGCAAGCATCACCACCCTTGAGCGCGGCGTCAGCAAGCAGGTGATGCAGTACATGCGCGACGGCCGCCCGCAGCAGCTCGACTGCACCCTGGCGTGGCTCGGCACCTGGGCCCGCGCCGATGCGCTGATGTCCACCGACTACAACCACACCGGCAAGTCCATGCGCAAATGGGCGCTGGGCAGCATCAGTGCTTCCTGGCTGCAGCTCAAGTTCTCCAACTCCAAGCCCCTGGCGGCACACCAGCAAGAAGCCGAGCTGATCGAAAAATGGTTCGCGCGCCTGGCCGACCAGGTGGTCAAGGACTGGAGCGACTTGCCGCTGGAGAAGATCAACAACCACTCCTACTGGGCCGCCTGGTCGGTGATGGCCACCGCCGTGGCCACCGACCGTCGCGACCTGTTCGACTGGTCCATCAAGGAGTACCGCGTGGCGGCCAACCAGGTCGATGCCCAGGGCTTCTTGCCCAACGAACTCAAGCGCAAGCAACGCGCCCTCGCCTACCACAACTACGCCCTGCCGCCGCTGGCGATGATCGCCAGCTTCGCCCAGGCCAACGGCGTGGATGTGCGCCCGGAAAACAACGGCGCGCTCAAGCGCCTGGGTGACCGGGTGCTGTCCGGAGCCGAGGACCCGAGTGCGTTCCAGCGCAAGAACGGCGAGAAGCAGAACATGCACGACCTGAAAATCGACAGCAAATACGCCTGGCTTGAACCCTGGTGCAGCCTCTACCGCTGCAACGCCGATGCGCTGGAGAAAAAACACGACATGCAACCGTTCAAGAGCTTTCGCCTGGGCGGCGACCTGACCCGGGTCTACGACCCGCAAGCCACGCAGAAGAAATAGACCCCTGTGGGAGCGGGCTTGCCCGCGATAGCGCCTTTCCTGACACGACGCAATCGCGGGGCAAGCCCGCTCCTACATCCATATGAATAACGACAAGGAGAGATCGGGATGGTGTTTTCGTCCAATGTGTTCCTGTTCCTGTTCCTGCCGATCTTTCTCGGCTTGTACTACCTGAGCGGGCAACGCTACCGCAACGCACTGTTACTGCTGGCCAGCTACCTCTTCTACGCCTGGTGGCGGGTGGATTTTCTTGCCCTGTTCGCTGCGGTCACCCTGTGGAACTACTGGATCGGACTGAAAGTCGGCGCCGCCGGTGTGCGCACCAAGCCGGCCCAGCGCTGGCTGCTGCTCGGGGTGGTGGTCGACCTGTGCATCCTGGGCTACTTCAAGTACGCCAACTTCGGTGTCGACAGCATCAACGCGATCATGACCAGCTACGGGCTTGAGCCGTTCATCCTGACCCATGTGCTGCTGCCGATCGGTATCTCGTTCTACATCTTCGAGTCGATCAGCTACATCATCGACGTGTACCGCGGCGACACCCCGGCCACCCGCAACCTGATCGACTTCGCCGCGTTCGTGGCGATCTTCCCGCACCTGATCGCCGGCCCCGTGCTGCGCTTTCGCGACCTGGCCGACCAGTTCAACCACCGCACCCACACCCTCGACAAGTTCTCCGAGGGCTGCACGCGGTTCATGCAGGGATTCATCAAGAAGGTGTTCATCGCCGACACCCTGGCGGTGGTCGCCGACCACTGCTTTGCCCTGCAGAACCCGACCACGGGTGACGCCTGGCTCGGCGCCCTGGCCTACACCGCGCAGCTGTACTTCGACTTCTCCGGCTACAGCGACATGGCCATCGGCCTGGGCCTGATGATGGGTTTCCGCTTCATGGAAAACTTCAAGCAGCCTTACATCAGCCAGTCGATCACCGAGTTCTGGCGGCGCTGGCACATCAGCCTGTCGACCTGGCTGCGCGACTACCTGTACATCACCCTGGGCGGCAACCGCGGCGGCACCTTCGCCACCTACCGCAACCTGTTCCTGACCATGCTGCTGGGCGGCCTGTGGCACGGCGCCAACTTCACCTACATCATCTGGGGTGCCTGGCACGGCATGTGGCTGGCCATCGAGCGGGCCCTGGGCCTGGACACCAACCCGCAACGCTTCAACCCGGTCAAGTGGGCCTTCACCTTCCTGCTGGTGGTCGTCGGCTGGGTGATCTTCCGCGCCGAAAACCTTCACGTGGCAGGTCGCATGTACGGCGCCATGTTCAGCTTCGGTGACTGGCAGCTGTCGGAACTCAACCGCGCCAACCTCACCAGCCTGCAAGTGGCAACCCTGGTCGTGGCCTACGCCACCCTGGCCTTCTTCGGCCTGCGCGACTTCTACCGCAACGCCAGGCCCTCGGCCAAGGCCCACCCGGTGGCCGTGCACGCCGACGGCAGCATCAGCCTGGACTGGGGCCTGTACCTGACCCGTGCCCTGGTACTGCTGCTGTTCGTTGCCTCGATCCTCAAGCTCTCGGCGCAAAGCTACTCGCCGTTCCTCTACTTCCAGTTCTGAGGGGCCGACCATGACCCGATCATTACGCAAACTCTACTCGCTGCTGTTCCTGGCTTTGCTGCTGGGCCTGGGCATCTGGTCGCTGGGCGGCCTGGGCAGCTTCCAGCGCACCGCGCAAATGAGCGTGCTCGACGGCAAGCTGGCCAAGGCCGCCGAGACCTACTACGACGAGCAATTCCCGCTCAAGCGCATCGGCACCAACCTCTGGGCGGCGCTGGACTTCAAGCTGTTCAACGAAGGCCGTCCCGGTGTCGTGCTGGGCCGCGAGCAATGGCTGTTCAGTGACGAAGAGTTCAAGCCCGTCGCCGGTAGCGACCAGTTCGAGCAGGAAAACCTGGCACTGATCCGCGGGGTGCGCGACACCCTGCACCAGCGCGGTGTACAGCTGGTGCTGGCGATCGTGCCGGCCAAGGCGCGGCTGTATAGCGAGTACCTGGGCGAACAGACCCCGGCCTCGCTGCACAACGACCTGTACAACGAGTTCCACGCCCAGGCCCGCCAGGCCGGCGTGTTCGCCCCCGACCTGCTGGCACCGCTGCAAAGCGCCAAGGCCCGAGGCCAGGTATTCCTGCGCACCGACACCCACTGGACGCCCATGGGTGCCGAAGTGGTGGCCCAGCACCTGGCCGAAGCGGTCAATCGCCAGAACCTGCTCAATGGTGAGCCGCAGGTGTTCGTCACCGAGCAGCGTCCGGCCGAGCAGTACAAGGGCGACCTGACCAACTTCCTGCCACTGGACCCGCTGTTCAGCAACCTCCTGCCCGCACCCGACACCCTCCAGACGCGCAGCACCCGCCCGGCCGACAGTGCCGCCGACAGCGGCGACGCGCTGTTCGCCGACAGCGAAATCCCGGTGGCGCTGGTGGGCACCAGCTACAGCGCCAACCCGCACTGGAACTTCCTCGGTGCGCTGCAGCAGGCGCTGCGCAGCGACGTGGTCAATTACGCCGAAGACGGCCATGGCCCGCTGCTGCCGATGCTCAAGTACCTGCAAAGCGACGCCTTCAAGAGCAGCGCCCCGCAAGTGCTGATCTGGGAGTTCCCGGAACGCTATCTGCCAATGAAAAACGACCTGAGCGATTTCGACCCGCAGTGGATCGCCCAGCTGAAGAAAACCCGAACTGCCAACCAAGACCTGGCTCTGTCGTCCACCCGGACGCAAAACTGAAGAGGAAACACCCATGACCTTGCACACTACCAAGCAACGCATCGCCAAAGCCTGCGCCCTGGCCGCAGGTCTGAGTCTGCTCTCCCTGCAGGCCTATGCCGGCGCCGACGCCGCCCTCTACGGCCCCAGCGCGCCGAAAGGCTCGACCTTCGTGCGTATCTACAACGCCAGCAACCAGACCGTCGACGCCAGCGTCGGCAACACCCGGATCGACGCCGTTGCGGCCCAGGCCAGCAGCGATTTCAGCTTCATGCCACAAGGCGACTACAGCGCCAAGGTCGGCAGCCAGAGCCTGCCGGTCAAGCTCGCCTCCGACCACTACTACACCCTGGTCAACAACGCCGCGGGCGCGCCGCAATTGGTTGAAGAGCCGCCGTTCAAGAACAAGCAGAAATCCCTGGTGCGGGTACAGAATCTCAGCGACCAGGCCCTGACCCTGAAAACCGCCGACGGCAAGACCGAAGTGGTCAAGCCGGTGGCCGCCAAGGCCCGTGGCGAGCGTGAAATCAATCCGGTCAAGGTCAGCCTGGCCCTGTATAAAGGCGACAACAAAGTCAGCGATCTGAAGCCCGTAGCGCTGGAGCGCGGCGAAGCAGCGGTACTCTACGTCACCGGATCCGGCAACAGCCTCTCGCCGGTCTGGGTCAAACGCCCGGTCTCGACCCGTTAATCAACTGCCCATTTCAAACTTCGGAGAACTCCCATGATTCCAGTCATCCTGTCCGGCGGCAGCGGTTCGCGTCTGTGGCCCTTGTCGCGCAAGCAATTCCCTAAACAGTTCCTGGCCCTGACCGGCGAACACACCCTGTTCCAGCAGACCCTCTCACGCCTGGTGTTCGAGGGCATGGAGACCCCGATCGTGGTCTGCAACAAGGACCACAAATTCATCGTCAACGAGCAACTGGACAACCTGAAACTCGAAACCCAGGCCATCCTGCTCGAACCCTTCGGCCGCAACACCGCCCCGGCCGTGGCCCTGGCTGCGATGAAGCTGGTCAACGAAGGCCGTGACGAGTTGATGCTGGTGCTGCCGGCCGACCACGTGATCGACGACCACAAAGCCCTGCAGCGCGCCCTGGCTCTGGCCACGGTGGCTGCCGAGCGCGGCGAAATGGTGCTGTTCGGTGTTCCGGCGACCAAGCCGGAAACCGGCTATGGCTACATCAAGTCGAGCCAGGACGCGCTGCTGCCCGAAGGCGTCAGCCGGGTGGCCCAGTTCGTCGAGAAGCCGGATGAAAAACGCGCCAACGAGTTCGTCCAGGCCGGTGGCTACTTCTGGAACAGCGGCATGTTCCTGTTCCGCGCCAGCCGCTTCCTCGAAGAGCTGAAAAAGCACGACCCGGACATCTACGACACCTGCCTGCTGACCCTGGAGCGCAGCCAGGAAGACGGCGACAACCTGAGCATCGACGACGCCACCTTCGCCTGCTGCCCGGACAACTCCATCGACTACGCCGTGATGGAAAAGACCCAGCACGCCTGCGTGGTGCCGCTGAGCGCCGGCTGGAGCGACGTGGGTTGCTGGTCGTCGTTGTGGGAGGTGCACGAGAAAGACACCAACGGCAACGTCACCAAGGGCGACGTGGTGGTGCAGGACAGCCGCAACTGCATGATCCACGGCAACGGCAAGCTGGTGTCGGTGATCGGCCTTGAGAACATCGTGGTGGTCGAGACCAAGGACGCGATGATGATTGCCCACAAGGACAAGGTCCAGGGCGTCAAGCAACTGGTCAACACCCTCAACGAACAGGGCCGCAGCGAAACCCAGAACCACTGCGAGGTGTACCGGCCGTGGGGTTCCTACGACTCGGTAGACATGGGCGGCCGCTTCCAGGTCAAGCACATCACCGTCAAGCCGGGTGCCTGCCTGTCGCTGCAGATGCACCACCACCGCGCCGAGCACTGGATCGTGGTATCGGGCACCGCAGAAGTCACTTGCGACGAGAACGTGTTCCTGCTCACCGAGAACCAGTCCACTTACATCCCGATCGCCTCGGTGCATCGCCTGCGCAACCCGGGCAAGATCCCGCTGGAGATCATCGAAGTGCAGTCGGGCAGCTACCTGGGTGAAGACGACATCGAGCGATTCGAGGACGTCTACGGCCGCTCGACGCCGCTGGAGCGCGGGATCTCGATCAAGACCATCGCGCAGTAACCGAGGCCTTCGCGGGGCAAGCCCGCTCCTGCAGTTTTGCAGGAGCGGGCTTGCCCCGCGAACGTTTGCAGTTAGGATAAAGGCTCTTCCTGACCCAAGGCCTCGCCCATGATCATCGGCGCCCTGCTCGTTCTCACCTGGCTGGTACTGCTGTTGCGCTACCCGGCCAAAGCTCTGCCCATCTCACTCTCGGCCGTGTTCGGCCTGGGCCTGGTCGCACTCTGGGTGATCTGGCAGGACAACCGCGAAGCCTATCAACTGGCACGCCTGGACCTGCGCGTTGCCTATGCCCCCGACACCTGCCCCGCCGACCGCCCCCTGCGCGTCAGCATGAAAAACGGCAACGACGTACCGATGCTGAGCGTGCGCTGGCGCATCGCCGCCTACACCCCCGGCGATAGTGTCAACCTCAACGAAAACACCTACAGCGCCCCCCGCTACCGGGGCCCCGGCGAACTGCAACCCGGCGCCGACTGGAGCGACTGCCTGCCCCTGCCGCCGCTGCGCTCGGGTTACCGGCCGCAATCGCTGGAGTTTCGTGCCGAGCAGTTGCAGGGCAGCTTCGCCAACTAGGATTTTTTCGGTTCTTCACGGATTTACGGGTTTGATGTTCTTTGTGGTTTTGTGGTTTTGTGGTTTTGTGGTTTTGTGGTTTTGTGGCTTTTAGTGCTGCGGGCTTATCCGTTTGCCAAGGCGGCGCTGAGTCACCTTTGCGCCCTTACGGCGCCTTACTTTTTTTCAGTCGAAAAAAAAGTAAGCAAAAAATTCTCGCCCCACCAGGGGCCCTACGCTTCGCTCCGGGTCCCCTCACTCCGGTGTCGCTACGGGGTATCGCGGCCTACGACTTGCTTCGCCAAGTCTACGTCTCGCGACTTCGGCTAACGCCGAAGGTGCTTCGCACTCACCCCTACACGACACCTACGCTCGGCCCTTCTGGTTAACGGGGCAGGTAGATCAAAAGCAAGATCAAAAGCAAAAGCAAAAGCAAAAGCAAAAGCTGTGTTTACTGACCCACCGTGGTCCAAAAGCAAGAGCGCAGCGAATTGTGCTCTTGATCTTGATCCACCCGCCCCGTTAACCAGAAGGGCCGAACGGAGGTGTCGTGGAGGGGCTAGCGCGCAGCGCCTTCGGCGAATGCCGAAGTTGCGAAGCGTAGAGTTGCTTGCAACTCGTAGCTCGCAATGCCCCGTAACGACACCGTAGCGAGGGGACCCGGAGCGAAGCGCAGGGCCCCTGGTGGGGCAAGAATTTTTTGCTTACTTTTTTTTTCGACTGAAAAAAAGTAAGCCGCCGTAAGGGCGGAAGGGGCCAGTGGCCCCACCACACAAAATGGATAAGCTCCCCACCGCCACCGCCACCGCCACCGCCACCGCCACCGCCACCCAAGCCAAGCCAAACTTTCCCGAAAATCCAGTGATGAACCATTTCTCCCCCGGGCTACCGTATGATCGACCCACCTTCGCCGATCATCAGGTCCAACTCATGCCCATCGTGCTCATCACCGGTTGTTCCAGCGGCATCGGCCGCGCCCTGGCCGACAGTTTCAAGGACGCCGGTCACCAGGTCTGGGCCACGGCCCGCAAAGCCGAAGACGTCACACGGCTGGAGGCGGCCGGCTTCAAGGCGCGCCAGCTGGACGTCAACGATGCCCAGACCCTGCATCGCCTGAGCGAGGAGATCGAAGCCGAGCACAACGGACTCGATATTCTGATCAACAACGCCGGCTACGGCGCCATGGGCCCGCTGCTCGATGGCGGCGTGGAGGCGATGCAGCGGCAGTTTGAAACCAACGTGTTCGCACTGGTCGGCGTGACCCGCGCGCTGTTCCCGGCACTGCGCCGCAACAAAGGCCTGGTGGTGAACATCGGCAGCGTGTCGGGCGTGCTGGTCACCCCGTTTGCCGGGGCCTACTGTGCCTCGAAGGCTGCGGTGCATGCGCTGAGCGACGCCCTGCGCCTGGAACTGGCGCCCTTCGGTATCCGCGTGATGGAAGTGCAACCCGGGGCCATTGCCACGCAGTTTGCCGACAACGCGCAAACCCAGGCCGAACAGGTGCTGGCCGCCGACTCGCCGTGGTGGCCGCTGCGCGAACAGGTTCACGCCCGCGCCCGCGCCTCCCAGGACCACCCCACCACGGCCACGGCATTCGCCCAGGGCCTGCTCGGCGCCGTGAACAAACAGCCCACGCCGTCACTGGTACGCCTGGGCAACGGCAGCCGCGCGCTGCCGCTGATGGCCCGCTGGCTGCCGCGCAGCTTGCTGGACACGGTGCTGAAAAAGCGCTTCGGCCTCAGCCGTCCGTTGTAAGCGCTGCGGTGGCAGGCAGGTCGAACGCCTGCCAGCCTCCGCCGAGTGACTTGTACAAGCCGACCAGGGCCTGGGACACCGCCGCCGAGCTTTCAACCCACTGTTCTTCGCTGGCCAGCAACGCGCCCTGCACGCTGAGCACATTGAGGAAATCCACCGCCCCTTCGACGTATTGGCGCTGGGCGGTCTCCAGGGCGATACGGTTCTGGCGCACGGCTTCGGCGAGCAGGTCACGCCGCAGCTGACTGGCGTTGTACAGGCGCAACACATCGTCAACCTCATGCCAGGCGCGCAACACCACTTGCTGGTAGTGCAAGGCCGCTTCCTGCTGCTGCGCCTCGCGCAACTTGAGCACCCCGGTCAAGCGCCCACCCTCGAAAATCGGCAGGCTCAACTGTGGGCCAATGGCAAAGCGGCGTGCATCCCAACTGCCAAAATCGGCCAGTTGCAGCGACTGCAAACCGAGGTTGCCCGACAGGCGAATGCTCGGGTAGAAGTCCGCCTTGGCCACGCCGATGCTGGCGGTGGCCGCATGCAACTGCGCTTCGGCCTGGCGGATATCGGGACGGCGCTGGGCCAGTTCCGACGGCACGCCAATGGCGAAGCGTTGCTGCGGCGCCGGCATCTGCGCCGAGGGCAACAGACGCGCCTGCAAACGGCGCGGTGGCTCGGCCAGCAACAGACTCAAGGCATTGATCAACTGGGCCTGGCGATCGTCGAGCAGCGGCAGGCGCGCTTCGATCGACGCCACCTGGGCCGAGGCCTGGGCCACGTCAAGGGCGGTGGCGACACCGTCGTTCAAGCGCATCTGCGACAGCCGCAGGCTGTGCCGCGCCACCTCCAGGTTGTCGCGGGTGACCGCCAGGGTGTGCTGCACCGCGCGCAGCTGAATGTAGTTGCCCGCAGTGTCGGCCAGCAGCGACAACAACACGCCGCGCCGATCATTTTCGGCCACCTGAACCCCCGCATCGGCCTCCTCCACCTGGCGGCGCACCCGCCCCCACAAATCGAGTTCCCAACTGGCCGCAAGGTCGCCTTGCCAGAGGCTGAACGCCGACTTGCCGCTCTTGCCGGACGGGTCATTGAGCCCTTCGGCACTGTTGCGGGCACGACTGTAGCCGGCCCCCAGATCCACCGCCGGGGTTTGCTCGGCAGCGATGCTCTGGCGCACGGCCCGACTTTGCAGCAGGCGGGCGCTGGCCATTTGCAGGTCGAGGTTGCGCTGGCTGGCCTGCTCGATCAGTTCGGTCAGGAGCGGGTCATCGAAACTGTCCCACCAGCGCTGTTGCAGTGCGCCTTCTTCGGGCTGGCTTGGCGCCGCAGTCTGTTGCAACGCTGCCCAGGCGGCCGGCGCCTGGGTGTCGGGTGCGCTGAAATCAGGCCCCAGGGTGCAGCCGCCGAGCAGCAGGCCCAGCAGCAATGGCGAAAGCGTGAAGGCCTGTTTCATCGGGCACTGACCTCGTTGGCAGCGAACACCTTGGCTTCGGTGTCGATGGTCGCCACCACCGACATGCCTACCCGCAGGCGCTCAAGCAACGGCTGGTCGGCGTCGAAGACGATCTTCACCGGAATGCGCTGCACCACCTTGGTGAAGTTGCCGGTGGCGTTGTCCGGCTTGATGGCGGCAAAGGTCACCCCGGTAGCCGGTGCCAGACTCTGCACATGGCCGTGCAGACGCTCACCGGAAAAGGTGTCGACGCTGATGTTCACCGGCTGGCCGGGTTGCACGTGGGTCAGTTGGGTTTCCTGGAAGTTGGCCACCACATAGGCCTGGGCCAGGGGTACCACCGACAGCAGCCGGGCACCGGGGTTTACATAGGCGCCGACGCGCAGCGCACGCTCGCCGACCATGCCGTCGATGGGCGCGACGATGCGTGTGTAGGACACATCCAGGCGCGCCCGTTCAAGGCTGGCCTGGGCTTGCTGCAGGCTGCCTTGCGCAGCGTCAAGCTGGGCGTTGAGTATGTCGATCTGCTTGCGCGCCGCCGCCAGCGCGGCGCTGGAGTTGGCCAGTCGGGCCCGGGCCTGGTCGACGCGGCTGCGAGCCTGCTGGGCGTTCTGCACCGTGCCCGCGCCCTGCTCGGCCAGGCGGCTGTGACGAGTCAGTTCATGGTTGGCGAAGGCCAGCTGCGCTTCATCGGCCGCCACCGCCGCCTGGGCCTGGGCGATCAGCGAGGCCTGACGCTCCAGCGTTGCCCTGGCGTTCTGCTTCTGCGCCCGCGACATCAGCGCCTGGGCCTCGGCGGCGGCCAGTGCGGCCTGGTAGTCGCGATCATCGATCAGCGCCAGCAACTGCCCGGCCTTGACCTGCTCGTTGTCCGCCACCAGCACTTGCTTGATAAAGCCCGAGACCTTGGGCGCCACCACGGTGTAGTCGGCCGACACGTAGGCATCGTTGGTCGATTGCTCACGGGCATTGCCCGACAGCAGCAGTACGCCTGCGCCCACAGCGAGCACCAGCACGGCGGCGATCAAGGCGGTTTTTCGAGTGTTGTTCAACGTCATGTTGTTTTTCTCACTTCACAAGTTCGTCAGGCCACGGCACGCGGCGGGTAGATCCGGGTCGGCACAAACGGAATCAGCAGAATCAGCGCCAGCGCCAGCAGCGCCATGCACAGGTAGAGGTCGGCACTGGTCAGCACCAGCGCCTGGTCGTGAATGCGCCGGGCAAGCCCTGCCGCACCCTCGTCGGTCAGGGGTGAATTGCCGAGGCTGTCCACCAGGTTGTTGGAATGAAAGTGCCGCCGCACGGTGGTCAACGCCTCGATCAGACCGGCCGCCACCACCGAGGCCAGGCCCTTGACGGTGTTGAACCAGGCCGAGGCGAAGGGGCCGTCCTGGGGCGTCATGCCGCCGGTGGCGAGCATCAGCAGCGGCAGCACGGCCATGGGCTGGGCGAAGATGTGCAGGGCTTGCAGCAAGTAGAAGTTGTCGCGGATCCACACACTGGTGAGCTGGGTACCGGCCCAGCACGACAGCGCCAGCAGGCCAAGGCCTGCCGCCAGCACCCAGCGGCAATCCACCGCGCGGATATTGCAAAGCGCCGCCACCAGCGGCAGCGCCAGCAGCTGCGGACCGGCCACCAGCAACATCAGCGGGCCGGTCTGTGCCGGCCGATAGCCCTGGATCTGGGCAAGGAAGCTCGACGGAATGATGATCACCGCCGTGAGCACGATCAGCACCCCACACAGGGTCACCAGCGCGTGGGTCAGGTTGCGGGTCTTGAGCATCTGCAACTTGAAGAACGGCAACGGCTCGGACCATTCGTTGACCATGAACAGCACCAGCAGTACCAGGCCACCGCCGAGCAGCCAGCAGATCAAGGGCG
Source organism: Pseudomonas sp. JQ170C (assembly GCF_035581345.1). NCBI lineage: Bacteria > Pseudomonadati > Pseudomonadota > Gammaproteobacteria > Pseudomonadales > Pseudomonadaceae > Pseudomonas > Pseudomonas sp. JQ170C. The sequence continues at coordinate 5,076,347 of NZ_CP141608.1, forward strand.
AGTTGAACCAGCCCATGCGATCCCCCAGGGTCAGGCCGACCACCAACGCGCAGATGGCCGGCAAGCCGAGCAGCAGGCCGCGCCAGTCGAACTGCTTGAAACGCTCCAGGCGCAGCGGGTCCTGGGGCAGTCCCCAGGCCACGCAGGCCATGGCCACCAGCGACGGCGCGATGATCTGCCAGAACGCCCACTGCCAGCCCACGTACTCGGTCCACAGGCCCGCCAGCGGCGTGCCCAGGTTAGGCCCGAAGGTGGCGGTCAGGGCGTAGCCGGCCAGGCCGTAGACTTTGATCCCCGGTGGCAGAAAGCGCAGCGCGACACTCATCAGCATCGGCGGCAACGCCCCGGAGGCCAGGCCTTGCAGGGTCCGCAGCAGCATCAGGCTGGAGAGGTTCGGCGCATAGGGCTGCAGCAGCCCGAGCAGGGCAAAGGCGCCGATGGCGCAGAGGGTGAAGCGGCGCAGGGAAAAGGTCGCGGCCATCCACGGCGAAAACGCCATGGCCGACACCGAGGCCGCCGCATACACGGCAATCAGCCAGGCACCTTCGTCGGCGCCGATGAACATCGCGCCACGGATATCGGCCAGCGACGCCTTGGTGACCATTTCGTTGAGGCCGGCGCAGAGCACCGCCAGCAACACACCGAGCAACCCCACCACAATGCGCAGGCCAAATGCCGCGGGTGCTGCGGGGGTGGCGACCGGTGCAGGTGCGACAGCTGCGGGCAGCGCAGTCAGCGAACTCATGTAAGACATCTCCGGGGGTGAACAACTACCGGCAGAAGTCTAAGAAGTGGGAATGTTGACGAAAACTGACATATTGGCAGTTTACTAGTGCAGCAAACGCAATCCGCGCCTCAAGGATTCTCGCTACAACAGGCCTTGAGGGTTTGCCGCAGCCAGCGGTGGGCCGGGTCGTTGTCAAACCGCGGGTGCCAGGCCTGCATCACGTTCACCCGCTCGAGCGGCAGGGGAATGCGGAACGAGCGCAGCGGCAAGCCGAGCTTGGTCACGCTGTTGAGGATATTGGCCGGCATGGGCAACAGCAGGTCGGAGTCGGGCAGGGAAAACATCGCTGAATGAAAACTCGGCGTGATCAACGCCACGCGGCGCTGCACCTTGTAATTGGACAACTCGGCGTCGATCGGGCCGTTGGCACGGCCACGGCGCGACACACTGATCTGCGGATAGGCGGCAAAACGCTCAGGGGTGATCTCGGCCTCGAAGATCGGGTGATCCTGCCGTGCCAGCCCCACGTAGATGGTCTGAAACAGGCTCTGCACCTTGATCTCCGGCCCAAGGTCGATGGTGGAACTGACAATCAGGTCGGTGCGCCCGTCGCGCAGTACCGCATCGTCGTCACCGCCGCTTTCCGGCACAAAACGCAGCACGGTGCGAGGCGCCTGCTCATGCATGGCGCTGAGCAACTGGGCGCCATACAGGGCGATGAACAAGTCGTTGGTGCGGATGTTGAAGGCGCGGTCCAGGGAGGCCAGGTCGACTTCTTCGCGGCTGCGAAACACCAGCCCCGCCTGCTCCACCAGCCCCCTTACCTGCTCGTGCAGGGCCAGGGCCCGGGGCGTCGGCACAAGGCCGCGGCCGGCGCGGACCAGGATCGGATCGCCGATGGCTTCACGAATGCGCCCCAGGGTCCGGCTCATGGCGGCAGGGCTCAGGTTCATGCGCCGCGCCGCGCCCACCACACTGCCTTCGTCGAGCAGCGCATCGAGGGCGACCAACAGGTTCATATCCGGGATCTGCATGTGCCAGGCATCCATCAGCGAGGGTGAATAACGCGCAATGTTAACAGTTCGGCGGCGGCCGACGCGTTGCGCCAGACACAACTACACAGTGCGTGCCAGGCCATTTATCCGGGCGCGGGATTGACCAACAATGGCCGGCTACCCCCTGCCCTGTGGAGGCTCTGCATGCTCAGTCCCGTGTTGATCGCCATTGACGGTTCCAGCGCTTCGTACGGATTGCTGGCGCTGGCCCGGCAGTATTGCCTGCCGGACAGGCACCTGTTGCAGGTCGTGCTGGCGGTCGACAGCGCCTTTGCGCTGGAGCGGGTGACCGCCTACGAGGCGCAGGAGTATCCGGCGGCGACCGATGAACAGCGCCATGCCAACGCGGCGATTCAACAGGCGCTGGAGCAGATACGGGCGTGGGGCTTCGAGTGCGAGGGCGTGCTGGTGCCGGACGAGCCGGTGGCGGCGATCGTTTCCCAGGCCAGGGCGATTGATTGCGCATTGATCATCATGGGCCACCGCCACCTGAACCGGCTGGGCCGACTGCTGGACCCGTCGATCAGCAACAAAGTGATCGACCAGGTCCAATGCCCGGTATTGGTGGATTCGCGCAGCGCCTGAAAATACACCGCTGTTGGAGCGGGCTTGCCCCGCGATGCGATAGAGCAGGACGATCGCTATCGCGGGGCAAGCCCGCTCCTACAGGGCCTTGACTACCACGGTGCAGGTCATGCCCGCCGCCAGCAAGAACCCTTCCGGCACGTCGTCAATGTGAATCCGCACCGGCACCCGCTGGGCCAGGCGCACCCAGTTGAAGGTGGGGTTCACGTCCGCGATCAGCTCGCGGCTCTCCGGGTTGTCGCGGTCGTAGATGCCGCGGGAAATGCTCTCCACATGCCCCTTGAGCATCTCGCCACTCATCATCTGCAACTCGGCCTGATCGCCCACCTTTACCCGCGGCAGCTTGGTTTCTTCAAAGAAGCCATACACCCAGAACGAATCCTTATCGACCACCGCCATCTTCGGCTCGCCTGTACGCGCGTAGTCGCCACGGTGCACGTTGAGGTTGGTCACGTAGCCATCGACCGTGGCCAGGATCGTCGTGCGCTTGAGGTCCAGCTCGGCCGCCGCCAGTTGCGCCTGGGCCTGCTGGTAATCGGCCAGGGCAGAGTTGGCGATGTTGCTGGCGTCGTCGCGGTTCTCGCGGGAGATCACCAGGTTGTCCATGTCGGCACGGCGGTGGGCATTGACCTTGCGCATTTCCCAGGTGGCTTTGCGCGAGGCTACCAACGCCTGGGCCTGCCTGACGGCCACTTGGTAGTGCTCGGGGTCGATCTGCATCAGCACCTCGCCCTTCTTCACCAGTTGGTTGTCGCGCACCGGCACGTCCACCACATAGCCCGGCACGTCGGCGGCAACGTTGATGATGTCGGCGCGCACCCGCCCGTCCCGGGTCCAGGGCGTGTTCATGTAGTGCAGCCACAGCTGGCGACCAATCACCACGGCAGCGGCCAGCACGAGCAGGGTGGCGATCAGGCTGAAAAACTTTTTCATCAACGGGGTCTCAACGGTAGAGAGTCAGGGCCATGGAACCGAACAAACAGATAAACAGGCACAGGCGCAGCAAGGCCGGATGCCAGAAGAAGCGGTAGCCATCGTGGCTGGCAATGAAGCGGTCCAGCCCCCAGGCAAGCCCGGCGGCGAACAGGAACATCAAGGTCATGGTGGGCATGTACACGCCATGGAAGGCGATTTCACGGGGCATGGGACAGTCCTTGGGCCGGGGCCAGGGCGGCCAGCGGCGACTGGGGGTCGAGCAGCGAAGTACGGATGAAGTGCAGGTAGCTCTGCACCCGGCGCAGGGCCGAGGTGTCAAAGTGGCGGGCAAAGGGTTCGTCGGTGGCCTGCACGCGGCTAATGGCATGGTCCACCGCCACCAGGGCACGTTCGTGATTGCTCGCGCTCGGTTGCATGAACAACCGCGCCAGCGCCCGGCCCATCACCCGGATGGCCTGGCGCCAGGGCTGGGACTCGGCATAGCACGGGTGCACCGGCAGGATCGCCTGCTCTTTGCGCAGCTCGATGATCGCGTGCCCCACCTCCAGCACCAGGAACATCCAGCGCAGCAGATTGCTCTGCACCTGGGGCTTGCCGGCAGCCAGGCCATAGGCCTGGTGCAGCAGGTCGCGGGTACGGCTCTCGAAACCCGAGCCCAGGCCGCGCAAGCGACCGCTGATGGCGAACAGCACCTGGCCCCGCAGGTCCAGTTCCAGGCGACTCCACATCCAGCGGCTGTTGGGCGGCAGGATGATCGCCCCGGCGGCGGCGCAGACCAGCATGCCGATGACCATGGCGATGTAGTCGTTGATGAAGTTGTAGGGGTTGTAGATGGTCAGGTTGTCGGGCACCGAGCCGGTGGCAAAGAAGATCAGCAACCCCAGGCCGTAGCCGGCATAGGCCGGGCGCGAGGCAAGGAAGGCGCCGAGCACGAACACCGGCGCCAGCACCAGGCAGAGCAATGCAAAGCCATCGATCCAGGGGAAGACGAAGAAGGTCTCGAAAAAGCCCACGAAGGCGCCGAACAAGGTGCCGCAGGCCATCTGGAACGACATGCGCTTGGGGTTGGGCGTGGCCGCCGACAAGCCCACGGTGGCGGCGGCGATCAGGGTCATCATTGCCCCACTCGGCCACGCCGTGGCGATCCAGAAGCTGCCCAGCACCAGCAGGATGAAGGCGGCGCGCACACCGGCGGCCAGCGACACCATCCAGTTGGTCTGTGCCACATAGGGCTCGTCCCACTGCTCGCGGGCATGGTTGTGCTCGGTCAGCGAGGCGTGGGTCTGGGCGTAGTTGTGCATGTCGTCGACAAAGCGATAGAGCAGCTCGTAGGCGGTGTGGAAATCCAGCAGGTCGGCATCGCTCGGCCCGGTTTCGACATACGCCGCACGCAGGCTGCGCACCCGCTCCGGCAGGCTTTCCTTGTAGGCCGCCAGTTGCTCGGCCAGGCGCACCGCATCAGCGTCGGTCAGGGCGCGGCCGGCATAGGCATCGAGCAGTTCGGCCAGGGCCGAAAGACCAGGCTCGATGGCGGTGACGATCTGCAATGGCCCGCGCGAACGCAGGCGCTCAAGCAACTGGTGCAAGGCGTTGAAGCGCGTGGTGATGGCCATGAACTCGCTGTTCATGCGCCCCAGCCGGCCATTGCGGCGGCGCATGTGCGGGTCCTCAAAGGCGGTGACGTTACGCAGGCTTTCCAGGCCCACTGCCTCGGCCACAAAGCGAACGTTGCTGCTCTCGAAGCGATCACGCTGGCTGTCGCCGCGCAGGCCCTCGGCGACGAAACCTGCGAACACACCGAAGCGCTGGTACAGGGCGTTGCGCATGGCCGCACTGGCCGACTGCGGCAGAATCGCGGCGCTGACCAGGGTCGAGACGAGGATACCCAGGGAGATTTCCAGCACCCGCCACACGGCGGCCATGAACGCCCCGTCCGGGTGTTCCAGTGCGGGTAGGCCGACCATTGCCGCGGTGTACCCGGCCAGCACGAAACCATAGGCGCGGAAGGTGCGGTAGCGCATGGCGCCGGCCGAGCACAGGCCTACCCACAGTGCCAGGCTGGGCAAGAACAGCTCGGTGTTCTGCGGGAACAGCGCGATCAGCGCCACCATCATCGACGAACCGGCCAGGGTGCCCAGCAGCCGCCAGAAGCTCTTGGCGAACACGTGCCCGCTCTGCGGCTGCATCACGATGAACACGGTGATCATCGCCGTGCGCGGCTGCGGCAACTCCAGGCGCATGGCCAGCCACAAGGTGAGGAACGCCGCGCTCAGCACCTTGAAGATATACACCCAGGTGACACCGTCGGTGCGCGCCCACTCGAAGAACCCGCGGCGCCACTCAAGGCTGGCCAGCCAGCGAAACGGCAGCGTCATGGCGCTCATTCGGCGTGGTCCGGTTTATCGAAGATTGCCAGGGTGGCAGGTGTGCTGGGCGCGGCTTGCTTGCCTTCATCCGGCACATCGCGGCCAGCCCCCAGCCCGCCGCCCAGGGCGGTGACCAGTTCGGCATGGGCGGTCAGGCGTGCGGCCTGGACCTGCTGCTGGATCTGCTGCTGGCGGAACAACAGGGTCTGGGCGTTGAGCACGTTGAGGTAATCGGTCAGGCCGCGCTGGAAAGCGATCATGGCGATGTCGTAGGTCTTCTGCGCCGAGGCCACCGACTCGGCGGCAAAATGCTGCTGCTCGTGCATCGACTCGCGGCGGATCAACTGATCGGAGATGCCCTTGAGCGCCTCGACCACGGTCTGGTTGTAGCGTGCCACGGCGATGTCGTAGCCCGCCGACGCCACGCCCAGTTGCGAGCGCAGACGCCCCCCGTCGAACACCGGCAAGCTGATCGCCGGGCCCACGTTGTAGTTGAACTTGCGCCCGGTCAGAAACTCCAGTGGCCCGCCGCCGGTGGCCATGAAGCCAAGCCCGCCGACCAGGTCGACATTGGGAAAGAAGCCGGCATGGGCAACGTCGATACCGCGCGCTTGCGCAGCCACCTGCCAGCGGCTGGCGACCACGTCAGGGCGTTGGCCGACCAGTTCGGCCGGCAGGGCCGACGGCAGTTTCAGCGGCGCGCCCAGGGTCAGGCTTGGCCGCTGCAGCTGCGCGCCCTCCCCCGGGCCCTTGCCGGCCAGTGCCGCGAGTTGGTTGCGCGCCAGGGCGATCTCTTCGTTGAGGGCGTCGAGCTGGCGATGGGTTTCCGGCAGCGGTGTCTGTGCCTGGCTGACCTCGAAGTGGGTGCCGATGCCACCGGCCAGGCGCCGCTCGGCCAGGGCCAGGATCTGCTCCTGTTGCTCAAGCTCGGCCTTGACGATGTCGCGCTGGGCAAAGTGCAGGGAGAGCTGGATGTACACCTTGACGATGTTGTTCTGCAGCTCCAGCTGGGCCTGGCGCAACTGCGCCGCGCTCATGTGGGCCATGTCCACGGCCTGTTCGCTGGCATTGCGCTCGCGGCCCCAGAGGTCCAGGGCGTAGCTGAAGCCCAGCGCCGCATTGTTGTCCCAGGTGTTGGCACCCGACAGCGCGCCGGGGCCGTAGAACTGGTCTTCGGGCCAGTTGTGGCGCTTGAGGGTGGCGTCGCCGTTGACCTGGAGTTTCTCGGCCGATTCGACCACCCCGGCCATGGCCTTGGCCTCGCGCACCCGGGCGGCGGCCATGGCAATGTTGGGGCTGCCCTGCACGGCCAGGGCGATCCAGCGGTCGAGTTGTGGATCGCCATAGGCGCGCCACCACTGCTGGTCAGGCCAGTGGGCATCACGGGCGGCCTCGCGGATCGCCTCATCGGTGGTCAGGGTATTGGCTTGCAGCGTCTTGCTTTGCGGGGCAATGCCCCAGGTTCCGATACAGCCGCTCAAGGTCAAGCTAAGGGCACAGGCACTGAGCGCATTGAGCGCTCTGATGATGCGACGCGGCACAGCTGCAAATTCCCGACATAGAAGTGGATGACGCTAGGAGAGCGTAATTCTAGGGGGCGGCTGCACTGGCGATAAGCGTGTATTACTGCGAATCTTTGTTACGAAAACAGCGATAATCCGGCTTTAGTCTGAAGACCGACACTGTTACTTCATGTCACAATTTGTCGTCTACTTTGAGAGCGACCCATGGACACCCTGCAAAACATGCGTGCTTTTAGTTGTGTGGCGCAAGTCGGCAGCTTTACTGCCGCAGCCGTGCAATTGGATACGACCACCGCCAACGTCTCGCGGGCGGTCTCCAATCTTGAAGCCCATCTGCAAACCCGCCTGCTCAACCGCACCACCCGCCGTATCGCCCTGACCGAAGCTGGCAAGCGCTACTTGATGCGCTGCGAACAGATCCTCACCTATGTCGAAGAAGCCGAAGCCGAGGCCAGCGACGCCCATGCCCGCCCGGCCGGGCAACTGAAAGTGCATTCGATGACCGGTGTCGGCCAGCATTTTGTCATTGATGCCATTGCCCGCTACCGCGAAACGCACCCCGACGTGACCTTCGACCTGACCATGGCCAACCGCGTGCCGGACCTGCTCGACGAGGGCTATGACGTGTCCATCGTGCTGGCCAGCGAACTGCCGGATTCGGGCTTCGTGTCCCAGCGCCTGGGCATCACCTACAGCATCGTCTGCGCCTCGCCCGACTACGTCAGCCGTCACGGCATCGCGCAAAAGCCCAGCGATCTGCTCCAGCATGCCTGCCTGCGCATGGTCAGCCCGGTGATCCCGCTGGAGAAGTGGCTGTTCGACGGCCCCGAAGGCCAGGAAGTGGTCAACATTACCCAGGCGCCGTTCCAGGTGAACTCCGCCGATGCCATGAAAACCGCGATTCGCAGCGGCATGGGTGTCGGCGTACTGCCGATCTATTCGGCCATCGAGGGCCTGCGTGATGGCTCGCTGGTACGGGTGATGCCCGAGTACCGCCTGCAGGAGCTGAACCTGTACGCGATCTACCCCTCTCGCCAGTACCTGGATGCCAAGATCAAGACCTGGGTCGAATACCTGCGCAATTCGTTGCCGGAAATCCTCGCCGCCCACGAAGCCGACCTCAAGACCCACGAACTGCTGATCGCCAACTGAAATCTTGCTGCACAGGGGCGGTGGAGAATGATAGCGTGCTACTCATTCTCCACCGCCCGCAGAGATTTTGCCGATGAAAAAGACCGTCCTAGCCTTCAGCCGCATCACCCCGGCGATGGTCGAGCGCTTGCAGCAAGACTTCAACGTGATCGTGCCCAACCCCAAGCTGGGCGACATCAGCGCCCAGTTCAACGAGGCGCTGCCCGAGGCCCACGGCCTGATCGGCGTTGGCCGCAAACTGGGCGAAGCGCAACTGGCCAATGCCGCCAGGCTCGAGGTGGTGTCGAGCGTTTCGGTGGGCTACGACAACTATGACCTGAACTACTTCAACGCCCGCGGCATCGCCCTGACCAACACCCCGGATGTGCTGACCGAAAGCACCGCAGACCTTGGCTTTGCCCTGCTCATGGGTAGCGCCCGCCGGGTGGCCGAACTCGATGCCTGGACCAAGGCTGGCCAGTGGCAAGGCACCGTGGGACCGGCGCAGTTCGGCAGTGATGTGCATGGCAAGACCCTGGGTATCGTCGGCCTTGGCAACATCGGTGCAGCGATTGCCCGGCGCGGTCGGTTCGGCTTCAACATGCCGGTCCTCTACAGCGGCAACTCGCGCAAGCCTGCGCTGGAGCAGGAGCTGGGCGCCCAGTTCCGCAGCCTGGACGAACTGCTGGCCGAGGCCGATTTCGTTTGCCTGGTGGTGCCACTCGGACCGCAGACCAAGCACCTGATCAGCACCCGGGAACTGCAACTGATGAAGCCCAGCGCCTTCCTGATCAACGTCTCGCGTGGGCCGGTGGTGGATGAAGCGGCGCTGGTGCAGGCCCTGCAAGCCGGCACCATTCGTGGCGCGGGCCTGGATGTGTACGAGAAAGAACCGCTGACCGAATCGCCGCTGTTCCAGTTGCCCAACGCCCTGACCCTGCCGCACGTAGGCTCGGCCACGGCCGAAACCCGCGAGGCCATGGCCAACCGCGCCATCGACAACCTGCGCAGTGCGCTGCTGGGTGAGCGGCCGAAAGATTTGGTGAACCCGCAGGTGTGGAAGTAAGCGAAACCTCTCGCGGGGCAAGGCCGCTCCTGCAGGAACGGCCTTGCCCCGCGATGCCTCCTACCGGTCAGGCTGTCGAAACCTTTGGATAGACACAGGCAGGCGTCGCCGCATCGAAGTCGATCTGGTCCGCCTGATTGAAGCGAAACACTGGCTGCTCGGGGTCATCCAGTTGCAGGTGCAGCAACGGGACACGGCGCTTGGTCGCAAAGTAGATGCGGCACTGATGCTGGTGCACGCGCTCGATCGGCAGCATGTCCTCCTGAAGCCCCGAGTAGAAAACAGCCTCGACCGGCAGGTGCTGCACATCCTCCTGCTTCCACGGCGCCAGCACGACCTCGTTCCACTCGAAGTGCCGATTGGAATCTTGGGGAATCAAGTTCCGGGATTCGAGACTGATGCGAAATCCGATAACGCTGGTATCGAATGAACAGCTGAAGCGCTCATCGGTGATCGCCGAAAAATACTGTCCCCACTCCCCCGGGCTGCCGATTCCCTGCTGGGCACATGGCTGGCTTTCCCGCACCGGCGTCATGTCTCTGTCCGAGATGCCGCAGGAATCCGGACGGGAATCGGTGTAGGCATCGACAGGAAACGAACAGCGTGCGACGAGGGGTTCGGCCCCTCTGGGGTTATCCATTGCAACCACGTACCCGGCCCACCCCAGCTGGTACAAGCGGGTAATGCCAAGGTCCTTGCGCAGGTATGAAAAGGAAACCCCGTTGCGGGCAATCTGCACCGGGGTAGGGTCCAGGGGCTGGACATCTCCAAACGGGCTGAGCACTCGAACCATCAGCCCGCTGCAGGTGAAAGCCGGCTCCCTGTGGCAGTCGGGCACGGTGTTGAGGTAGCGCGCATTGAGTCGGTCAGCCACATGCTGTCCGCCTGCAATGGCCGCCTGCGGGATGATCGAGGCGCAGGCAGACAACATGATCGCGAAGCCGGTGGGCAGCGCATGTTTGGCGCGGATGCTTTTCATTGGAAACGTCCTTTACAAGAGAGCGGTAGATCTGAGGGCGCGCAACCTAGCACTCTTGCCAGTCCGACATACCCTGGCACCACTTCCCTGGCAGTTATCGCGGGGCAAGCCCGCGCCGACCGCTGGGCGCAGGTTTGCCCGGCGCCACCTTCACCTTCCTGAACACCAAAACGTTCCCCAGCATCACCAGCACCAACCCCGCCAGCGCCGGCGCTGTCCATTGATAGCCCTCATAGAACGCCGACACGTTCAACGCCACCAGCGGGAACAGCACCGTGCAATACGCGGCCCGCTCCGGCCCCATGCGCCCGACCAGGGTGAGGTAGGCGGTAAAGCCGATTACCGAGCCCGGAATCACCAGGTACAGCAGCGAGCCGATGTAGCGGGTGTTCCACTCCATGTCGAAGGGTATACCGCTGAACAGGCAGTAGCCCGCCAACATCAAGGCGCCATAGAGCATGCCCCAGGCGTTGGTGGTCATTGGCTTGAGCCCGGCCTTCTGCTGCAGGCTCGACAACAGGTTACCCGCCGAGAAACACAAGGTGCCCAGCAGCGCCAGGCCCAGGCCGATCACTGTCTCGCGGCTGGCCGCATGCCCGGCCAGTTCGGGCCAGAACAGCAGGCCCAGGCCCGCCAGCCCCAAGGCCCCGCCGGCGAGCACATTGGCGGCGATCTTCTGGCCGAAGAACACCCGGGCGTTGAGCGCGTTCCACAACGTGGCCGTGGAAAACACCACGGCGATCAGGCCACTGGGAATCCACTGGCTGGCGGTAAGAAAGCACATGAAGTTGATGCAGAACAGGCACAGGCCCTGGGCCAGGCAGATGCCATGACCGCGTCGGTCCATCGGCTGCAGGCGGCGGCTGAGCAAGAGGATGGCGAACAGGATCAGCCCGGCCAGGGCAAAGCGGTAGACGATCGACACCGGAATGGCGACCACGCCCAGTTGCAGTTTCAGGGCGATCCAGGTGGTGCCCCAGATCAGTACGGTGAGCAGGTACAACGACAGGTTCATGGCAAGACTCCTCCGGCTTGGAGCCCAGTGTCAGCGCCACCACCCCCTGCCCGCTTGCACAAACTTGCGCTTTTGCGTCGCCCCCTGCTGTCAGGACAAAAGCGCCGGAGTAGGATTGGCCCTACGAGGTAGAGCCAATGACGCCACTGAACCAACTGCAAGTCTTCAATGCCATGCACTCATCACCCCACGCGCGCCTGGAGCACAGCGCGCACTTGGGTGACGGCCTGGCTGCAGCCCTGTGGCGCAACCGTGACGATGCCCGCGACTACCAGGCGCCGAGCCACCACACACTCTCCTGCTACATCGCCGACGGCACCGGTACCTTCCGCCGCCAGCGCCCGGCCGACAAGGGCGCGCCGAACAAGCTGTGCATCATGCCCGCCGGCCACGAATCCAACTGGGTGGTGAATGGCCCGATCCGCCTGGCGCACCTGTACATCAGCGAGGAACAGTTCGCCCTGGGCTGTATCCGCCTGCTCGACCGCGAGCCGCGGGAGATGCAGTTGCAGGAGGCAACGTTCCTGGATGATCCCGAACAGGCCGTGCGCTTTCGCCAACTGATCAGCCTGGACTGGGACGAGCCTGCCGAGCGCTTGCTGGCCAGCAGCCTGGCCCACGGCATCGTCGATCATGCTGTGCTCTGCCAGGCCGGCCTGCGCCAGGGCCTGCGCCTCAAGGGCGGGCTGGCACCCCACCAGCGCCGGCAACTGATCGACTACATCGAATCGCACCTGGACCAGGCCATTACCCTTGGCGAACTGGCCGGGCGCTGCAACCTGTCCGAATACCACTTCGCCCGCATGTTCCGCGCAAGCTTCGGCCTGCCACCGCACCAGTATGTGCTGGCCCGCCGCCTGCAACTGGCCTGCCGGTTACTGCGCCTGGGCGACCTGCCGCTGGGCCAGGTCGCCCTGCAGTGCGGCTTTGCCAGTGCCAGCCACTTCAACAACCGCTTTCGCCAGGCGCTGGGGGCGACGCCTGGGGATTACCGGCTGGCGTTCAGGCGCTAGGCAACACCACCAGCACCGGCCCGAGCACCAGGCTGATCGCCAGCGCGCCCAGCAACAGCCGCGGTTTGTACGGCAGCAGGAACACCCAGAAGGTCACCCCCGCCATCAACACCGCAAACAGCTCGACCAGGCCCATGGCCCAGCCGCTGTGACGTACCGCCAGCCACAGCGCCACCAGCAACAACAGCCAACCTCCGACGCGCAGGCTGCGCAGACGCGCCGCCGACGGCGCAGCGTTGAGCAAGTCCTTGTAGTGCTTCTCCATCGACAGGCAGAGGATGGCGAAACCGGCAAAACCGAACAGGGCAACGGCCAGCATCAGTTCACCTCGCTTTCGATCAGGTTGGCGCTGGCTGCCTTCGCAGCCTTGGGTGCGCGTTTGGCCGCGACCACGGGCGGGCGCCACATTTTCATCGCCGCCCAGGCCAGGAACAGGCCACTGCCCAGGGCGGTGAGGTCGACGCCGGCCATGGCCCAGTCGCCCGCCGAAATCGAATGCACCAGGCCCTGGCCGGTGGTCAGCTGATTAAGCAACGGCAAGGTGCCCCACAGCAGCGCCGCCAGCCCCAGTTGCTCGGCCCAGGCGCGACGGCCCGGCCGCAGCATGGCGTGCAGCACCGACAATCCCCAGAGCAGGAAGAAGCTATTGACCTCCCAGCCTGCCCGGCCCTCAAGCCCCACCGGCAACAAGCGGTTGGCCCAGAAGAATGCCGCCACGCCGAGCAGCAGGCCGCTCATGCTGGCGATGTTCAGCACCTCCACCAGGCGCAGCTCACCCGGCTGGCTGCCGCTCTTGGCGTGTTTGAGCTGGCGCTTGCCCAGCCACAGCACCAGGCCGGTGCCGATCACGGCAGTGCCCGCAAGGCCGAAGAAGAAATACAACCAGCGCAGCCAAGGCCCGGCAAACACGCCCATGTGCAAGCCGTACATACCGCCGGAGATCAGCATCGGCGTGGCTTCGATGGTGCTGGCGCCCTGCAGCTCGCCGTTGACGCCGTCATAGGTCCAGCCGCCACCGCGCATGTGGGCAATGCGGTCACCGGCATGCCGGGTGAAGCGCACCCGGGCGTTCTGATCGCCGGGGTTCTGCACCTCGATCCAGCCCAGGCGAGTGCCCGGCGCCTGTTCCTGGACCTTCTCGTACAGCGTCGGCAACGGCAGCATTGGCGCGGCAACACCGGTCGCCTTGACCTCGCGGGGCGCGCCGAACAGATCATTGAAAAAGCCGCGAGTGTTGTCGCCGTAGCTGGCGATGATGCTCGCCGGCATCACCATCGACATGAAGATCACCAGGCTGCTGTAGCTGATCATCAGGTGAAACGGCAGCACCAGCACGCCGATGGCGTTGTGGCCATCGAGCCAGGAGCGCTGGCCCTTGCCGGGGCGGAAGGTGAAGAACTCCTTGAAGATCTTCTTGTGGGTGATGATCCCGGTCACCAGCCCCAGCAGCATGATGAAGGCGGCGAAGGTCGACAACCAGCGCCCCCACGGATGGGGCATCTCCAGCTGGAAATGGAAGCGGTAGAAGAAATCGCCACCCCGGGTTTCACGTGCCTGCACTTCCTCGCCGGTGGCAGGGTCCAGGGTCTTGTCGATAAAGCCCCGTCGCCCGGCCCCTTCGGCGCGCCAGCCGACACTCAGCGCAGGCTCACGCGCCTCGGGCAGGCGGATGAACCAACTGCCCGCAGTGGGCGCGTGTTCCTGCAGATAGGTCTGGGCCAGCGCCAGGCTGGCCGCCGGGTCCAGCGCCCGGGTCGGCACCTCGGGCTGGGCCCAGTGCGTGATCTCTTCCTTGAAGTACGACAGGGTCCCGGTGAGGAAAATCGCGAACAACAGCCAGCCAAAAATCAGCCCGGTCCAGGTATGCAGCCAGGCCATGGCCTGGCGAAATCCCTCTTTCATCAGCTTTTCATCCAGTAGGCCAGGCCATTGATCGCGCCCAGCACCAGGCTTGGCAATAACACCCCAAGCCAGGCCTGCCAGGCACTTCGGCTGGCGAAACACCACAAGAAGGCCACCAGGTAGAACAGGAACGACAGCATCATGCCGCTGATCACTGCTTCAGCCTTGGGTATCGGCGCCAGCAGGCTGATGCAGACGCTGGACATCGACGCCAGCAGGTAACCGCCAAATACAGCGGCCAGGCAACGCGACGTCACAGCCAGGCGATAACTGAGGGGCAGCCCGGCGGCTTTGCTTTTCATGGCATCCATTCCTTGTGAAGAGTCGCCAATAGTAATGATTTATATTCTCACAGGCAAAGCCGAGGGCACCCTACCTTAGAACGACAGGTCGACACCCACGGTGTAGCGACGGCCATCGAGCACGGTCTGGAAGTTCTCGTAGTCCACTTCTTTGTTGAACACGTTGTACACACCGGCCAGCAACTTGAGGTTCTTGGTCACCCGGTAGGTGCCGCCCAGGTCGACGAAGGTGTAGGACGGCGTGCCGTCGGACATGGTGGTGCGGCCCAGGTAGTCGGAGGTGCGGCTGCGGTAGTTCATGCGCGCCCAGGTGCCCAGTTGATCGGTGGTCTGCCAGTCCAGGGTGGCGTTGAACATGTGCCGTGGCATCTGGTTCAGGGCCTTGCCCTTCTGCGGGCCGCTCTTCTGCTCGGAGTCGGTGAAGGTGTAGTTGGTGGCCAGCGACAGGCTCTGGGTGATGTCCCAGTCCAGGGTCGCTTCGATACCGCGCATTTGCGCTTCATCCACGTTCACCCGGTCGCTGATGAACTTGTACGAGGTGCCGCCGATCTGGCATTGGCCCGAGGCATTGCCGGTGCTGTCGGTGCAGCGGCGCTGTTCGGTGATCTTGTCCTTGAAGTCGGTGTTGAACACGGTCAGGCCCGTGGAGAACCCTTCCAGGTTGTCCCAGATCACGCCGATTTCCTGGCTCAGGCTTTCTTCAGGCTTGAGGCTGGAGTTGCCGACGATGATTGCCGGGTCGCCACCGCCGCCGGTGATCTGGCCCCAGTCATCCACCGCTGCACGGATATCCGGCGAGCGATAGCCGCTGGACACCCCCCCCTTGACGGTCCAGTGCTCGGTCGGGTGATAAACCCCGTACAGGCGCGGCGACCAGTGCGTACCGTAGTTCTCGTCGCGGTCCATGCGCAGGCCGCCGGTCAGGGCGAAGTCATCGGTCAGGCGCCACTCGTCTTCGGCGAACAGTGCCCACGACCAACGCGTCAGCTGGTTCACGCTGGAGGCCGACGCCAGTTGGTTGCCTTCGTCACTCAGGTCTTCGTACTTGTACTGGCCACCGAAGGTGGTGATGTGCGACTCGCTGAAGTACGAGACCTGGGAGTTGAGGACCGTGTTCTCCAGCTCCATGCGCCGGCCGGGGTTCTCGATCTTCTCGCGTTGCAGGTAGCTTTCGCTGGTCAGGCTGTCCCAGCGGCCGGAGTGGGTGATCGAGAAGTTGGTGCGGTCGTAATCGTTTTCGCTGTCGGAGGAGCGCGCCGAACGGCCCACGGTGGCGTTGCGCTCCTGCTCGGACTTGCCCGCTTCCAGGGTGATGTCGTTGTGCTCGTCAGGGGTGAACGAGAGCTTGGCGGTGCCGCTGTCGGTGCTCTGTTCGTTGAAGCCGTTGACGATGTGGTCTTCATCGCGGTGGGAGGTCAGGCCGTACAGCTGCAAGCCCACCAACCCCTCGACCAGCGGCCCGGAGATGAAGGCGCTGGTGCTGTTGTAGTCACCCGAGTCGGAGCGGTCCTGGAAGGTCGCTTCGCTGCGCACGCCGCCATACCAGGTCGGTGTCACCTTGCGGGTGATGATGTTGATCACCCCGCCCATGGCGTCGGAACCATACAGCGACGACATCGGGCCACGCACCACTTCGATCCGCTCGATGGCTTCCAGCGGCGGCATCCAGCCTTGCTCGATGCCGGCACCGTCACTGTTGGGGCGGGTGGCCCGGGAGTCCTGGCGCTTGCCGTCGACCAGCATCAGGGTGTACTTGGAGGCCATGCCGCGAATGCTGATGTCGCTGGAACTGGCGCCACCGGTGACGACCACGCCTGGCACATCGCGCAGGGCGTCAGTGACGTCACGGTAGGATTTGTTCTCGATCTGCTCGCGGGTAATCACCGAAATCGACGCCGGCGCATCCTTGATCTGCTGGGAGAAACCCGAGGCGGTCACCACGACATTGTCCAGCTCCAGCGATTTGGTTTCGGCACTGGCCTGGGCGGTGTACAGCGAGCAAATGGTGAGTGCAAGGCACGACTTGGTGAAAAACGGGGACACGAGGACCTCTCCCTGAGAACTGTAAAGATTGGGTAAATTCATTCAGGGCGCGGATGCTAAAGATTCTCAAATGAGAGTAAAGCGTATTTACGTTATTTACATTTTGCCGCTTCTGGTCTTGCCATCAGTCAGCGCCTGATTGCCGAGCGCACAGCACCTCTCTACAATGCGAACAATTCTTATTCTGTTGCGCAGCTTGGCGCCGGAGTGTTCACGGTGCCCAGTGCGTCCTCCCCTTCTTCGCTCGAAGGCCTCTACCACGCCCATCACAGCTGGCTGACCGGCTGGCTGCGCCGACGCCTGGGCTGCCCCGACAATGCCGCCGACCTGGCCCAGGACACCTTCATGCGCCTGTTGCAGGCCCGCGAAACACCAGTGCTCAACGAGCCACGGGCGTTCCTGACCACCGTGGCCAAGCGCGTGTTGTTCAATCACTACCGGCGCCAGGACCTGGAGCGTGCCTACCTCCAGGCCCTGGCCCAATTGCCGGAAGAACTGGCGCCATCGGAAGAGCACCGGGCAATCATCCTTGAAACCCTGCTGGAGCTTGACCGCCTGCTCGACGGCCTGGCGCCGGTGGTCAAGCGCGCTTTCCTGCTGGCCCAGGTCGATGGCCTGAGCTATGGCGAAATCGCGGCGCAGCTGAACATTTCGCTGGCCACGGTCAAGCGCTACCTGAACAAGGCGGCCTTGCGCTGTTACTTCGCCCTATGAACACGGCCCACCAGGAATTTTCACCCCAGGTGGCCGAGCAGGCCGTGCACTGGCTGATCGAACTGCAAGGTGGTGGGCTCGACCCGCGCCAGCAGCAGGCCATGCAGCAGTGGTTGCAGGCCCACGAGGACCATCGGCGGGCGTGGGAGCATATCCAGCGGGTCAACCAGCGGCTGAGCGGATTGTCGTCACCCTTGGCCCATGCCGCGCTTCAGGCGCCCCGTTCGGCGAGCCGTCGCCGGGCACTCAAGACCTTGCTGATACTCGGCGTCGGCGGCGCGGCGGGGCTCAGCCTGCAACAGCACAATCCCATGCCCGGCCTGCTCGCCGACTACCGCAGCCCGGTCGGCGAACGCCGCCGCCTGCAACTCGACGACGGCAGCCAGTTACACCTGAACACCCGCAGCAGCGCCGACGTGCGCTTCGACAGCCAGCGGCGCCTGGTACGCCTGCTTGAAGGCGAGCTGCAACTCACGGTGGCCGATGACGCCCGGCCCTTGCGCCTGCTGACGGACTTCGGCCTGCTGCAACTGGGGAGCGGGCGCTACAACCTGCGCCAGTTCGAGCACTACAGCCTGCTCGCGGTTCATCAGGGCAGCGCCAGCCTTGCCGGCAACGCCCTGGCCGCGGGTTTGCAAGCCCGCTTCAACGGCCCGCAATGGCAAGGCCGCCAGGTGCTGGACCCGAATGCCGGCGCTTGGGTTGATGGCATGCTGGTGGCGGCGCACATGCGCCTTGGCGACTTTCTCGGCGAGCTGGGCCGCTACCGCCGCGGCCAGCTCAACTGCGCCCCGGAGGTGGCCGAGCTGTTGATTTCCGGCAGCTATCCACTGGCCGACAGCGAGCGGATTCTCGACCTGCTGGAGGTGGCCTTGCCGGTGCGGGTCAGGCGCTTTACCCGCTACTGGGTGACGGTCGAAGCCCGCGCCTGATTTTTTTCCATGCCCCTGAGCCGTTTTTGCATCTCGCGTGACAGAGAAGGCAGAACCCTTTGCTTTGACCTTCTCAAGGACCTCCTGCATGCCCCTTCGACCGAGTCCACTCGCCCAGGCCCTTCGTGCATTGCTGTTCGGTGCCGGCCTGGCCGTTGCCGCCGTTCCCGCCCACGCCACCGAGGCTGCAGCGCGTACCTACCACATCGCGCCGATGTCGCTGGAAAGCGCCCTGAACCAGTTCGGTCGGGAAAGTGGCGTGCTGGTCTCGTTCGGCTCGCAGGTCACCAGCGGCATGCAAAGCCCGGGGCTGGAAGGACAACACAGCCCGCAACAGGCACTGGAGATCCTGCTCCGGGGCAGCGGCCTGCAAGCCCGCGCCGAAGGTGAGAATGCCTTCAGCCTGCAACCGGCAACGGCAGTGAACGCACCGGTAGAACTGGGCACCTCGACGGTGGTCGGTGACTGGCTGGGCGCGGCGCAGCAGGACAATGTCTTCGAGCACCCGGGTGCGCGGGATGTGATTCGCCGCGAAGAATTCGAGCGCCAGGGCGCCACCACCGCCCGCGAAGTGCTCAATCGCATTCCCGGCGTCAACGCGCCGGAAAACAACGGCACCGGCAGCCACGACATGGCGCTGAACTTCGGTATCCGCGGCCTCAACCCGCGCCTGGCATCGCGCTCCACGGTGCTGATGGACGGCATTCCGGTGCCCTTCGCCCCTTACGGCCAGCCGCAGCTGTCGTTCGCCCCGGTGAGCATGGGCAACATGGATGCCGTGGACGTGGTGCGCGGTGGCGGCGCGGTACGCTACGGCCCGCAGAACGTCGGCGGCATCGTCAACTTCGTGACCCGGGCGATTCCCGATGAGCCGACGGTCAAGGCCGGCATGCAGACCCAGACCAGCCCGTCGTCCAGCCACGACGGCTTCAAGACCAGCGCCAACCTGCTCGCCGGTGGCACCAACGCCAACGGCCTGGGCGGCGCCCTGCTCTACTCCGGCACCCGTGGTGGCGACTGGCGCGAGCACAGCGACACCCAGATCGACGACCTGATCCTCAAGGGCAAGCTGCAGCTCGACGAGGCCAACAGCCTGCACGCCATGGCCCAATACTACGAGGGCGAGGCGCAGATGCCCGGCGGCCTGAGCGTGGCCGACTACGACGCCGACCCGTACCAGTCCACCCGCCTGCAGGACAAGTTCTGGGGCCGGCGCACGATGTTCAATTTCGGCTACGACTACAAAGAGGATGCCCGCCAGTTCAGCGTCAACAGCTTCTTCACCAAGACCCTGCGCAGCGGTTACCTGGACCAGGGCAGCTTCGTCTCGCTGTCGCCGCGCGAATACTGGGTACGCGGTATCGAAACCCGCTTTTCCCAGGGGTTTGCCTTGGGCGAAAGCTGGCACGAAGTGGGCGTGGGTTATCGCTACATCAACGAAGCCGGGCACGAGCTGCGCTACCGCGAGCCGATCAGCGCCAACGAGCTGCCCACCACCGCCAGCCGCAACGACCGCGATACCCGTGGCAGCACTGAAGCCCATGCGATATTCCTCGACGACCGTATCGACATCGGCCAGTGGACCATCACCCCGGGCATTCGCTACGAGATGATCGACTCCGAGCAGAGCAACAAACTCACCGGCCAGCGCTACCAGGGCGACTACAACACCGCCCTGCCAGCCTTGAACGTGATGTATCACCTAACCGACAGCTGGAACCTGTACGCCAACACCGAGGGCTCGTTCGGCAGCGTGCAGTACAGCCAGATGCCCAACCGGGTCACCAGTGGCGAGGTCAAACCGGAAAAGGCCCGCACCTGGGAGCTGGGTACCCGCTATGACGACGGCCTGTTGCAGGCTGAAATCGGCGCCTTCCTGATCAACTTCGACAACCAGTACGAAAGCAACCAGACCAACGATTCGGTGATCGCCCGCGGCGAAACCCGCCACCAGGGTATCGAGACCAGCATCAAGTACGCACTCGAAGGTTTGAACCCGGCGCTGGCAGGTTTCGATGTGTACGCAACCTATGCCTTTGTGGACGCTAAAATCCGCGAAGACGGGCCGAACAAGGGCAATCGCGTACCGTTCTCGTCACGTCACAAAGGCACCCTGGGCGTGGGCTACAGCGAAGGCCCGTGGCAGCTGAACCTGGACAGCACCTACCAGAGTGACCAGTTTGCCGACAACGCCAACACCTCCAGCGAGAGCGCCGACGGCAGCACCGGACGCATCCCCGGCTACATGCTGTTCAGCAGCCGGGCGGGCTATGATTTTGGCCCGCAACTATCGAACCTGAACGTCGCGGTGGGGGTGAAAAACATCTTCAATCACCAGTACTACACGCGCTCTTACGACGACAACAACAAGGGCAAGTACGTGGGTGAACCCCGTACGATATACCTGCAAACCTCCATCGCGTTCTGATCCAGCGCATGCAAAAGCCCGGCCGATGCCGGGCTTTTGCTACAAGATATTTATCTTTGAAAAGGGGTTGAAAAGTTGCGCCAAGTGCCTGACCTTGTAGTCAAGAGGCGATGAGTTCCATCGGCCGCAACGGCCCATCGATTCTCTTGCGAGCTAGCTGAATAAGGGATTGAACTATGCAAATCCAAGTCAATAGCGACAACCATATTCAAGGCAACATTCGTCTGAACGAATGGGTCCGTAGCACACTGCAAAGCACGCTCGAACGTTATGAAGAAGACCTCACCCGCATTGAGGTCCACCTGCGCGACGAGAATGGCGACAAGCCAGGCCTGCATGACAAACGCTGCCAGATGGAGGCACGCCCAAAAGGCCATCAACCGATTTCCGTAACCCACAAGGCCGCTTCGCTGGACGATGCCGTCGACGGCGCCGCCACCAAGCTCACCAACGCCCTGGAACACTTCTACGGCAAACTGCGCAGCAAACGCGCCGTGACCCAGCAAAGCGCCAGCGACGGCAGCACAGATGGGCTGCTACAGGAAGAATTCCTGGAGAATGAACAAGCGCGCAGCATTGGCTGAACGCCATAACGCAGACGGTAAAAAGGCGAGCCCGGTGGGCTCGCCTTTTTTGCTTTTCACCATCAATTCTTGCCTTCAGACAGCTCGTACAAGCCCAGCCCTATAAGCACCCACACAGCCCCGATTACCGTCAGCCAGAATGATGCAATCATTCGATATTTGAGAGATGCGGGGAAAACGCGCAACTCATCGGCGTCAAACAATCCTCTTTGAATGCCAATCCTTGGAAAAACCATCGCCGCACACACTGTATTAACAAGGTAACAACGGGACACCAGGCTTTTGGTGCCCCAGAAAGGCATTTGCTGCTCAAGCCAAAGGCTGCTCTGAAGCGCTGCGAGCATGGTATTGAAGTCACGACTGCAGGCTATATATGCGCCCAATGCCACACCGGCCATGCTGATCAAAAATGGCGCTATGCCGAAAGCGATCTGAAGGTTTAACGGCCAGCTGTTGATATCAATCATTTCTGACCCTCATAGATACTCTCACCTACTTTCTCCCCTAAAGCTCCACCGCTCACGCCTCCCGCAATCGAGCCACCGCCAACCAAAACAATGCCGCAGACGGCCCCTCCGACCCCTCCCGTAGCAGCCGCTACAACTCCACAGACTACATACGCTGTATAACCTCCGAGATAGGCACCCGCTACGCTGCCACCAATTCCCCCAGTCAAGCTTCCAGCTTCAGTAAAACGAATCTTCTGGCATTCTTCGGTCTCCCCGGCTCGACAAGCTTCTTTCACTTTTAGCAATGACGCACCGCCCCCCAAAGCAATGCCAACATACCCACCGTACTTGAGATACTTCGCTGCCTTCGCCACTTGATCCAAATGCGTTGCATATCCCGGAATCTGGCCCGGCCCACCTGCGCGGCTCCAGTGATGCACAAGGCTTTTAGTGGAAATCCCCAGATCACGGCGCAAGGTGTCATAGCTTCCTAGATTCAGGTATTTATTGAGGAAGGCACTCTTCAATTGGGCATCAAGGTTCTTACGCAATTGCTGACGCGCCGCGAAGAAGTCCGGACTATTCAGATGACCATGAACAGCGAACGAACGCTGATGCAACTGCTCAATCGCGCGCAAAGTTTCATCAACTTGCTGCAGCCCTCGCCCAAGCATGGCCGTGCCAACCCCCATTGACAGGCTCGCATCCTCCAACAACCCAGCAATCTCCCCTTGGTACTTGACCATGAAGTCGGCCTCGGCCTCGCTAAGCTCCGCCAGCGCTTCGCGCACTTGGGCAGCGGCGCCCATCAGTTGGGCTTCTTCGCGGGTACATGCCGTACCCTTGTCCGGATCGCCGAGGATGAAGAGTTCACCGGCCTTGAAGCCCTGGCTGAAGGTGGGGTTGAGCCGGTGCAGGCCAGCCGAGAGGTAGGGGTTGCCCAACCGGGCCAGTACCTGCGGACCAGACATGCTGCGGGGGACGATATAGAAGCCGGGCTCCAACGTGCCAGGGGTGGCGGACATGACTGGCGTGGCATGTCGGGTACCCGCGAAGCTGGACGCTGGCGAGGGTGATGAAACTGCTGACGCCGGGTTAGCGGCTTCAGCAGATGACGACGACGCCGGCCCCCCAGGCCCGATCCATTCTCCCAATGGGGCAACCAGCCTGTTGGTACCCGGCGGACAACCGCAGCTAACCAGCATGCCGTCCAGCGCAACCGGAATGCCCTGAAAGGTGAAGCGCGAGTCCCCCTCGACGATGGTGCCCGGCTTGCTGCACTTCGGACAGGGGGTGGTGCTATCGCCCCGGCGCAGCACGCCGCGTCCGGAATGGGCTGCCTGCGGCAAGCTGCTGATGCACGTTGCCCCGCTCGTGGTCTTGTCGCCGTGAAGTCCTTCACCGCGACCGAACATATTGGCGCGCTTGCCCATTCACCACCCCACGGCCAGAAAATGATCTGCCGACGGCGCGCCGGGGTGCATTGCAGGGTGATTATTCCTTGTCATGTAGAGGTTCCTTGGGCAAATGAAGCCCGGAACCTAGCACGCCAGATTCAGCCTTCTGTTCAGGCAAAGGCGAAACAGAATCCTCCTACAAAGTTTTCAGAATGCCGTCTCGGTAGGAACGGGCTTGCCCCGCGATGGCGGTGTAACGCTCAGATCGCTGTCGCGGGGCAAGCCCGCGCCTACACGTCATTCGGCGGGCGTGCTGAACCAAACTCGCTTGCACCCGGTCAATCTCTGCATGTATTCACCAGGTGAAGCACCATGTTCAACCCCTTCAAACTGATCAACGAGGCTTTCGCCTCGCGCTACCGGGTCAATCTGAGTATCGAGCGGCTCGACGGCAGCATCATGCTGACCCTCTCCACCGATCAGGGCGTGGTTGCCAAGCGCTTGATCAACCCCGCCCAGCGCAACGACCCCAAACGCCTGCAGCGGGTGATCGACAGTGTGCAGTCCGGCATCGCTGTCGAGCATAGCGTGCCCGTGCTTGCCCACGTAGCCAGCCGCCGTCAGGCCGGGAAGGTCATTTGCCTTCCTCGATCTCCTTTCCATTAGCATCGATGGCTTTGGTCGACGGGTAGCGGTACGAGGCGTAGCGCACCACCAGGATGGCGAACGCCAGCAGCAGGATGCCGCCGCACACATACAGCAGGCCCACATCCGGCGCCTTGTGGTGCGACACGTCGCCGATCAGCAAACGGGTCAGCGCGGTGATGGCCACATACAGGAGGAAGCGGATCGGCATGTGGTTGGTCTTGAAGTAGATCCCCACCATCGCCCCAAGCTCGAGGTAGATGAACAACAGCAAGATGTCATCGACACTGATGCCGCCCTTGTGGAGCATGTCGATGAAGGTGGCCACCGCCGCGTAGGCGGTGATCGCACCGATGCCGAACAGGGCCAAGTAGTGGAACGCCTCGACGCAGAGGTTGCCCAGCGAGTCGGCCGAGCCATGCAGGCCTTTGCGCAGTTTGTCAGCCCATTTGATGTTCACGATGTGGTTTCCTTGATACGGCTTGAAGGATGATGCGGCACGCGCATGACGCTTTGTCTGCATGCAGTAAAAAGGCCAGGCACCCTGCTTGAGAAGGCGACCAAATGCCGCAAGGCACAGCCATCGCTGGCTGTGCCTTGTCCGTTCAAGCGTGTATCAGGAAAACCGCATCATTCCAGGGCAGAGGCCGGGCCGAAGAATTCGTAGCGGCTCTGCTTCTCTGGCACGCCCAGGCCCTTGAGGTGGCCCTTGATGGTGGCCATGAAGCCTTTGGGGCCGAGGAAGTAGGCGTCCAGGTCGCGTTCCTGCGGCAGCCACTGACCCAGCTGATCGGCACTGAGCAGGCCGACCGCATCGGCAGGCGCGCTGACACCGTCGTCTTCGGCGTAGCAGTAGAAGCGCTTGACCTGCGGGTGACGCGCCGCCAGTTCGTCGACCCAGTCACGGAAGGCGTGCACCGCGCCGTTGCGCGCGCAGTGGATGAAGTGCACCAGACGACCGCTTTCCAGCGCCGCTTCGAGCATCGGCAAGGTTGGGGTAATACCCACGCCGCCGCTGATCAACACCAAAGGCTTGTCACTGGCGCTGAGGGTGAACTCGCCCGATGGCGGGAACAGTTTCAGCGTATCGCCCACCGCCAGTTGCTCGTGCAGGTAGTTGGAAACCTTGCCACCGGCTTCGCGCTTGACGCTGATGCGGTACTGGCCGGCATCGCTCAGGGCCGACAGCGAGTAGTTGCGACGCTGCTCTTCACCGTCGATGAACAGCTGCAGGCCGATGTACTGGCCAGGCTCGGCCTTGAGAATCGCCCCGCCATCGGCCGGTGCGAAGTAGAACGAGACGATCTCGCTGCTCTCTTCGACCCGCTCTACCAGTTTGAAGTCGCGCGCCCCGCGCCAGCCGCCTGGCGCTTCGGCTTTCTGGGTGTACATGTCGGCTTCAGCGCCGATGAGGATATCGGCCAGTTGCTGATACGCCGCGCCCCAGGCAGCAATGACTTCAGGCGTGGCGATTTCCTTGCCGAGCACTTCTTCGATGGCACGCAGCAGGCAGCTGCCGACGATCGGGTAATGCTCCGGCAGGATCTGCAAGGCCACATGCTTGTTGATGATCTGGCCGACCAGGCCGCCCAGTTGTTCCAGCTGGTCAATGTGCCGGGCATACATCAGCACGCCGTTGGCCAGGGCACGGGGCTGGTCGCCACTGGCCTGGTGGGCCTGGTTGAACAGCGGACGCACTTCGGGGTATTCGCTGAGCATCAGCTTGTAGAAATGGGTGGTCAGCGCCTCACCACCGCTTTCCAGCAGGGGAACAGTGGCTTTGACGATCGCACGATCCTGGGCATTGAGCATTGAATGACTCCTGAGCCTGTGGCTTCTTGATGAATGCGTGGGTTATTACAGGTTCCGTGCCAACTTTAAAAACCTTATAAATCAATAAGTTATAAATTAATGAGTCAAAAAGACCATTGCTGTGATATAGTCATTTCGACTAACAGGAGTCTTTATGACTGCAAAATCCCTGCTCACCGCCCTGCTGCCCCTGGTCAGCGACCTGTCCCGCGACTTGCCCGAGCGCGAGCGCTATCGACGCCTGCTCGAAGCCATGCGCAGCCTGCTGCCGTGCGACGCCGCCGCGCTGCTGCGCCTGGACGGCGAGTGGCTGGTGCCGCTGGCGGTGGATGGCCTGAGCACCGACACCCTGGGGCGACGCTTCAAGGTCAGCGAGCACCCGCGCTTTGCTGCCATTCTCAGCCGCAGCGAACCCACCCGGTTTGCCAGCGACAGTAACCTGCCCGACCCTTACGACGGCCTGGTCGAAGGCCTGCACCATCACCTGGAAGTCCACGATTGCATGGGCTGCCCGCTGTTTGTCGATGAACAGCCCTGGGGCCTGATTACCCTGGATGCCCTCGACCCGGAGCAGTTCCAGCAAGTCGAGCTCGATGCCTTGCAGGCCTTTGCAAGCCTTGCGGCGGCCACGGTGAATGTCGCCGAGCGCATCAAGCGCCTGGCCCTGCGCGCCGAAGATGAACACGAACGCGCCGAGGTCTATCGCCAGGCCAGCGGCCAGCAGCACAAGGAACTGATCGGCCAGAGCAAGGCGCACAAACGTCTGCTCGAAGAAATCCAGCTGGTGGCCAGCAGTGACCTGACCGTGCTGATCACTGGCGAAACGGGCGTGGGCAAGGAGCTGGTGGCCCAGGCCATTCACCAGTATTCGGCGCGGGCCGACAAACCCATGATCAGCCTCAACTGCGCCGCCCTGCCCGATACCCTGGTCGAGAGCGAGCTGTTCGGTCATGTGCGTGGCGCGTTCACTGGCGCAGTGGGCGAACGTCGCGGCAAGTTTGAACTGGCCAATGGCGGCACCCTGTTTCTCGACGAGGTGGGTGAGCTGTCGCTGACCGTGCAGGCCAAGCTGTTGCGGGTGCTGCAGAGCGGGCAGTTGCAGCGCCTGGGGTCGGATCAGGAACACCGGGTGGACGTACGCCTGATCGCCGCCACCAATCGCGACCTGGCCGAAGAAGTGCGTGCCGGCCGCTACCGTGCCGACTTCTACCACCGCTTGAGTGTTTACCCGCTGCAAGTGCCGCCGCTGCGTGACCGTGGCCGCGATGTGCTGCTGCTCAGCGGCTACTTTCTTGAACAGAACCGCTCGCGCATGGGCCTGGGCAGCCTGCGCCTGAGCGCCGAAGCCCAGGCCGCCCTGCTGGCCTACGACTGGCCCGGCAACGTGCGCGAGCTGGAGCACCTGATCGGCCGCTCGGCGCTCAAGGCCCTGGGCCAGCACCGTGAGCGACCGAAGATCCTCACCCTCGACGCCACCGACCTGGACCTGCGCCCGGTCGAGCCCTCCACCCTCACCGCCCAGGCGCCGCAAGCCGTCGATGCACCGTTGCCCGCAGGTGACCTGCGCCAGGCCCTGGACGACTACCAGCGCCGGCTGATCCAGGCGAGCCTTGAACGCCATGACCACAACTGGGCCAGCTGCGCCCGCGAACTGGGGCTGGACCGGGCCAACCTGAGTCGCCTGGCCAAGCGCCTGGGTCTACGCTGATTTGGCCTGAATGATTAAAGCCAGGCATCGGCGGGTCGATAACCCGGCAACCCCCCAATGAATCTGTCCTGAAGGTGCCTATGGCCACGCAAAACGCTCGCGCGGACTCGCTGTCGCTGCTGCTGTTCACCCTGCGCAGCGGCAAGCTCATGGCGATCAACCTGCTCAAGGTCAGTGAAATCATCCCCTGCCCGCCCCTGACCCGACTGCCCGAGTCGCACCCCCACGTCAAAGGCGTGGCCACCTTGCGCGGCAATGCGCTGTCGGTGATCGACCTGTCACGGGCCATTGGCGAACGCCCGCTGGAAGACCCCGCCGGCGGCTGCCTGATCGTCACCGACATCAGCCGCTCCAAGCAGGGCCTGCATGTGCAGGCGGTGAGCAAGATCGTCCATTGCCTGAGCACCGACATCAAGCCGCCCCCCTACGGCTCGGGCAGCAAGTCGTTCATCACCGGCGTGACCCGGGTCGACAACACTTTGGTGCAGGTGCTGGACATCGAAAAGGTCATCCACGGCATCGCCCCGCCCACCCACGATGTGCTCGGCAGCGAACTGAGCGGTGAAGACGCCGCCGCGCTCGCCGCCACCAACATTCTGGTGGTCGATGACAGCCAGGTCGCCCTGCAGCAATCGGTGCACACCCTGCGCAGCCTGGGCATCGAATGCCATACCGCGCGCAGCGCCAAGGATGCGATCAACACCCTGCTGGAGCTGCAAGGCACCGACCGGGAAATCAACGTGGTGGTGTCGGACATCGAAATGTCGGAGATGGACGGCTTTGCCTTCACCCGCACCCTGCGCGAAACCCCGGACTTCAAGCACCTGTACGTGCTGCTGCATACCTCGCTCGACAGCGCGATGAACAGCGAAAAAGCCAGGGATGCCGGCGCCAACGCAGTACTGACCAAATTCTCCTCACCCGAGCTCACCGACTGCCTGATTGTCGCGGCCCGGGCGGTAGCCTTCGCCGAACACTGAAGCATCCGCGGCGTGCACTGCGCTTAATACAGACGGTAAAAAGGCGAGCTCCGTGGGCTCGCCTTTTTTGCTTTCCACCATTAAATTTTGCCTTCAAACAGCTCGTACAAACCCAGTCCTATAAGCACCCACACAGCACCGATTACCTCAGCCAGAATGATGCAATCATTCGATATTTGAGAGATGTGGGGAAAACGCGCAACTCATCGACGTCAAATAATTTTCTTAGAATTATATTTTGACTCTCGGAACACCTGAACACAAAATTCTCCTCGCCAGAAACTACACACGGCCATCAGGATAACCTCCAAATAATTAACCTTTGGCCACCCTCCCCAACGCCTAAACCGCCTGCGAGTCCTCCCGCGCCTGTAAATACCATTATGGTTCTACCACCTCAATTAACGCTCAGATAATTCAACCAGTCCCACTGCCAGAGCCAGCCAAGTAATACCAACCATGACAAGCCAGAACGAAGCAACCAGCCAATGCTGAAGGTAACTAGGGAAATTACGAACATCGTCAAAATTCACTAATCCTTTTCGGATGCTATAGCTCTTCCAAGTCAAGAAGCCACTGATACCTGCTACCAGGTTAAGCCGTGAAGTCAATACAACAACCCCATATTTATAGCACTGCACGCTCGGCCAAGTACTATTTGGCATTGCTGCAAGCATAACTCTAAAGTGACGACTACAGGCTATATAGTATTGAATGACAACCCCTATAAGGCACATCACAAAGGGAGCACCAACAAGTATTAACTGACAATCAAGACACCAAGAATAAAAATTGAACACCATTATTCCCACCGTTGGTAAATTACATCAGCAGCAATTTCCCCTCCTTTTCCTCCCAATACTCCAACAGCCAATGAGCCCACCCCAACCAGGACAATTGTACATATCGGAACACCCACCGGGCCGGTAATAGCTACCGCCGCACCACAGACAAAACCGGCAACAACTTTTCCAGCAGATGCACCGGCGGCTCCTCCGACCAATGCCCCCGAAAAGCTCCCCGCTTCAGTAAACCGAACTCTCTTACACTCCTCTGTTTCCCCCGCCCGACAAGCCTCCTGCACATTAAGCACCGACGAAACACCCCCAAGCGTAATACCCACATACCCACCGTACTTGAGATATTTCGCCGTCTTAGCCACCTGATCCAAGTGCGTGGCATACCCTGGAATCTGCCCCGCTCCACCGGCGCGACTCCAGTGATGCACCACGCTTTTGGTAGAGATCCCCAGGTCACGACGCAAAGTGTCGTAACTACCGAGGCTCAGTTGCTTGTTAAGAAAGGCACTCTTCAATTGAGCATCAAGGGTCTTGTACAACTCTCGGCGCGCCGCGAAGAAATCCGGGCTGTTCAGATGCCCGTGAAGTCTGAAGGAGCGCTGGTGCAGTTCCTCCAGGGCCCGCAAAGTACCTTCAACCTGCCGCAAACCTTGACCCACCATGACGGCGCTGATGCCCATTGACTGACTCGCGCCCGCCAACAACCCAGCAATCTCCCCTTGATACCTGACCATGAAGTCGGCCTCGTCCTCGCTAAGCTCCGCCAGCGCTTCGCGCACTTGGGCAGCGGCGTCCATCAGTTGGGCTTCTTCGCGGGTACAGGCCGTACCACTGTCCGGATCGCCCAGGATGAACAGTTCACCGGCCTTGAAGCCCTGGCTGAAGGTGGGGTTGAGCCGGTGCAGGCCAGCCGAGAGGTAGGGGTTGCCCAACCGGGCCAGTACCTGCGGACCGGACATGCTGCGGGGGACGATATAGAAGCCGGGTTCCAACGTGCCGGGGGCGGCGGACATGGCGGGCGCGGCGTGTCGGGTACCTGCGAAGCTGGACGCTGGCGAGGGGGATGAAACTGCTGATGCCGGGTTAGCGGCTTCAGCAGATGACGACGACGCTGGTCCCCCAGGCCCGATCCATTCTCCCAATGGGGCAACCAGTCGGTTGGTACCCGGCGGACAGCCGCAGCTAACCAGCATGCCGTCCAGCGCAACCGGAATGCCCTGAAAGGTGAAGCGCGAGTCCCCCTCGACGATGGTGCCCGGCTTGCTGCACTTCGGACAGGGGGTGGTGCTATCGCCCCGGCGCAGCACGCCGCGTCCGGAATGGGCGGCCTGCGGCAAGCTGCTGATGCACGTGGCCCCGCTGGTGGTCTTGTCGCCGTGAAGCCCTTCACCGCGACCGAACATATTGGCGCGCTTGCCCATTCACCACCCCACGGCCAGAAAATGATCTGCCGACGGCGCGCCGGGGTGAATTGCGGGGTAATTATTCCTTGTCATGTAGAGGTTCCTTGGGCAAATGAAGCCCGGAACCTAGCACGACAGATACAGCCTTCTGTCTAGGCAAAGCTGAAACAGAATTTCCCTACAACGCTCTCAGAACTCCACCTCGGTAGGAGCGGGCTTGCCCCGCGATGGCGGTGTGCCAGGCGCCTTCTTGCCGGGAAGGTCATTTGCCTTCCTCGATTTCCTTTCCATTAGCATCGATGGCTTTGGTCGACGGGGAGCGGTACAAGGTGTAGCGCACCACCAAGATGGCAAGCGCCAGCACCAGAAGGGAATCAAAGCATCCGCGGCGTGCACTGCGCTTGAATGTGCCTGAACCTCAGGCACAATCGGGCCCATTGTCGACCGAGGTACCGCCATGAAAGCCTTTCTCTTCACCCTGCTCGGCTGTGCGCTGTTGAGCACCGTCGCCCAGGCCTCCAGCGACCAGGCCTGGAACGAACACACCACGCAGATGAGCCAACGCTGCATCGCTGCCAGCGGCCTGAAAGACGTCAAGGCCGTGGGCAAGCCCGCCGAGTTCGACGACCGCGTCGGCTACAGCGTCCTGCTGCTCGAAGGCCGTTACCCGCAAAAGCACATGAACAACCGCAAGGGCAGCGAGCTGTGCCTGTTCAACAAGCAGGATAAAACTGCCTTTGTCACCGAATGGGCGCCCGGCAAACCGTGAATAACGCTCAGACCCGCGACATCCATTTCGACTGCACCGGTTGCGGCAAATGCTGCACCGGCCATCACGTGCCCCTGACCCTGAGCGAAGCCCGTCAATGGACCGGCTCCGGTGGCCAGGTGATTGTCCTGGTCGAAGCCTTCATGGCCGATGGCCTGGGCTTGCCGGCCGATCAGCGCGAGCATGCCCTGCGCCGTTCCTTTGCCGTCCCTTGCGGCAGCACCGAGGCGCATGTAGCGATCACCTTCGCCGCCTTCAACCCGGAGCGCTGCCGCAACCTGGACGCGGACGACCGCTGCACCATCTACGAGATCCGCCCGCTGGTGTGCCGCATCTATCCGATGGAGATCAACCCGCACATACCGCTGCGCCCCGAAACCAAGGACTGCCCGAGCGAGGCCTGGCAACGCGGGCCGGTGCTGATTCACGGCACCCGGTTGGTGGATCATCGCCTGGCAGAACTGATCGAACGTTCGCGCCAGGCCGACCGCGACGACATCCGTGACAAGGTCGCCATCTGCCAGGCCCTGGGTATCGACACCAGCGCCCTCAAGGGCAACGGCTTTACCGCCTACCTGCCCAACACCCAGGCGCTGGATCAGGCGCTGCGGCAAGTAGATGCCACGGCTGAAATCTCCGCCTGGACCCTGCATGTGGTCGATCCCGCCCTATGTGAACAACTCAGCGCCAGCGGCGCCCAGGTACGTAGCGAAGCCGCCGACTACTACAGCTTCATCGGCTTCTGACCTGCCGGTGGAAGCGGGCTTGCTGTAGGAGCGGGCTTGCCCCGCGATAGCGATGTGACAGAAATACCGCTATCGCGGGGCAAGCCCGCTCCCACAACAAGCCCGCTCCTACAACTGACAGCGCTGTCAGTTGGCGGTCACTCTGCTGACCCGATCGGAAGGCTATAAAGTAGGCATCGCCCTGAGATTTCACCTATGCGTATCCACTCCCGCTCCGTTGTGATCTGCGCCGTTCTGTTCGCCCTGGCAGGCGCCGCCTTTTGGTTGTACGGCCGCTCGGGCGAGGAAAAAGCCGTGCACAGCCCGGTCATTCCCGTGCGCGTGGTCGCCGTCAAGCAGCAGGACGTTCCGCGCTATGTCAGCGGCATCGGCTCGGTGCTGTCACTGCACAGCGTGGTGATCCGTCCCCAGGTCGAGGGGGTGCTGACCCGTCTGCTGGTCAAGGAAGGGCAATGGGTCAAGCAGGGCGATCTGCTGGCCACCATCGACGACCGTGGCATCCGCGCCAGCCTCGAACAGGCCAAGGCGCAACTGGGCCAGAGCCAGGCCCAGTTGCAAGTGGCCGGGGTCGATCTGAAGCGCTACAAGCTGCTCAGCACCGACAACGGCGTGTCGCGCCAGACCCTCGATCAGCAGCAAGCCCTGTTCAACCAACTGCAAGCCACGGTGCTGGGCAATCAGGCAGCGATTGCCGCCGCTCAGGTGCAGTTGTCGTATACCCAGATCCGCTCGCCGGTCACCGGCAGGGTCGGTATCCGCAATGTCGACGAAGGCAATTTCTTGCGGGTGGCCGATGCCCAGGGATTGTTCAGCGTCACCCAGATCGACCCCATCGGGGTCGAGTTCTCGTTACCCCAACACATGCTGCCGACCCTGCAAGGGCTGCTCAAGGCGCAATCCCCCGCGGCCGTGCAGGCCTATCTGGAAGGCGACGGTGACAGTGGCGGCACCTTGCTCGGTGAAGGCCGGCTGACCCTGATCGACAACCAGGTGGCGGCCAACACCGGCACCATCCGGGTCAAGGCCGAGTTCGCCAACACCGATGCCCGACTCTGGCCCGGCCAGTTGGTGACCCTGAAGCTGCAGACCGCCCTGGACCAGAAGGCCCTGGTGGTTCCGCCCCAAGTGGTGCAGCGCGGTATCGACGGGCACTACGTGTACCGCGTGGTGGGCGACAAGGTCGAAAGCGTGCCGGTCAAGGTGCTGTACCAGGACAGCACGCTGAACATCGTCGCCGGGGTCAACAGTGGCGACACACTGGTCTCCGATGGCCAGTCGCGGCTCAAACCCGGTGCCACCGTCGAAGTCGCCGCCCAAGCACCGCCCCCGCAAGACGTTGCCGAACGCCAGGTGCAGCCATGAAGGCCCGGGGCTCGATTTCGGCCTGGTGCATCGACCGCCCCGTCGCCACCCTGCTGCTGACATTCGCCCTGGTGCTGCTCGGGGTCATCGCCTTTCCGCGCCTGCCGGTCGCGCCCCTGCCGGAGGCCGACTTTCCGACCATCCAGGTCAGCGCGCAACTGCCCGGCGCCAGCCCGGAAACCATGGCCTCCTCGGTGGCAACGCCCCTTGAAGTGCAATTCAGTGCCATCCCCGGCATGACCCAGATGACCTCCAGCAGCGCGCTGGGCTCGACCAACCTGATCCTGCAGTTCAGCCTGGAAAAAAGCATCGACACCGCCGCCCAGGAAGTTCAGGCGGCCATCAACACCGCCACCGCCCGCCTGCCCCAGGACATGCCCAGCCCGCCGACCTGGCGCAAGGTCAACCCGGCCGACAGCCCGGTGCTGATCCTCACCGTCAGTTCCGCGCAAATGCCGGCCAACGAACTGAGCGACTACACCGAAACCCTGCTGGCCCGCCAACTGAGCCAGATCGATGGCGTGGGCCTGATCAACATCACCGGCCAGTTGCGCCCGGCAATTCGCGTACAGGCGCAACCGGAAAAACTGGCCGCCCTTGGCCTGACCCTGGCCGACCTGCGCCAGGCCATCCAGCAAACCAGCCTGAACCTGGCCAAGGGTGCGCTGTATGGCGAGAGCAGCGTCTCCACCATCGCCACCAACGACCAGCTGTTTCACCCCGAGGAATACGCCCAGCTGATCGTCTCGTACCGCGACGGCGCCCCGGTGCACCTGAAGGATGTCGCCAAGGTCATCGATGGCGCCGAAAACGCCTATGTCAAAGCCTGGTCCGGCGAGCAGCAGGGCCTGAACCTGGTGGTGTTCCGCCAGCCCGGGGCGAACATCGTCGATACCGTCGACCGGGTCATGGACGCCCTGCCCGGCCTTGAACAGATGCTCCCGGCGGCGGTGCAGGTGTCGGTGCTCAACGACCGCACCCAGACCATCCGCGCCTCGCTGCACGAGGTAGAGATCACCTTGATGATCGCCGTGGCCCTGGTGATCGGGGTCATGGCGCTGTTCCTGCGCCAGTGGTCGGCGACGCTGATCGTCTCCAGCGTGCTGGGGGTGTCGCTGACCGCCAGCTTCGCCCTGATGTACCTGTTCGGTTTCAGCCTCAACAACCTGACCCTGGTGGCCATCGTGATCGCCGTGGGCTTTGTGGTCGATGACGCGATAGTGGTGGTGGAAAACATCCACCGGCACCTGGAGGCCGGTGACGGCATGCGCGAGGCCGCGATCAAGGGCTCCGGGGAAATCGGCTTCACCGTGGTGTCGATCAGTTTCTCGCTGGTGGCGGCGTTCATTCCGCTGCTGTTCATGGGTGGCGTGGTGGGCCGCCTGTTCAAGGAATTCGCCCTCACCGCGACCTCGACCATCCTGATTTCGGTGGTGGTTTCGCTGACCCTGGCACCCACGCTCTGCGCCCTGTTCATGCGCCGCCCCGAGCACGGCGAGCAGCACAAGGTGGGCTTCGGCGAACGCCTGCTGGGCGGGTACGAACGGGCGCTGGTCAAGGCGCTGGCGCATCAGCGACTGATGATGGGCATTTTCGGTATCACCCTGGCCTTGGCAGTGGTGGGCTATGTGCTGATCCCGAAAGGTTTCTTCCCGGTCCAGGACACAGGCTTCGTGCTCGGCACCAGCGAAGCGGCGGCCGACATCTCCTACCCCGACATGATCAAGAAGCACCAGGCCCTGGCCAAGGTCATCGAGGCAGACCCTGCGGTGCGCGCCTTCTCCCATGCCGTGGGCGTGACCGGCAGCAACCAGACCATCGCCAACGGCCGTTTCTGGATTGCCCTCAAGGACCGGGGTGACCGCGATGTGTCGGCCAGCGAATTCATCGACCGCC
This sequence comes from Pseudomonas sp. JQ170C, assembly GCF_035581345.1. Lineage (NCBI taxonomy): Bacteria > Pseudomonadati > Pseudomonadota > Gammaproteobacteria > Pseudomonadales > Pseudomonadaceae > Pseudomonas > Pseudomonas sp. JQ170C. The sequence goes on from NZ_CP141608.1 coordinate 5,111,615, forward strand.
TGCGCCCGAAACTGGCCAAGGTGCCTGGGGTGGTGCTGTACCTGCGCGCCGGCCAGGACATCAACCTGAGCTCCGGCCCCAGCCGCAGCCAGTACCAGTACGTGCTCAAGAGCAACGATGGCGCGGCGCTGAACCTCTGGACCCAGCGCCTCACCGAGCGGCTGAAAGCCAACCCGGCATTCCGCGACCTGTCCAACGACCTGCAACTGGGTGCCAGCGTTACCCGCATCGACATCGACCGCCGCGCCGCCGCGCGCTTCGGCCTGACCACGGCCGATGTCGACCAGGCGCTCTACGACGCGTTCGGCCAGCGGCAGATCAGCGAGTTCCAGACCGAGACCAACCAGTACAAGGTGATCCTCGAACTCGACGCCCGCCAACGCGGCAAGGCCGAAAGCCTCAACTACTTCTACCTGCGCTCGCCGCTCACCGGCGAGATGGTCCCGCTGTCAGTGCTGGCCAAGGTCGCAGCGCCCAGCACCGGCCCGTTGTCGATCGCCCATGACGGCCTGTTCCCGGCTGCCAACCTGTCATTCAACCTGGCACCGGGCGTGGCCCTGGGCGATGCGGTGCAGATCCTTGAACGTACCCAGCGCGAACTGGGCATGCCCGACTCGATCATCGGCAACTTCCAGGGCGCGGCCCAGGCGTTCCAGAGTTCGCTGTCGAGCCAGCCCTGGCTGATCCTCGCGGCGCTGGTGGCGGTGTACATCATCCTCGGCGTGCTCTACGAGAGCTTCGTCCACCCCCTGACCATCATCTCCACCCTGCCCTCGGCCGGGCTCGGCGCCCTGGCGCTGCTGTGGTTAAGCGGTCAGGACTTCAGCATCATGGGCCTGATCGGCATCGTGCTGCTGATTGGCATCGTCAAGAAGAACGGCATCCTGCTCATCGACTTTGCCCTCGATGCCCAACGCACCCTGGGCATGAGCCCCGAGCAGGCCATCCACCAGGCGTGCCTGACGCGCTTCCGGCCGATCATGATGACCACCCTGGCGGCCTTGCTTGGCGCCGTGCCGCTGATGTTCGGCGTCGGTGCCGGCGCCGAGCTGCGCCAGCCCCTGGGGATTGCTGTGGTCGGCGGCCTGTTGGTCAGCCAGGCGCTGACGCTGTTCACCACACCGATCATATACTTGGCCCTGGAGCGCCTGTTCCACCGGCGTCGGGCGCCCCAGGGCCAGGCGCAGCCCACTGCCAGTTGAGAACCGATCATGCGTGTGCTGATTATCGAAGACGAAGAAAAGACCGCCGATTACCTGCATCGCGGTCTCACCGAGCAAGGTTTTACCGTGGACCTGGCGCGCGATGGGATCGACGGCCTGCACTTGGCCCTTGAAGGCGACTACGCGGTGATCGTGCTCGATGTCATGCTCCCGGGCCTGGACGGCTATGGCGTATTGCGTGCCCTGCGGGCGCGCAAGCAGACACCGGTGATCATGCTCACCGCTCGCGAGCGTGTGGAAGACCGCATCCACGGCCTGCGCGAAGGGGCCGACGACTACCTGGGCAAGCCGTTTTCCTTCCTTGAACTGGTCGCCCGCCTGCAGGCCCTGACCCGCCGCACCGGCAACCAGGAGCCCGTGCAGATCCAGGTGGCGGACCTGTGGGTCGACCTGCTCAGCCGCAAGGCCAGCCGCGCCGGCCAGCGCCTGGACCTGACCGCCAAGGAGTTCTCGCTGCTCAGCGTACTGGCGCGGCGACACGGTGAAATCCTCTCCAAGACGGCCATCGCCGAGCTGGTCTGGGATATCAATTTCGACAGCGACGCCAATGTCGTGGAAGTCGCGATCAAGCGTCTGCGGGCCAAGCTCGACGGCCCCTTTGAAACCAAGCTGCTGCACACCATCCGAGGCATGGGCTATGTTCTGGAAAACCGTGCCGACTAACTCCGTTGCCCTGCGCCTGAGTGCCTTGTTCACCCTGGTGGCGCTGGGCGTGTTCCTGGTCATTGGCACCGCCCTGTACAAGCAAGTGGACCGTAGCCTCGACCTGCTCCCGGCGGCGGAGCTGGAGGCGCGCTTCAGCGTGCTGGAGTCGTCCCTGACCCGCTATGACACCCGCGAGCACTGGGTCAAGATCACCAACAAGCTCAACCTGCTCAGCGAAGAAGACCGGCGCATCCGCTTCTGGGTGGTGAGCGACAACAGCCCCTTTGAATACGGCCACCCCGATGACCCGGTGCGCGCCTTCGCCCAAGGCCCGGTGGGCATGCGCGACCTGCGCCTGGCCAGCAGCCCCTACCCGTACAAAGTGCTGGTCAGCGAACTGCCGGCCATGGGCAATCGCCCGCCGCTGCGCTTTCTGATCGCCATCGACACCGAAGCCTTCGGGCAAACCCAGCACACCTTGCTGGTGGCGATCATCAGCCTCTCGGTGTTCGGGGTGCTGCTGGCCTCGCTGCTGGGCTACTGGGTGGCGCGGGTGGGGCTCAAGCCGCTGCGCACGCTCTCGGCCGAAGCGCAAAAGCTTGCACCGCCCCGCCTGAGCGGCCGCCTGCAGCAAGCTGACCTGCCACCGGAGCTGGCGCAATTCGCCAGCGCCTTCAATTCCACCCTGGAGCGCGTCGACCAGGCCTATACGCGCCTGGAGGCGTTCAATGCCGACGTCGCCCATGAGCTGCGCTCGCCACTGACCAACCTGATCGGCCAGACCCAGGTCGCCCTCACCCGGGGACGCAGTGCCGAGCACTACTTTGAGGTGCTGCAGTCGAACCTCGAAGAACTCGAACGCCTGCGCACCATCATCAACGACATGCTGTTCCTGGCCAGTGCCGACCAAGGCAGCAAGGCCACCGCCTTGACCATGAGCTCGCTGGCCGAAGAAGTGGCGGCGACCCTCGACTACCTGGATTACATCCTTGAAGACGCCCAGGTGCAGGTTGAAGTGAGCGGTGATGCCCAGGCGCACATTGAAAAGGCCCAGTTGCGCCGCGCCCTGATCAACCTGCTTAACAACGCCGTGCAGCACACCGCGCCCGGGCAGGTGATCCAGGTGCACATCGAACAGCAGGACGGGCAGATCAGCATTGCCGTGAGCAACCCGGGGCCGGCAATTGAGCAGGAACACCTGCCCATGCTGTTCGAGCGTTTTTACCGCGTCGATGCCGCCCGCACCAGCGGCGGCGGCAACCATGGCCTGGGGCTGGCCATCGTCAAGGCCATTGCCCTGATGCATGGTGGCAGCGTCTTCGTGCGCAGCCAGGCGGGGGCCAATACCTTCGGCATTCTGCTGCCCCTCTAAAAACGGACCGTAGGAGCGGGCTTGCCCCGCGATGCGATGTGTCTGCGGGATTGCTATCGCGGGGCAAGCCCGCTCCTACAACTGTTACCTTTGACGCAATAGTACTTCTCGAAAAAGTAACTGTTTCTGGCGAGGCTTTGGGACTAATTTACGCACACCTACTTAACACTTGCTCCGCAAGAAGGTTGTTGCAAATGTCCAACAGTATGGGTATTGCCAGCGTATTCGCCCTGTCTTCCCTGTTATTGTCCCCCCTGGCCATGGCCGAAGAATCCCAGGCGTTCGTTGCGCAAAATGCTGCCCGTGCCGCCGTCCACGATCAAGCTCGCCAGGCCTTCGCCGCCGAGCAGGGACAGTCGACAAAGCCCGCAGAACAGACCGCTTCCAAGGTTTCTTCGAGTGACGCTGCCGACAGCTGATCACCCCCAGGTTTCATCCGTCTACTCCCATGATGCCCGCACAGGTGACTTGAGCGCCTGTGCGGTTGTCTTTCAAAGCCGCTGCCTGTCAGCGGCTTTTTTTTTGCGTGTCGAAAAGTGCCAGTGAGCTGGCCCGTTTGTTCATAACAAGATCGTTTTTCGCACAATAAGAATTGCCTTACCTTCACCTCAAGGAGTCCATACCGGTGAACACTGCGTTACGCTTCACCCCCCTGTTCGTTGCAATGGCTGCAACGATCCCCTTCAACGCCCAGGCCAACGAGGATCAGGCCGACGGCTTTATCGAAGGGTCGAGCCTGAACGTGCATGCACGCAACTACTACCTCAACCGCAATCAGTTGAACCGTGGCGTGAATGACAATCGGGAATGGGGACAGGGTTTTCTCGGCAAGTTCGAGTCTGGCTACACCCAGGGCACGCTAGGTTTCGGCCTGGACGCCCATGCCATGCTCGGCCTGAAGCTCGATGGCGGCGCCGGCACTTCCGGCTCCAGCATTCTGCCGATCAATACCCAGGGCGATGGCGAGCCAGGCAAGGCGCCTGATTCGTTCTCCACCGCGGGCGCGGCGGTCAAGCTCAAGGCATTCGACACCGAGCTCAAGGCCGGTGACCTGTTCCTGACCAACCCGGTGATCGCCGGTGGTGAGTCGCGCATGCTGCCGCAGACCTTTCGCGGCGTCAGCCTGACCAACAACAGCTTCGATGGCCTGATGCTCGAAGCGGGCCAGGCCAGCTTCACCAAGCCCTACAACCAGAGCGGTCACCGCCGCATCGACACCTTCTACGGCGCCCTGCCGGATGACCGCGAAAGCCGTCACCTGAACTGGGCCGGCATGGCCTGGAGCGGTGTGCCCAACCTGACCTCCAGCCTGTACGCCGCCGAGCTCAAGGATATCTGGAACCAGTACTACTTCGACCTCGACTACACCTGGCAGGTGAGCGACCTGGTGAGCCTGAACCCCGGCCTGCACTACTACCACACCCAGGACACCGGCCAGGCACTGCTGGGCACTATCGACAACAACACCTACAGCCTGCACTTCACCGTCAACCTCGGCTACAACAGCCTCACTGCGGTGTACCAGCGGGTCAACGGCAACACCCCGTTCGACTACATCAACCAGGGTGACAGCGTTTTCCTCGACAACTCGCAAATGTACTCGGACTTCAACGGCCCGAACGAGCGCTCGTGGAAACTCAAGTACGCCTACGACTTCGCAGGCCAGGGCATTCCCGGCCTGACGTCGGTCATCTCCTACTCGCGCGGCGAGCTGGACCTGACCAAGGTCGATCCCAACAGCGTTGGCTATGGCGAGCACTGGTACAACCCCGAGGGCAAGAATGCCCAGCACTGGGAACGTGACTTCGATGTGCAGTACGTGTTCCAGGAAGGCAGCCTGAAGGACCTCTCGGTACTGCTGCGCTGGGCCAGCCACCGCGGCAGCCAGGGGTACTCGCAGATCGACAACGACGTCGACGAGTACCGGGTGATCGTCGACTACCCGCTGAACATCTTCTAATCTCCCTCCTGCAAGGGCTGGCGCAGGCCGGCCCTTTCCGTCGGCTGGTAGCCATTAAGTTCTTGTTCGACAATGTGGCGGCACCTAGAATACCGCCGCCGCGTAACCACGCCGCGACTCCTCTGACGGTCTTCCGCTGCAGCGCCCATGACTTTGCCCAACCGATCCCAGCGATCTGCCCTGTACAAGTCTCATCCGGAGCTGATCCTGAACCTGGGCAGTTGCCTTGCGGTGCTCGCCATTGTGGCCATCGTCACCTACCTGGTGATGCGTGAACGCATCAACATCGAACAGAGCGCCGCGCGCTCGGCGAGCAACATTGTCCAGTTGATCGAAAGCGACATCGTGCGCAACGTCGAGCTCTACGACCTGTCATTGCTCGGCCTGATCCGCGCGGCGAAGCAGCCACTGCTGCAAGGGCTTCCTGACGAACTGCGCCAGCAGCTCTACTTCAACCAGGCCTTCACCACCCCGGTACGCGGCGACATTCTGTTGATCGACGCCCAGGGCAATGTGGCAGCCGACTCCACCAGCGTGGTGCCGCGCCAGGCCAATTTCGCCGACAGCAAAGTATTCCAGGCCCATCGCCAGAACCCCGATACGGGGCTGGTGATCAGCCCGCCGTTCAAGGCCCGCCTGGGCAGCCTGAACTGGTGCATCAGCTTCAGCCGGCGCATTTCCGGCGCCAACGGCGAATTCGTCGGCGTAGCCGCCGGCGCCATGCGCCTGTCGTATTTCACCGACCTGTTCAAGCGCCTGGACATTGGCCGCGACAGCAGCATCAGCCTGCTGAACACCGACGGCGTGCTGCTGGCCCGTCAACCGAGCAGCGAAGACGATCCGCTGATCGGTGCCAACTTCTCCGACCGTCCCAATTTCAAACGCTTGCTGGCCGATGGCAAAGGCAGTTTCGCCGGCCACTCCGGCACCAGCGGCCAGGCCAAGCTCTACACCTTCGCCCGGGTGACCGAACTGCCGCTGATCGTGGTGGTGGCGCGCTCGGCAGACGAGATCTTTTCTTCGTGGCGGCGCACCGTCCTGCTGGTCGGCTGCGCCACCGGCGTGCTGTGCATCGGCATCCTCTGGCTGACCTTGCTGCTGGGCCGCGAGTTGCGCCGTCGTCACAGCGCCGAACAAGACCTGGCAGAGCTGGCCGCCACCGACAGCCTCACCGGCCTGGCCAACCGCCGCCAGCTCGATCAAGTGCTGCGCCGTGAATGGTCACGGGCCCAACGCAATCACCGCCCGCTGGCGGTGTTGATGGTGGATGTCGATCACTTCAAGGCCTTCAACGAGCGTCATGGTCACCAGGGCGGCGACGAAGCCTTGCGCGAGGTGGCTGCCGCTATCGCTCGCAGCATCCGCCGCCCGGCGGACCTGGCGGCGCGCTACGGTGGCGAGGAGTTTCTGGTGGTCTTGCCCGAGACCGAACGCCACGGCGCCCAGACCCTGGCCGAGCGCATCCGCAGCAGCGTCGAGGGGCTGCCGCCCTTTGGTGATGACAGCGTGCCAGTGACCGTCAGCATCGGTATCGGCTGCTACACGCCAGGCGCCCAGCAAGATCTCGCGACCTTGCTGGGCTGTGCCGACGATGCGCTCTATTGCGCCAAGCGCAACGGCCGCAACCGGGTAGAGACCGCCGACTAAGAGCGGGCCCGGGCGGTATTGCGCAGCGCCTTGACCTGATCATGGTTGCGCTGCACACCGTGGTACTGGCGCTCGACCAGGGCATACACCTCACTGCCCGGCGCCATGGTCAGCTTGGTGAGTTTTTCCAGGGCGTCCTTGTAGGCCTTCAGGGCATGATCTTCGCCGCGCTCCACCTCGTTGAGCACCGCTTCTTCATCCTTGCCGGTCAGCATCGACTTGAGATTGACCCAGCCACGGTGCAGGTCGCCGCTGACGCTGGTGGAGGTTTCCGGATCACCGCCCAGGGCGCGGACCTGATGCTGAAGCTCGGAGGCTGCAGTGCCGCATTCACCGGCGCGTTGCAGGAAATAGGTTTTCAGCTCGGGGTTCTTCACATCTTCGGCAGAGGTTTTGAAACCCTTCTCGCCATCCTTGCTGAACTCGATCAGTTCATTGAGCACCGAGATAACGTCTTTGTTGGGGCTGGTCATGGCACGACTCCTTTGCATGGAAGAAAGATGCAGGGATACGGAGCAGTGTTCGTGCCAGTCCTTGATTAAGGATTTTTTATATTATTTTCAATAAGTTACGATTTACTGAACGTTCCAGCCCCAAGCGTTCTGCATGAACTGTCCTTTGGCCTTCATGCAGATTGCATGTATGTTCGGCCCTTTCCTGTCAGAACCCCGCTCCATGAATCCTGAACTGCTTGTCTTGCTGGTGACCCGCGAAATGCCCTTCGGCAAATACCAGGGCAGGCTGATTGCCGACCTGCCCGGGCATTACCTGGCCTGGTTCGCGCGCCAGGGGTTTCCCAAGGGGGAACTGGGCGGGTTGCTGGCCTTGATGCACGAGATCGACCACAACGGCCTCGGCGAACTGCTCGTGCCGCTGCGCAAGAAACATGCAGGAGCGGGCTTGCCGCTGCGCGGTGGGCGCGGGCTTGGCCCGCGATAGCGATCCCACTGTCACATCGCCTCGCGGGGCAAGCCCGCTCCTACACATGCCTGCCGGTGGGAGCGGGCTTGGCCCGCGATGGCGATCCCGCTGTCACTTCGCCTCGCGGGGCAAGCCCGCTCCTACACGGGTTGTACGGCCAGTTCCTGCACTTCGTTGCGCTTGAGCAGTGCATAGACAACCGCCGTCAACAGGCTCCCCGCCAGGATCGCCAACAGGTACAGCAGCGCATGGTTGATGGCATTGGGGATGAGCATGACGAACAGCCCGCCATGGGGTGCCATCAGCTTGCAGCCAAAATACATCGACAACGCACCGGTCAACGCTCCACCGGCAACGCTCGCCGGGATCACTCGCAGCGGGTCTTTGGCAGCAAACGGAATGGCGCCTTCGGAGATAAAGCACAAGCCCAGCACAAACGCCGCCTTGCCCGCTTCGCGCTCGCTCTGGGCGAATTTGCGTCGGGCAATGAAGCTGGCGATGCCCAGGCCGATCGGCGGCACCATGCCGGCGGCCATGGTCGCGGCCATCGGTGCATAGCTCTGCGACGCCAACAGCCCCACCGAAAAGGCATAGGCAGCCTTGTTGATCGGCCCGCCGAGGTCCACGCACATCATCCCGCCCAACAGCACGCCGAGCAGAATCGCGTTGGTGGTGCCCATGCTGTCGAGAAAGTGGGTCAGCGCTTCAAGCATCCCGGCCACCGGTTTGCCGACCACATAGATCATCACCAACCCGGTAAACAGGCTGGCCAGCAACGGGATGATCAGGATCGGCTTGAGGGCATCGAGGCTGGTGGGCAAGCGTACCCAGCGGCTGATGGCCTTGGCGCTGTAGCCGGCCAGGAAGCCTGCAACGATGCCACCGATAAAACCGGCCCCCAGAGAGCTGGCCAACAAACCTCCGATCATGCCCGGCGCCAGGCCCGGCCGGTCGGCAATCGAGTAGGCGATGTAACCGGCCAGCAGCGGCACCATGAGTTTGAAGGCGGCTTCGCCACCAATCTGCATGAGGGCGGCCGGCAAGGTGCCGGGCTCCTTGAACGCTTCGATGCCGAACACGAACGACAAGGCAATCAGCAAGCCGCCCGCGACCACCATCGGCAGCATGAACGAGACGCCCGTGAGCAGGTGTTTGTACACCCCGGTTTTCTCGCCCGTGGCCGGGCTGGCCGTCGCGCCCTGCGCGGGTGACTCTTCGCGACCTTCGGCCAGGGCTTTGTTCAAGGTGGCCTGGGCCTGCTTGAGGGCCACGCCGGTGCCGCAGCGATAGATGCGCTTGCCGGCAAAGCGTGTAGTGGGCACCTCGATATCGGCCGCCAGCAACACCACGTCGGCATCGGCGATGGCCGCCGCTGGCAACGGATTGCGCGCACCGACCGAGCCCTGGGTTTCCACGATCAGTTCATGGCCCAATTGCTGCGCCGCCTGTTGCAACGCTTCGGCGGCCATGAAGGTGTGGGCGACGCCGGTCGGGCATGCGGTGATGGCGACGATCCTGGCGCTACGCGTCGGGGCGTCAGGCGGAACGTCGGCAGCGGGTTCATAGACCTCGGCCTGCTGCGCCGCCTCGCGCAAGAAATGCTGGGGATCGGCCAGGGCCTTGGCCGGGGTACTCTGGAACAGGCGCTTGCCGGCAAAACGGCGCAGGTCCAGCGGCCCGGTGTTGACCACCAGCACCCAGTCGGCCGCGGCGATCACGGCCTCTGATAGCTGTTTTTGAGGTTGCTGCCGGTCATGAATTTCAACGCTGGTGCTCCAGCCCAGGCGCTGCGCGGCGGCGTCCAGCAGGCGCGCACTGAGCACACTGGACACCTGGCCGTTGGGGCAGGCGGTGACGATGGCAATGTTCATCTGCAACCCTCTTGTTGTTCTTCGCGCAGCTGCACACCCTGCTCCAGTTGCGCCAACTGGGCCCGGTCGTTGATGCCAAAACCGATCTGGGTCACGGCCTGGGCGGCGATGGCCGTGGCCCGACGCAAGGTCTGCGCCGGCGTGTCGCCGCCCAGCAGGCCGTGAACCATCCCCGCCAGCAACGAGTCACCCGCCCCCACCGTGCTGGCCACCTTGACCTTGGGCGGCAACGCCCCCAGCACGGCATCGCGACGGAACCAGTTGACCCCCTGCTCGCCCTGGGACACCACCACATGCTCAACGCCCCGGGCGATCAGCTCACGGGCCGCGGCCTGCTGCTCGGCGAAACTGTGGACCGTGCAGCCCAGCACTTCGCCCAGCTCATCGGTGTTGGGCTTGACCAGCCAGGGCGCGCAGTCGAGCCCGGCACGCAGGGCTTCGCCGCTGCTGTCCAGCGCAACATTCAGGCCCATGCCCTTGAGCTGGGCGATCAGGTACTGCAACCACGCCCCGCTGACACCCCGTGGCAGGCTACCGGCGATGACCACCGCCTCATGCCCGGGAGCGACCTGGGCCAGCCTGGCCAGCAGTTCGTTTCGGGCCTGTTCATCGACCTGCGGGCCCGGGCCATTGATATCCGTGACGCGACCATCGGCCTCAACCAGCTTGATGTTGCAACGGGTCTCACCCGGTACGCGGACAAAGCAGTCGGCAAAGCCACGGCGGGCGATCAGTTGTTCAAAGGGCTGGAGGTTGTCTGCACCCAGAAAGCCCCCGACGGTCACGTCGTGGCCCAGGTCAGCCAGCACCTGGGCGACGTTCAGGCCCTTGCCGGCGGCATGGCTGTGCTGGGCCTGGCTGCGGTTGACGACACCGCACTGCAGGGCATCGAGGCTGACGGTCAGGTCCAGCGCCGGGTTGAGGGTCAGGGTGAGGATCTTGGCCATTCAGTGGGTCTCCACCAGCGCGCGGACGGCGCTGGCACTTCCTTGCAGCAAGGCTTGCCGAGCCAGTTGCCGGGTGTGTTCAAAATTCAATTCGCGTACCTGCGCCTTGACCTCGGGGATGCTGCGCGCCGCAACACTCAGTTCATCGACCTCCAGGCCCAGCAGCACCGCCACCGCCTGCGGGTCGGCCGCAAGCTCGCCGCACACGCCCACCCACTTGCCGTGGGCATGGGCGGCGCGCACGGTCATGTCGATCAGTTGCAGGACAGCCGGGTGCAGGCCGTCGGCCTGGGCCGAAAGGCTCGGGTGGCCACGGTCGATGGCCAGGGTGTACTGGGTCAGGTCGTTGGTGCCGATGCTGAAGAAATCCACCTCCGGTGCCAGCACCGGGGCCAGCAAGGCCGCCGACGGCACCTCGATCATGATCCCCAGTTGCAGGTCGCTGACGCTGATGTCCTGGCGCAGGCGCTCGACCATCGCCCGCGCCTGCTGCCACTCCTCAAGCTGGCCGACCATGGGGAACATGATCCGCACCGGGCGATCCTCGGCAGCGCGCAGCAGGGCCCGCAGCTGGCTTTCCATCACCTGCGGGCGCTGCAGGGTCAGCCGTATGCCGCGCACCCCGAGAAAGGGGTTCTCTTCCTTGGCAATCGGCCAATACGGCAGCGGCTTGTCTCCGCCCACATCGAGGGTGCGCACCACCAGCGGCCGACCGCCCAGGCCATCGAGCACACGTCGGTATTCGGCTTCTTGCTGGGCTTCGTCCGGCAATTGCGGATGCGCCATGAAAATCAGTTCGGTGCGCAGCAGGCCGATGCCTTCGGCGCCCTGGTCCACCACCGCGTCGATACCTTTGCTTTCGCCGATGTTGGCGAACACCTCGATGGCATGACCGTCGCGGGTAACGGCCGGCTCCAGGCGATGCTCGCGGGCGAGCTGCAAGCGTTGCTCACGGCGGTCGCGTTCGGCCAGGGCGCGCTGCAATTCATCGGCAGGCGGTGCTACGTGCAGGCGGCCCCGTTGCCCGTCGAGCAGCAGCGGCGTATCCGCTGCAATCAGCAGCACCGCATCGCCCGCCCCCACCACCGCCGCAATGCCCAGGGCGCGAGCGACGATGGCGCTGTGGGCGGTGGCACCGCCGCGGGCGGTGAGGATGCCGGCGACCCGGGCCGGGTCCAGGCGCGCCACATCCGAGGGCCCCACCTCTTCCATGACCAGCACATAGGGTTGCTCGGGCGCGGCCACGTCGGCCTCGCCACAGAGTTGCGCCAGCACCCGCCGACCGATGTCGCGCAGGTCGGCAGCGCGCTCGGCGAGCAAGGCATCGTGCAGCGACTCCTGCTGGCGGGCAGCGGCATCGATCACGGCCATCCAGGCGGCCGGGGCGCTCTCGCCCTGGCGCAGGCGCTGGTCGACTTCGTCGCCCAGCTCAGGGTCGGCGAGCATCTCCTGGTGGGTAATGAAGATCTCGCCGATGGCCTTGGCCTGGCTGCGCCGGATCAGTGCGTCGATCTCGGCATTGACCGTCGCCAGCGCCTGCTGCAAGCGCTGACGCTCGACGGGCAAGGATTCACCGCGCAAGGGGTAGTCGAATTCGCGCACCACCTGAACATACGCCGGGCCACTGGCAATCCCGGGGGCGGCGGCCACACCCTGGATCACCGCACCCGCCGCCGGGGCCTGAAGCGCAGGCTCGGGCAACGGCGGCGGCGCGGCCTGTGACACCTCTTGCGCGAGCGCCTCGACCTCTTCACCCAGACCCGCTTCGATGGCCGCCAGCAAGGCGGGCAATGCATCAGCGGCCACGCTCGGTTCAGCAATGATCTCCAGCACCTGGCCACGGCGGGCGCCAAGGCTGAGCAGCTTGCTCAGGCTCTTGGCCGAGACGGCGGCCTGAGCACTGTCGACCAGACGCACGCGAATCTCGCCGTCGAACGCCTTGGCCAGTTGCGCCAGCTCCTTGGCCGGGCGCGCATGCAAGCCATGGGCATTGGCCAGGCCAATGCGCGCGCTGGGCCAGTCGGCCGGCACTTCGCCGCCGAGCACTTCAAGCACCGCGCGGCTGCTGGTGGCGCGGCACAGCGCCTGGCCACGGCCTTCGATCAACAGCGTGCACAAGCGCTCAAGCAAAGCCTGATGGGCCGCGCCGAGGCTGGCCAGGCAGAACACCCCCTGTACCGGCTGGTCGCGATAACGCAGCGGCTGCTGCGGGGTGACAAAGGCCAGGCCCGGTTGCCGCACCGCCTGCTCGCTGTGCAGCCACCACAGGCCTTCGCCCAGTGGCAGCGGCTCGACTTGCTGCAACACCCCGGCAAACTCGCCGCCCACGCACTCGGCGCGGTGCAGCAGGCGGGCAGCGCGCCACACCAGTTCGTCAAAATCTTCTGCCGGTACGCCCAGGCCGATCATCTGTGCATCCAGCGCCAACGCCTGCGGTGCGCCTTGCAGCAGTTTCAGCAGGGCTTGAGCCGAACTTGCCCGGCGCAGCGCCTCGGCCAGGTCGGTTTCGCCCAGTGCGCGGGTGAGCAGTTGCAACAGGCGCAGGTGCTCGTCGGAGCGCGCGGCAATGCCAATGGCCAGGTACACCCGCTGGCCGTCACCCCAGTCCACCCCTTCGGGGAACTGCAGCAGGCGCACGCCGGTGGTAAACACCAGGTCGCGGGTTTCGGGGGTGCCATGGGGGATCGCAATACCTTGCCCGAGGAAGGTCGAACCCTGAGCCTCGCGCGCTTGCAGGCCGGCCAGATAACCCTCGGCAACCAGGCCGTCACTGACCAGGCGCTCGGCCAGAAGCTGCAGCGCCGCCGACTTATCCACAGCCGACTGGCCGATGGATATCTGCTCTACAGTGAGCTCGAGCATGACCTTCTCCTTTGCAGCACCAGGCCGGTGCTGAGGTATTGTTGTGAATTTTTCAACAGAGGGCCAGTTGCTCAAGGCCCTGCGCAGGCGTTGCTTGGGCAGAAAATTCGCCTGCTGAAACGATTAATCTGTAATTGTGAGCACGTTACTCGATAATCTCCGATCAATGAAGCCCCATCTTGTCGGACAATTGCGACAATGGTCGTCTGCGCCATGATCACAGGATCGGCGACAATTCCCGGTCAGGCTGTGCAAGCAGTCGCGGTAATAACAAGGAATATGCGGTGAAACTCAGCGATATCGCCCGTCTGGCTGGTGTGTCCGTAACCACGGCCAGCTACGTCATCAACGGCAAGGCCGAACAGCAACGCATCAGCAACAGCACGGTGGAACGTGTGCGTGCGGTGGTCGAAGCCCATGGCTTCACCCCCAACCCGCAAGCAGCCGGCTTGCGTAGCCGGCACACCAAGACCCTGGGGTTCATTCTCCCGGACCTGGAAAACCCCAGCTATGCGCGCATTGCCAAGCAACTGGAACAGGGCGCCCGGGCCAAGGGTTACCAATTGCTGATTGCCAGCAGCGACGACCAGCCCGAGAGCGAACGCCAGCTGCAGCAGCTGTTCCGTGCGCGCCGCTGCGATGCGCTGTTCGTGGCCAGCTGCCTGCCGGCCGGTGACGACAGCTATCGCCAGCTGCAAGCCAAGGGCTTGCCGATCATTGCTATCGACCGTGCCCTGGACCCGGCGCATTTCTGCTCGGTGGTCAGCGATGACCGCAACGCCAGCCTGCAACTGACCCGCAGCCTGCTCGACACCGCGCCCAAACACATCGCCCTGATCGGCGCCCGCCCGGAGCTCAGCGTCAGCCAGGCCCGTGCCGGTGGTTTTGATGAAGCGCTGCGAGGCTTTGGCGGCACCATCAGCCGCTACCAGGGCGAGGCGTTCAGCCGTGAATGCGGCCAGCGCCTGATGAACGAACTGCTCGCCGAACTGGGCGGCCTGCCGGACGCGCTGGTGACCACCTCCTACGTGCTGCTGCAAGGTGTGTTCGACGTGCTGCAGGCCCGCCCTGCCGGTTCGCGCCACCTGCACCTGGGCACCTTCGGCGACAACCAGCTACTGGATTTCCTGCCGCTGCCGGTCAACGCCATGGCCCAGCAGCACGGCCAGATGGCCGAAATCGCACTGGAACTGGCCCTCGCCGCCGTCGAGCAGAAACGCTATGAACCCGGCGTTCACGCCATCGGTCGAACCTTCAAGCAGCGGATCACCAAGGCCTGAGCATGCGCCTGATCGACACCCACACCCATCTGGATTTTCCGGATTTCGACCACGACCGCCCGGCCTTGCTCGCCGAGGCCCGGGCAGCGGGTGTCGAGGAAATGGTGGTGCTGGGGGTGTATCAGGACAACTGGCAACGAGTGTGGGATCTGGTGTGCAGCGATCCCAAGCTGTACGCCGCCTTCGGCCTGCACCCGGTGTACCTCGATCAGCATCGCCCGGCGCACCTGCGTGAACTAGGCGACTGGCTGAACCGGCTGCGCGGCGAGCGCCAGCTGTGCGCGGTGGGCGAATTCGGCCTGGACTACTACCTGCCCGAGCTCGACCGCGAGCGCCAGCAGCAGTTGTTTGAAGCTCAACTGCAACTGGCGGTGGACTTCAACCTGCCTGCCCTGCTGCATGTACGCCGCAGCCATGCGGCGGTGATTGCCACCCTCAAGCGCTACAAACTGGCGCGCGGCGGCATCATCCATGCCTTTGCCGGCAGTTTTGAAGAGGCGCGCGAGTACCACAGGCTCGGCTTCAAGCTTGGCCTGGGCGGCGCGGCGACCTGGCCTCAGGCGCTGCGCCTGCACAAGGTGCTACCGCAGTTGCCGCTGGATAGCCTGGTGCTGGAGACCGACTCACCGGACATGGCCCCGGCGATGTTCCCCGGCGTACGCAACAGCCCGGCGCACCTGCCGCAGATTGCCGAAGCGCTGGCGCAGGTGATCGGGATCGAGGTGGAGCAACTGGCGCAGGTGAGTACGCACAATGCCTGCGAGGTGTTTGGCTGGTAGGCGCGGTGAGAGCGGGTTTGACCCGCGTGTGGGAGCGGGCTTGGCCCGCGATGGCGTTTCCCCTGCCCCACCGTTTCGCGGGGCAAGCCCGCTCCTACAGCAGGCAACTGCTCGGGCCCGCGATGGCGTTCTCCCTGTCACACCGCTTCGCGGGGCAAGCCCGCTCCTACGGCAGCCAACTGCCCGCTCCTACAAGGTTGTGGGTTGGCCGTTGCGGTCGAGCTCGAAGACTTTGTTGTGCTGCAGGCGCTCTTTGAGCCAGCGCTGGGCTTTGTCCAACGGCCGCTGGCGGGCCCAGAGCATGTCTACGCCCACGTGCCAGTCGGTGTGCGGGTATGCCGTCAGTTGCAGTTCCACCAACTCCCCTCGCGCCAGTTCGCGTTGTATCAATTGGCGCGGCAGCGTGGTCCAGCCTAGCCCCGCACGCACCATTTCAAGCAACGCAAGGTAGCTTTCGGCCTGCCACAGTTGGGTCGCGCGCAGGTACTCGCTACTGGGCAGTTTGCTGGCATGGGCGCTGAAGGCCAGGCGCCGGTGCACGTGCAAATCGTCAAAGGTCACCGTGGCCATTTTCGCCAACGGGTGAGCCGGGTGGCAGACGTGCAGCATGATCAGTTTGCCCAGTTGCTGGAACGCCAGTTCTTTCGGATACCCCGGCTGTGAGAACGCGATGCCCAGCACGGCTTCGCCCCTGGCCACCAGCTCGCTGACATCACCATGCACGGGGTGGCGGATGATCAGGTCGACAAAAGGGAATGCCTGCTCGAAATCCTTGAGCACCGGCATGATCGGGCCGTAGGGCGTTTCAATCGCCAGCGTCAGGCTCGGCTCCACCGTTTCAGACAGGCAATCGGCATGGGCTTCCAGTGCCAGGCAGCGCTCCAGCACCGCCTCTGCCTGAATCAGCAGCTTCTGCCCGCTGGCCGTCAGTGTCGGGCTGCGGCTGGCCCTATCGAACAACTCGACCCCAAGGTCTGCCTCCAGGTTGGCAATGGCCGCGCTGATGGTCGATTGCGTCCTGCCCAGCTTGCGCCCGGCCGCAGAGAACGAGCCGCGCTTTACCGCCTCGGTGAACATCAGCAATTGATCCAGTGAAAAGCGCAACGTGCCTGCTCCTGAGCCGTGGGGTGAGTCGACCGGTGCGAATCGTGCAACGCAATCGGCGTGGGGTGCAAGGGCGCCACCCATCGACCGGGTCGATAGTTACTAACTTGTTTCATCGCTCACAGCGTTCAACTATAGCCACGGCGTCAGCAGTTCCTGCTCAAAAACAATAAAGCCGCACTTTCAGGAGACACACGACATGAGCACTAAACAGGTTCATCCGGTGGACGAGGTTCTGCCCCTGCGACAGCTGTTCACCTTCGGCCTGCAACACGTGCTGGTGATGTACGCCGGCGCCGTGGCGGTGCCGCTGATTCTTGGCAGTGCCCTGGGACTGACCTCTGCCCAGATCATCACGCTGATCAACGCCAACCTGCTCACCTCGGGTATAGCGACGTTGATCCAGACCCTTGGCTTCTGGAAATTCGGTGCACGCTTGCCGTTGATCCAGGGCTGCTCGTTCATCGCCCTGGCGCCGATGATCATGATCGGCAAGGAGTTCGGGCTCAGTCAGATATTCGGCGCGGTGATTGCGGCAGGCGCCATCACCATTGCCCTGGCCCCGGTTTTCAGCCGCTTGCTGCGCTTCTTTCCGCCGGTGGTGATCGGCAGCCTGATCACCATCATCGGCATCTCGCTGATGCCTGCGGCGGCCATCTGGCTGGGCGGCGGCAACCCGGGCGCAGAAGACTTCGGCAACCCCGCCAACCTCCTGCTGGGCCTGGCGACGGTCAGCGTGACCCTGGTGATCTATGCCAAGTTCTCGGGCTTTATCGGCAACCTCAGCGTGCTCATCGGCCTGTTTGCAGGGAGCCTGATTGCCGCGGCCTTCGGCATGACCAACTTCAGCCGCGTGGGCGATGCCGCCTGGTTCGAGCTGAGCCCGCCGATGGCCTTCGGGGTGCCTGAGTTCTCGCTGGTGCCGATCATGATCATGACCCTGGCGATGCTGGTGATCATGGCCGAGACCACCGGCAACTGCCTGGCCATCGGCAAGCTGACCGGCAAGCCGACCACCCAGCAAACCCTGGGTAACGCGTTTCGTGCCGATGGCCTGTCGACCATGCTGGGCGGTGTGTTCAACAGCTTTCCGTACAACGCCTTCACCCAGAACACCGGCCTGATCGCGCTTTCCAACGTCCGGAGCCGCTTCGTGGTCGCTGCGGCGGGCGCGATCATGGTGCTGATGGGCCTGTTCCCCAAGCTCGGCGCCCTGATCGCCGCCGTGCCCACCCCGGTGCTGGGCGGGTGCGCCATCGTGATGTTCGGCATGACCACCGTGGCCGGCATCCAGGAGCTGTCACGGGTGAAGTTCGAGGGCACCCGCAACGGCATCATCGTGGCGGTGTCGGTCAGCGTCGGCGTGCTGCCGATGTCATTCCCTGCCCTGTTCGAGCACGCCCATGGCGCGCTCAAGCTGATTCTAGAAAGCGGCATCTTCCTCGGTGCGATCACCGCCATCGTGCTCAACGTTTTGCTCAATAACGAAAAGAACACCAGCGACGGCATTGCCGCCGAACTGGCGGACTGATGTGCCCCCTTTTACTGCCAAGGAGCTTCCCATGACCCACTTCACCCAACTGACCCCGGCTGGCGTATCCGAACTGGACCTGCTGTTGCTGCGCCGCAGCATTGCCCTGTCCACCGCCTCTCGGGAGCGGGGTCGTCACCCGTTTGCCGCGCTGGTGGCCGATCGCGACGGCAACATTATTGCTGAAGCCGGCAACAACTCCATGCCGCCGGAAGGCGATCCGACCCAGCATGCCGAGTTGGTTGCCGCGGCAATGGCGGCAAAAAAACTGTCGCCGCACGCCTTGGCCGACTGCACCCTGTACACCAGCGCCGAGCCTTGCTGCATGTGTGCCGGCGCGGTGTACTGGACCGGCATTGGCCGTGTGGTCTATGCGTTGTCGGAGCATGCGTTGCTGGGGCTGACGGGTGATCACCCGGAGAACCCGACCTTCTCGTTGCCGTGCCGCGAAGTGTTCGCCAAGGGCCAGCGCAAGGTCAGCGTGGAGGGGCCGATGCTGGAAGATGAGGCCGCTCAGTCGCACCAGGGGTTCTGGTCATGAACGGCGGCATTTCCATCCACGTGGTGGATGTGGCCAGTGGGCGGGTGGCCGAAGGCCTGGAGGTTCGCCTGGAGCGACTGGACGCTGGCCAGCGGGCGTTGATCTGCGAAGGCCGGGTTGGGGGCAATGGCCAGTTGCCCGGCCTTGAGGCCTGCCATGCGCTGTGCACGGCAGGCGTGTACGAGGTGAGTTTGCAGGTGGCGGATTTTTATCGCACCCAGGGCGTGGCGTTGCCGGCCGTGCCGTTTCTGGATGAGCTGGTGTATCGCTTTGGGGTGGGCGATACGGCCCAGCACTATCACCTGCCGTTCAAATTGACGGCATGGGGAGTATCTTGCTTCAGGGGCGGGGCCTGACACAGCGCAAGTCGGGCGAAACGTCCGTACCGTACTGCTCGCAAAGAAACGCCTGGATTGCTCTGACCGTCCTTCCACCGGTGAGCGTCTGTGCGGTACGCGCGCCAAGGTATCTTGGTAGCTGGGCGTATCGAAGCTGGGGTTCGTGGATCACTCACAGTGCAGCAGGCTGGACGCCCTGAATGACTCTCCAACTGACCGCATCAGCATGGAGAGCGCAGGGCCATGCTGTTAGTGGGCTCTCACCTTTTTCAGTTTTCGGGTACCACGAATCCCTCTTGTGCGACGTACCTCGTCAGCGTCATAAAATTCTTGATCATGGCGGCTGGGGGAGGCGCAGGCTGCGACACCGCTAAGCACCACGCCTTGCGCGTGAAGGTAGTCCAGCATCCCCAAGAAATGACGGAGCTCGGGCTGATAGTGACCGCTTTTGTTCGTGATCCCGATGAGCTTTCCACTGTGGACGGCGATTTCGCCGGCACTGTTGACAGGCGCACCAGAAAGGAAAGAAGAGTGGTGAAAGGCATGCACCTTGTGCGAATGAGCGTAGATTTTATTGGCGGGGTCGCGAACGTAAATTCCCCAGCCAGCGCCCGCGGCATTTGTCTGCATAGTACCGGTATGAAATCTTTCGCCTAGCGAATTGTAAAAGACACCATTTTTTATATGCAGTTGCTTTTCTTCTCGTTGGTGCCAACCGAGGTATTTCACATTATTGAAAAAGCGCAAGAACAGTTCTTTGGTGTTGCCATCTGATATAAGTTTTGGGAGGTAGTGGTTACGCACCCATTCAATATACTCCCAGTCGTTATGATGCTCTTGGACGGCATCGGACTTCTTCCAAGACTCGAAGGGGTCGCTCGGGTCACGTCGTAAAGCAAAATGATCCTTGTTCAGCGCCTCCTGCCAGTAATCGGGACGCAGGGTACGTGTCTGACTATTTGCGCCCTTGAAGAGGACGGGGACTGCCGCCTTGACGCGCGCCCAACCTCTCTTTGTGGCATACGGGCTGTCCCAGGTTACGCGCTGGTTGACAAGGTACTCTATCTCGGTAATCGCCTCATAATGTAATTCTATAATCGCGGACACCTTACGATTTTGAGATTTTTTATTTAAAAAGCCCCAGCACGCGTTGACGATGTTCATCAAGCTCAGAATTTCTTTTCTTACCGAACGGTAGTTTGTTCTTTGGTGTTCCAGGAGTAACTGGTCAATTAGTGTCAGCTCGCGGTTGCCCCGTCGCTCAACAAAACTGGTCGCCGCCATGAAGTTTTCTGCTGTGTGCATCGTTTAACGCCCCATTGAATAGTGTTAACTGCAATGTCTCCTGGGCCCGCCAGCCGACGCCATGCTCGAACGGCCTGCTGTCCGATGAATGCGTCAGCCAATAAGTTGGAACAGTGGCGCCGGGTGTTGATCAGGGTGTTCACGATCGTAACAGTGCTAAACAGGGACGTATTTAGGAAGCTTCCGAGACATGGGCTCGCGCGATAAGGCATCGTGTTGCGAGGTATTCAGCCATGAATATTTTGTATATGTTCCATGAACGCCACATTTAAGAAAATGCTGAAAAAGACTTTCAGGTTTAGCAAGTTCATGCGCCCCGTTCGACCAAGAATAAGGACGGCACGCGCGCGGTGGGAGCGGGCTTGCCCCGCGATCAATCGTTTTTTGCTGGCTGTACCGACCTCTCGCGGGGCAAGCCCGCTCCAACCTACGGTGGCGAGTTGAGCCGGTTGAGCTGGCACAGAACCACGACCGCTGCGCGGCCGATAGCAGCCTGGCGGCAGCGGCTACACCGCCCCCACAGGCGATCAGGTAAGCGGGCGATCAAAACCAGCCCCGGTCATCCTCCAGCTCGGCCCGGCACTGCTTCAACTGCGCGCCATAATTGCGCGACTGCTGCTCCACCTTGCGCGCCACCTGCATCAACCAGGGCTTGCTGCGATAGGTACCGCGCTTAAAGCCGCCCCGCCCCTCGTGGTACGCCAGGTACTGGTTGTAGGCATCCCACTTGGAAATCCCCAGCTGACTTTGCGTACCGGCCGTGTACCAGCCGATAAACATGATCGCGTCGTCGAAATTGTCCCGCGAGCCGCCGTTGCCGGTGCCGCTCTTGTACTCACCCCAGACCGGGTCCTGGGCTTGCGCATAGCCATAGGCCGAACTCACCCGCCCCCACGGAATCACCCACAGCAGATAGTCACGCGGCGGCAGCGCATCGGACACAAAGCTGCTTTCCTGCTTCATGATCGCCATCGCCACATGCTGCGGCGTGCCGAATTGTTGCTGCATCGCCAGCGAGTCTTCATACCAGTCGGGGTACTCGCGGAAGATATTGCAGAGGTTGTTCTGGTCCCTCGGTGGCGCCGTGGCGCATCCCGACATCAGCACCAACAACAGCATCAGCGCCCACACTCGCCCTTGTTTCATCCATCGCCCCAGCCAAAAAATGAGGGCATTGATTGCCCTTCGTATGTTGCACAGCACCTGAGCGGATCAGGCTTTGGTGAGCAGGTAGGATGGCCCGGATGCACACAGGGTCACCTGATGGGTGGCAGATTTTGCGCAGGTAATTTCGGAATTTCCTGATTACATGCAGTCCGCTTCCCAAAGATACTTACCCCCGTTCAGAGCCATTGCAGGGTCTCTGATGAGCGGCCAGCCTCGCTCGCTTTGGCAATTGTACGTGGGGCACCCCTGGGTGCGCCGAGTGATCTGGTGATCGGTCTATCAGCCTGCGTACAGTTGTCCTTTATTGGTTCGAGCCAATTGTGTGAAGACTTCCTTATCTGCGTCAGCTTCCCTCCGCCCAAAATGATCAGAACTTCCTGATTCCCTGTAGTCCTTTTCCCAAACATACTTGGCTGGCGTTCAAGCCATTGCAGTGCTCGCTTCAGGAATCTAGTCTCACTCGGTCGTTGCCAACTGCAACGATCGGTTTTGACAGGCCGTTCTGATTTCGGACCACATGTGCTTCGCTTTATGGCGGCTGTGCGTGGGGCACTTCGTGTGCGCCGAGTTCCGATATCCTCGGTCTGTCAACCCGCGTACAGCTGCCACCTTTTTGTTTGACAGCAGAGATGTGGCGGCTCCACCGATGTCGGAGCTTGTCATGTTAAAGATCGTTCCAGACCCACCGAACAACCCCAACCAATCCCTCGAAGACCTTCTTATCCAGACCTCCGAATACCTGGTCTGCGCCCTCACCATCGCCCAGCAAAGCGTCCTGCTGCACACCAAACCGCCCGGCCAGGTGATGACCTTGGCCACCATGCACGAAATCGAACACGCCCGAAGCCTGGTCGAACTGGCCTTGAGCAAGGTGCAGCCCAAGCATTGAGATACCCCTGACAAAAGCGCCAGCCCTGCAGAAGCAAGGCTGGCGCTTGGGAGGTTTGGATGGACAAGAATCTAGAACTCAACACCACCGGCGTCGGCACCTTCGGCGAAGGCCACAGCGGGACATCGACGGATCGACTGTTTCGGGTCGAGCCCGGTCATAGCGCGGAATTTGTCTTGGAGCAGGCGGCAGCATTGATCGGCTGCGTGAACAAACTGAGCCATCACCTGCAGTTTGAACAGGACGAGGCCATGCGCTGCGCGGTGCATTACTTGAGTGGGATGGCGAAAGCACTAATCGAAGACTTGGGCCATGCCGCACAAGTCAAAGCCCCCACCCGGTAGGACCGGGCTTGCCCCGCGATCTGGGCGTCGCCTGGATCGCAGGCCAAGCTTGCTCTCACAGGTCCGGTCGAAAGCGGTCGCCAGCGCCAAAACAACAAAGCCCGCACTGGGCGGGCTTTGTGGGGTGTTTCGTAGGCTGTCATAGACTGCTGGAAACTGGTCTCTGGTGCCGGAGACAGGAATCGAACCTGCGACCTTCGCGTTACGAGTGCGCTGCTCTACCGACTGAGCTACACCGGCGTGGCGTCAACGCTACCACTGCCGGATCGCTTACGCAAATCACTGTTTATTAACAGCAAAGCTCACTGTGACGGGGTGCCTTCGGCGGGCTTGCAGCCGGAGGGGGCGAGGTCTTCGGGGAGGTCGCTGGTGCAGGCCCAGCCGGTGGCCGAGCGGGTCAGGGTGAGGGTTTTGCCATGGGCCACGGCCGGGGCGTCGACCAGGGTGCAGGTGAGTGTGCCAACGCCGGTGGCTGCTGTGCCGGTGGCGGTGATGGCGCAGTGGCTGGTGCTGGCCTGGCCGCCGAGGGCGGCAACGTCGGTGACGTCTTTGCCGTCGTTCAGGCGCAGGTCGAACGGGGTTTTCAAGGCGGAGATTTCTACCAGGGCGGCCGTGGCCTTGGTGCGTGCCTGGTGGTTGCTGTACATGGGTATGGCGATGGTCGCCAGGATGCCGATGATCGCCACGACGATCATCAGTTCTATCAAGGTAATGCCGCGTTGCCCTTTCATGGACGTTCTCCCTCGCAAAATCGGTTCTTGTCGGCAGCGGGTTTGGCCCTGCCGCCTACAGGCGCGCCAGTAGGCCCGATCAGACACCTTTTGTCACCCCGGCGTCGCCAAACGTGCCTCCTGGCTCGACTACTCTAGTGAGCAGCGGGTAATCCTGCCCGCCGGCCGGGCCCTCAAGCTGTTTCCGGGTTTGTTGAGGCCACGCAGCAAGGATGTCGCGATGACCGAGAAAAACCAGATCTATCGCTGGCAGGGCATCACCGCCCAAGGCACGCCCATTCATGGCCAGAGCAGCGAACGCAGCCCCGCGTTGTTGCGGGCAGCGCTGCGCAAGCGTGGCATTCGCCCGGCCAATGTCGAGCGGGTTCGCAATGGCTTGTGGCCCCAGCGGGCCGCGCTTGGCACGCAAGAGCTCGGTCAGTTCAGCCGCCAGCTGGCAACGTTGATCAGTTCGGGGGTTGCGCTGCTGCAAGCGCTCGAGGCGATCGCCCAGAGCACCAGCAACCCCGCCCTGCTCTCTCTGCTCGACGCACTTAAAACCGATATCGGTGCCGGTTGCAGCCTGGCCGATGCCCTGCGTCGACATCCGAGGCATTTCGATACGCTTTACTGCAATTTGATCGCCGCCGCCGAGCAGGCCGGCACGCTTGAGTCGGTACTGGAGCAGGTCGCCAGCCTGCAGGAAAAACGCCAGGCGCTGCGCGCCCGCTTGAAGAAGGCCATGACCTATCCGTTGATTGTGCTGCTGACCGGGCTGGGCGTTTCCAGCTTGTTGCTGCTGCAAGTGGTACCTCAGTTCGAGACGATGTTCAGCGGCTTCGGCGCCGAGTTGCCGGCGTTTACCCGGCAGGTGATCGGGCTGTCGAACTGGCTCGGGCAGTACGTTGGTTGTTTATTGTTGATTGCGCTTGGCAGTGGCTGGGCACTACGCCGGGCCTACCGCCAGCAACCCGGGTTTCAGCGCTGGTGCCTGCGCTCGGCCCTGAAGCTGCCGATTGCCGGTGCGCTGCTGAGCAATGCCGCCCTCGCCCGCTTTTCCCGCACTTTATCTACCTCCTTCGCCGCGGGTGTGCCGCTGGTCGAAGCCTTGGGGCCCGTGGCCGGCGCGTGTGGCAACCCGCTTTATGAACAAGCCGTGTTGCGGGTGCGCAAAAGCCTCGTCAGTGGTCAGTCGTTGAGCCTGGCTCTGGCCGGCAGCGATTTGTTTCCACGCTTGATGCAGCAGATGTGCGCCATAGGCGAGACAGCCGGTACGCTGGACGATATGCTCGCCAGGGTCGCCAGCCACTATGAAAGTGCGATAGAGCGCTCGCTCGATAACCTGGCCAGCCTGCTTGAACCTCTGATCGTGCTGATTCTCGGGCTGCTGGTGGGCAGCCTGGTGATTGCCATGTACCTGCCAATTTTTCAGTTGGGTAGTGTGATCTGACCATGGACCTGATGGATACGCTGGCCAGCCAGCCGTTGTTGTATGTGTGTTTTGCCGTGGTGTTGGGGCTGATCGTCGGCAGTTTTCTCAATGTGCTGGTGCATCGCTTGCCGATCATGTTGCAGCGCCAGTGGCAGGCCGAAGCACGCGAGGTGCTGGAGCTGCCCGCCGAGGCCGAGCCTGAACGCTACGATCTGTGCCTGCCCGCTTCTCAGTGCCCGCATTGCGGGCATCGCATTCGCCCTTGGGAAAACATTCCTGTACTCAGTTACCTGCTGCTGCGCGGGCGCTGCTCGAGTTGTCGCAGCACCATCAGTGCGCGCTACCCGCTGGTGGAACTGGGCTGCGCGGTGTTGACGGGGTTTGCCGCCTGGCACCTGGGCGCCAGCGCCAGCGCGCTGGCCTTGATGGTGCTCACCTGGGGCCTGTTGGCCATGAGCCTGATCGACATCGAGCACCGCCTGCTGCCCGATGCGCTGGTGTTCCCGCTGCTGTGGCTGGGACTGATCGTCAATGCCTTTGACGTTTTCGTGCCTCTGGAGGCGGCGCTGTGGGGCACAGTCGCCGGTTACTTGAGCCTGTGGTCGGTGTTCTGGCTGTTCAAGCTCATCACTGGCAAGGAGGGCATGGGCTACGGCGATTTCAAGTTGCTGGCCCTGGTCGGTGCCTGGGGGGGCTGGCAAGTGTTGCCGCTGACGCTGCTGCTGTCGTCGTTGCTGGGAGCGGTGATCGGGCTGATTGTGCTGCGCCTCAAGCGCCAGAAAGCCAGTACGCCGATTCCCTTTGGTCCTTATCTGGCCATCGCGGGCTGGATCGCTCTGCTCTGGGGTGGTCAAATAACCACTTCTTATCTGAAACTCTCTGGAATGTGATGACCACTGCTGCATTCACTCCCTGGATTCTCGGCCTCACCGGCGGCATCGGCAGTGGCAAAAGCGCTGCGGCGCAGCGCTTTGTCGAACTGGGTGTACATCTGGTCGACGCCGATCAGGCTGCCCGCTGGGTGGTAGAGCCCGGACGCCCGGCCCTGGCCAGCATCGTCGAGCGCTTTGGCGCGGGTGTGCTGCAGGAGGACGGGCAACTGAACCGTGCGGCGCTGCGCGAGTTGATCTTCTCCGATCCAGAGCAACGCCGCTGGCTTGAGGCGCTGTTGCACCCCTTGATCGGCCAGGAGATTTTCAGCTACCTGGCCAAGGCCGAGTCGCCGTATGCCGTGTTCGTTTCGCCGTTGATGGTGGAGTCGGGCCAGTTTCAGCGCACTCAGCGCCTGCTGGTGATCGATGCCCCCCAGGAACTGCAGATCCAGCGCACCTTGCTGCGCGACCAGACCAGCCCCGAGCAGGTCCAGGCCATCCTCAAGGCCCAGGCCAGCCGCGAAGAGCGCCTGCGTCACGCCCATGATGTGGTGGTCAACGACCGTGACCTGGCCTGGCTGCATTCGGAGGTCGACCGCCTGCACCACTTTTACCTGACTTTGCGAGGAGGCCAAGCATGAGCCAACCCCTGACCGTTGAATGCCCAACTTGCGGCGCCCCCGTGGAATGGATCGAGGCCAACAAGTTCCGGCCGTTCTGCTCTGACCGCTGCAAGTTGATCGACCTGGGTGCCTGGGCCGCTGAAGAGCACAAGATTCCAGTAGCACCGGATGCCGAAGACGAGTTGTTCTCCGGCGAGCTCGATCCCCGCGCCCACCATTGAGCCTCAGCGCCCGGGGTCGTCATCCTTCCACGGCGCCTGCAAGTAGCGGGTGCGGTTGAAGGTTTCCAGCCACTCCGGGCAGAACACCACCAGGGCGCTGACCACCATGCCGTTGATGAACGCCTCGGGGAAGATGATCAGCCAGAGGTAGCCGATAAAGTCCTCGATCCACTCCGGCATCACGAATCGCCCATCCATCCACAGCAGACCGAGCGCCGCCAGCAGGCACAGCAGCGCCGACAGCGCGGCGGCAAAAAAGCCTGAGCAAAAGATATACACGAACAGGTTTTTCGGTTGCGCGCGCTCCACCAGGATCGCGCAGCCTTCGGTGATCATCACCGGCAACACGATGAACAGCAGGCCGTTGACGCCCATGGCGGCGAGGTCCTGGCGCCCCATCATGACCAGCCCCAGCTGGGCCAGTAATCCACCGACAATCGCCAGCGGCCAATCGAGCAGTAGGGTGACGGCGGTCATGCCGATGAAGTGATACGACACGCCGGTGTCGAAATCACGACGAACCAGCCACAAGGCAAACAGCGCGAATACCGTTCCGAACAGCAGGTGCTGACGGCGGCTGTCGGTGAACAGCTCGACCCAGCGCGTGCGTGCCGTCGCCCACACCAGCAACACGACATAGCCGATCCAGCCCACAAGCAGGCTCTGGTCAGACAGCACTTGAGCATCAATCACGGTACTTGCGCCCTTCTGCAATGAACGTGATGGCAGTCTACACCGCAAGGCACGAGCAGGGCCGCGAATGGGCGGCCAACGCCGCCAAGCGCATGACTTTATTCATGAAGACACAATTGAACGCTAAGCTTGTCCCCATGGACGACTCAGATTATTTGCGCCTGCTCACCATTCAGGCCGAACAAGCCAATGCGTTTCTTTCCAACGCCCGAAAATGGGAACGTGAGCGTTGGGTCTGCCAGCGCCTGCTGCAAGGCTTGAACATTCCCTACCGCAGCGAGGACTTCACCCCCGCCGGCCAGGAGCCGCCCGATGTGCTGTTTCGCGATGCCTCCTTCGAGGTGTTCTTTGTGCTCGACGAAGGGCGTCGGCTCAATGACGAATGGCGCGAAGAGCTGCAACGACGTCGCAGTGCCTTTTCCCTGAGCCAACTGGTGCGCCGCGAAGCCCGGCCGCGCAGGATCAGCGCCCAGGAGCTGCTGCAGCGGCTGGCGCCGACACTGCGCAAAAAAGCCCACAACTACCAGGAGCGCGGGCTGGACCTGAGCGAGCTGGACATCATCGCCTTCGCCAGCCTCAAGCGCGAAGTGCTCGACCTCAACAGCCACTTCCCACCGCCCACCGAATACCTGCGCCAGGGCTGGCGCTCGCTGTCGCTGGTGGGCCCGACCTTTGCCCGTGTGCTGTTCGCCCACCCCGATGCACCGGACTTTCTGCGCGGCAACCTGGGGCGCAGCATCGTGTTCGACGTTGGTATCAGCCTTTGAGCTGGCCCCCTGCCAACGCGTAATGGCATAAATTTCGCGCCGGTGATACAAAGCGCAATCATTCGTCATAATGGCTGCGGTGTGACTGCACGATGGGGCCTGGTTCAAACGACTACAGTGAACCCTGTAGCTTCCCTTCAGTCACATGCGTCTACCTGACGAGGCCCTCATGACCAGCCGCCTGAATCCCGAAGACCAACGTCGTGTCGATCAATACCTGCAAGCTCCCCAGCATCAAGTCGAGCGCAAGCCTTTCAGGCCGTGGCTGCTCCTTTGCATGGTGGTGCTGGTGACTATTGGCCTGGGCCTGTTGAGCCGCCTCTTGAGTAACCTGGTGCTATGAGCTGCCTTGCGCTCGCCCAAACCGCCCGCCCCGTGCGGCCGCCCACTCGAGACCCGAATTCCGTAAACCTTATGAGATATCCCCATGACTCACCGTATTGTGATTGTCGGCGGCGGCGCCGGCGGCCTGGAACTGGCGACCCGCCTGGGTAAAACCCTGGGTAAAAAGGGCACCGCCAGTGTCACCCTGGTCGATGCCAACCTGACACACATCTGGAAGCCGTTGCTCCACGAAGTGGCCGCCGGCTCGCTGAACTCCTCGGAAGACGAACTGAACTACGTGGCCCAGGCCAAGTGGAATCACTTCCAGTTCCAGCTCGGCCGCATGAGCGGGCTGGACCGCGAGAGCAAACTGATCCAGCTGGCCGCGACCCTCGATGAAGAGGGCCGTGAGCTGCTGCCCGCTCGTACGCTGGGCTATGACACGCTGGTCATTGCCGTAGGCAGCAACACCAACGATTTCGGCACCGAGGGCGCGGCGCAGCATTGCCTGTTTCTCGATACCCGCAAGCAGGCCGAACGCTTCCACCAGCAATTGCTCAACCACTACCTGCGCGCCCACGCGGGCGACCAGGCCAATGAAACCATCAGTGTTGCCATTGTCGGTGCCGGTGCCACGGGCGTGGAGCTCGCTGCCGAGCTGCATCACGCGGCTCACGAACTGGCGGCCTATGGCCTGGACCGTATCCAGCCCAAGGATATGCACATCACCTTGATCGAAGCCGGCCCACGGGTGTTGCCAGCGCTGCCGGAGCGCATCAGCGTGCCGGTGCACAAGACGCTGGAAAAGCTCGGCGTTACGGTCATGACCAATGCGGCGGTCAGCGAAGTGACCGCTACCGAGCTCAAGACCAGCAATGGCGATGTGATCCCGGCCAGCCTGAAAGTATGGGCCGCCGGTATTCGGGCGCCTGGGTTCCTCAAGGACATCGACGGCCTGGAGACCAACCGCATCAATCAGTTGGTCGTTCGCCCTACCCTGCAAACCACACTGGATGACGACATCTTCGCCTTTGGTGACTGCGCGGCCTGCCCACAACCGGGCAGCGATCGCAACGTACCGCCACGGGCACAGGCTGCCCACCAGCAAGCTTCGATGCTGGCCAAGTCGATCAAGGCGCGCCTGGAAGGCAAACCCCTGCCAACCTACGCCTACCGTGACTACGGCTCGCTGGTATCGCTGTCGCGCTTCTCGGCGGTGGGCAACTTGATGGGCAACCTGACTGGCAGCGTGATGCTTGAAGGGTGGTTGGCGCGGATGTTCTATGTGTCGTTGTACCGGATGCACCAGATGGCGCTGTACGGGACATTCCGCACACTGATGCTGATGCTGGGTAGCCGGATCGGCCGAGGCACCGAGCCCCGCCTGAAGCTGCACTGATATGTAGGAGCGGGCTTGCCCCGCGATAACGCCGGCATGGCCAATGCAAATGTGCTGCCTGCCACGACGTCGTCGCGGGGCAAGCCCGCACCTACCGGGTTATCCGGTAGGTGCTTTGTACAAAGCCATTCTCGAAGGTGGTGCTGCGCACATGCTGCAGCGCCACATCCTCCGCCAGCGACCCGAACAGGCTGATGCCGCTGCCCAGCAACACGGGAATGCGGGTAATGGTCAGTTCATCCAGCCGCCCTTCTCGCAAGAAGCTCTGAATCACTTTGCCGCCGTCCAGGTACAGGCTCTTGGCGCCTGTCTCTTGCAGGTAGTCGACCAGGTCTGCCAACGGCCCGGGGTGGACCTCGACGTTTTGCCCTGCATTTTCCTGGCTCAAGGTGCTGCTCAGCACCACGACACGCTTGTGGGGGTACGGCCATTCACCGAAGGTCAGGACTTTCTCGAAGGTGTTGCGCCCCATGACCAGGGTGTCGATTGTCGCCATATAGGCTGCGTAGCCGTGGTCGTCGCTGGAGCTGGTCGCGACCATCAGCCAGTCCAGCTCACCGCTTTCACGGGCAATGAAGCCGTCGAGGCTGGTGGCGATGTATACGGAGGCTTTGAGGGTCATGGGGCAGCTCCCTTGCAGTACGAATGCCGGATAGTAGCAGGCAATGTTACAGGCTGCAGAAACGAAAAAAGGGCACCTTTTGCAAGGTCCCCTTCTTTCTGAATATGGTCGGGGTAAGGGGATTCGAACTCCTGACATCCTGCTCCCAAAGCAGGCGCGCTACCGGACTGCGCTATACCCCGGTAAAAAAAAGGCACCAATTAAGGCGCCTTTTTTAGTGGCTGGACGCTAATGGCGTTCCAACCTTTTAAGATTCAAACCCAGCGAACCGGACTCGAAAATGGTGGGTCGTGTAGGATTCGAACCTACGACCAATTGGTTAAAAGCCAACTGCTCTACCAACTGAGCTAACGACCCAAAAATGGTCGGGGTAAGGGGATTCGAACTCCTGACATCCTGCTCCCAAAGCAGGCGCGCTACCGGACTGCGCTATACCCCGGTTTGAAATTTGGCTCCGCGACCAGGACTCGAACCTGGGACCCAATGATTAACAGTCATTTGCTCTACCGACTGAGCTATCGCGGAACTATCAATTTCAATTACTGCAATTTCGAAAACCGTATCACTACCGCCTCGAACTCTTCGACCTTGTGCATCGCTGCGTTCATGTCTCTGAGGCGCGCTATTCTACAACCTTCAAAACCCTTGTCAACCCCTAATTTGCATTCAACTTACTGATTTGCAACTTTTTTTCAGATTCCCAATTTTGCCGGGAAGCTGCGGGGCGACATACAGCGGGGCGCACTTTACAAGCACTTGCAGAAAAATGCAAAGAAAAAAAAGGCCTCGAAATCGAGGCCTTAGCGTAACCCAGCGAAAAATCAGGCGAAGACGATTTCTTCGCCCTCGACCTTGGCCGTGATTGGCGTGCCAGGCAGGAACTTGCCAGCCAGTATCAACTGCGCCAACGGGTTTTCGATCCAGCGCTGGATCGCCCGCTTCAGCGGCCGTGCACCGTAGACCGGGTCGTAACCGACGGCGATCAGTTTATCCAGTGCCTCGTCGCTCAGCTCCAGGCTCAGGTCGCGCTCAGCCAGGCGGCTGCGCAGACGGCCCAACTGGATCTGGGTGATGCCAGCGATCTGTTCACGGCCCAAAGGCTCGAACACCACGACTTCGTCGATACGGTTGATGAACTCTGGGCGGAAATGCGATCCCACCGCGTCCATCACTGCAGCACGTTGCGCATCACGGTCACCGACCAGTTCCTGGATCTGTGCCGAGCCGAGGTTGGAGGTCATGACGATCACGGTATTACGGAAATCCACCGTACGACCGTGGCTGTCCGTCAAGCGACCGTCCTCGAGCACCTGCAGCAATACGTTGAACACATCCGGGTGAGCTTTCTCGACCTCGTCGAGCAGCACCACCGCGTAAGGTTTGCGCCGCACCGCTTCGGTCAGGTAGCCACCCTCTTCGTAACCGACATAGCCAGGTGGTGCACCGATCAGCCGCGCCACGGAGTGTTTCTCCATGAACTCGGACATGTCGATCCGCACCATCGCCTCTTCGGTATCGAACAGGAACTCTGCCAACGCCTTGCACAGTTCGGTCTTACCTACACCGGTCGGGCCGAGGAAGAGGAACGAGCCACTTGGCCGGTTCGGGTCAGAGAGCCCTGCGCGGGAGCGACGCACGGCGTTGGAGACTGCCACCACAGCTTCTTCCTGACCGATCACCCGCTCATGCAGCAGGTTTTCCATCTTCAGCAGTTTTTCCCGCTCGCCTTCGAGCATCTTGGCCACGGGAATGCCCGTCCACTTGGACACGACTTCAGCAATTTCCTCTTCAGTCACCTTGCTGCGCAGCAACTGGTTCTCGGCCTTGCCGTGCTGATCGACCATCTGCAGGCTGCGCTCCAGGTCCGGGATCACCCCGTACTGCAGCTCGGCCATGCGGCTGAGGTCACCCTTGCGGCGGGCTGTTTCCAGTTCCTGGCGGGCCTGCTCGATTTTTTGCTGGATCTGGGCAGAGCCCTGTACTTCGGCTTTTTCCGAAGTCCAGATTTCTTCCAGGTCGGAATACTCACGCTCCAGACGCGCAATCTCTTCGGTGAGCTTTTCCAGACGCTTGAGCGTGGCTTCGTCGTCTTCCTTCTTCAGTGCCTGGGATTCAACCTTCAACTGGATCAGACGGCGTTCCAGACGGTCGAGCACTTCCGGCTTGGAGTCGATCTCCATACGGATACGGCTGGCCGCTTCGTCGATCAGGTCGATGGCCTTGTCCGGCAGCTGGCGATCAGTGATATAGCGGTGGCTGAGCTTGGCCGCGGCAATGATCGCGCCGTCGCTGATCGCTACCTTGTGGTGCACCTCGTAACGCTCTTTGAGGCCACGCAGGATGGCGATGGTGTCTTCTTCGCTCGGCTCCTCTACCAGCACTTTCTGGAAGCGCCGCTCCAGGGCAGCGTCTTTCTCGATGTACTGGCGGTATTCGTTCAGGGTGGTGGCGCCCACGCAGTGCAGTTCGCCACGGGCCAGGGCCGGCTTGAGCATGTTGCCGGCATCCATGGAGCCTTCGCCCTTGCCGGCGCCGACCATGGTGTGCAGCTCGTCGATGAACAGGATGATCTGCCCTTCCTGCTTGGACAGCTCATTGAGCAGGCCTTTGAGGCGCTCTTCAAACTCACCACGGAACTTGGCACCGGCAATCAGCGCGCCCATGTCCAGCGATAGCAACCGTTTGCCTTTCAGGCCGTCGGGCACTTCGCCGTTGATGATGCGCTGGGCCAGGCCTTCGGCGATGGCGGTTTTACCCACGCCAGGCTCACCGATCAGCACCGGGTTGTTCTTGGTACGACGCTGCAGCACCTGGATGGTGCGACGGATTTCATCGTCACGGCCAATCACCGGGTCAAGCTTGCCATCTTCGGCACGCTTGGTGAGGTCGACGGTGTACTTGTCCAGGGCCTGGCGCGATTCTTCAGCGTTGGGGTCGTTGACCGCCTCGCCGCCACGCAGGTTGCTGATGGCGTTTTCCAGGGCTTTCTTGGTTACGCCCTGGCCGAGCAGCAGTTTGCCGACCTTGCTGTTCTCGTCCATGGCGGCGAGCAGCACCAGTTCGCTGGAAATGAACTGGTCACCTTTCTGCTGGGCCAGGCGATCGGCCTGGTTGAGCAGACGCGCCAGGTCCTGCGACATGTTGACGTCGCCAGTGGGGTTCTGGATTTTTGGCAGTTGGTCGAGTTCTTTGCCCAATGCCTTTCGCAGGCTATTGATGTCGAAACCGACCTGCATCAGCAGGGGCTTGATCGAGCCGCCTTGCTGGTCGATCAGTGCCTGCAACAGGTGAGCAGGCTCGATGGCAGGATGATCCATGCCAACGGCCAGGGATTGGGCGTCGGATATTGCCAACTGAAGCTTGCTGGTCAAACGGTCTATTCGCATAGGTTACCTTCCTTTTTGGGCAGGTCGGAGCGATGGACACACCAGTGAGTAAACCTGCCAGAGATACCCTTATAGATAGGGGTGGATAAGGCGGATTCAAGGTAAGCGGCTTGGATTCAGGGGGTAAAACGCCCCTATATAAGTAACAGTTTATAACTGTAGGAAATCAGCGCGGCTCAAGCCAGACCAGAGAGGCGAAGCGTCCACCCTGCGGAGTGCGCCGATAAGAATAGAAGCGTGGATCGCTGACGGTGCAGAAACCGCCGCCGAACACCGCCTGCACGCCACGGGCAGCCAGTCGCAGGCGAGCCAGGGTATAGATGTCGGCCATCAATTTATTCGGACGGGCACCGGGCACGAAGGCCTGGGCAGTTTCCGGATGAACGGTCGTGAAGGCGTCGCGCACTTCCAGGCCCACTTCAAAGGCCTGCGGACCGATGGCCGGGCCAAGCCACACCAGCACCTCTTCAGGCGCCAGGGCCAAACGATCGAGCGTGGCTTCGATAACGCCGCTGGCAAGGCCCCGCCAGCCCGCATGAGCTGCCGCTACCCGAGTCCCGGCACGGTCGCAGAACAGCAGCGGCAGGCAATCGGCGGTCATTGCCGTGCAGGCGATGCCGGGGGTGGCGGTCCAGCTGGCATCGGCCTCGGCGATCACGCCTGGGTCGGCATCGGCCACCACCACGCCATGCACCTGCTTGAGCCAGGCCGGCTGGATTCCGAACTCGGCGGTCAGGCGCCGGCGGTTCTCGGCCACCGCAGCAGGCTCATCGCCTACATGGTCGCCGAGGTTGAAGCTTTCATAGGGCGGCAGGCTGACACCGCCGGCCCGTGTGGTGACGCACGCACGGACCCCGGCTGGCGCTGGCCAGTCCGGGATCAGCAGGTCGTGCGCCAGCTCGGTCATCCGACGAACGCCTCGCGGTCCTGCTTGAGCAGCGACAGCAACCAGACGAAATCATCCGGCAGCGACGACTCCCAACCCATGCGTTCGCCGGTCACCGGGTGGTCCAGTTCCAGGAAGCGCGCGTGCAGGGCCTGGCGCGGGAAGGTCTTGAGCGCATCGACCATGGTCGGGTTGGCCGCAGGCGGAATGCGGAAGCGACCACCGTAGACCGGGTCGCCGACCAACGGGAAGTTCACATGGGCCATGTGTACGCGAATCTGGTGGGTACGCCCGGTTTCCAGTTTGACCCGCACGTGAGTGTGGGAACGGAACCGCTCCAGCACACGGTAGTGGCTGACAGCCGGCTTGCCGCCTTCTGTCACGGCCATGCGCTGGCGCTGGCCACCGTGGCGGCCGATCGGGGCGTTGATCTTGCCACCGGCGGTGACCACACCGATCACGATGCACTCATAGATGCGGCTGACACTGCGGCTTTGCAACTGGGCAACCAGCTGAGTCTGCGCCTGAATGGTCTTGGCCACGACCATCAGACCGGTGGTGTCCTTGTCCAGGCGGTGGACGATGCCGGCGCGCGGCACATTGATGATGTCCGGCACGTGGTGCAGCAGTGCGTTGAGCAGGGTACCGTCGGCGTGGCCCGCAGCCGGGTGGACCACAAGCCCTGCGGGCTTGTTGATCACCAGGATGTGGTCGTCTTCATAGACGATATCCAGCTCGATATCCTGGGCCACCCACTCGCCCTGGGCTTCTTGCTCGGCGTCGAGCGCCAGCAGCGAGCCGCCGTGGACGGTATCGCGCGGACGCAGGACCGCGCCATCGACCGTCAGGCGCCCCTCCTTGATCCAGGTGGAAAGGCGCGAGCGCGAGTGCTCAGCGAACAATTGGGCGGCGACTTGGTCGAGGCGTTGCCCGCCCAATTCGGACGGCACCTCTGCGCGAAGTTGAATGATCTCGGACATGCTCGAATCAGCGGGCGGCACAGCCTTTGGTTTCGACTGCACGCTTGTGGTTAAATACGACGTCTTTTGCCCCGGAGGTTGCACCGGGGTGCTCATCATAACAGGACGGCCACGCCCAAGACAGCGGCCGTCATAGGGACGCAAGCCGCTATGCAAGTGAAACACCTGCTGCTGATCGCCATCCTCGGACTCACCGCTGCTTGTTCTTCGAAGGAAGTCGTCGACGAAAACCTGAGCGAAGCCGAGCTGTACCAGCAGGCGCAGGCCGACCTGGACAACCACAGCTACACCAGCGCCACGAGCAAGCTCAAGGCCCTGGAGTCGCGCTATCCCTTCGGTCGCTATGCCGATCAGGCTCAACTTGAGCTGATCTACGCGAACTACAAGAACGCCGAGCCTGAAGCCGCCAAGTCGGCCGCCGAGCGTTTCATTCGCTTGCACCCCCAGCATCCAAACGTCGATTACGCCTACTACCTCAAGGGCCTGACCTCGTTTGACCAAGACCGAGGCCTGCTGGCGCGCTTCCTGCCTCTGGACATGACCAAGCGTGACCCGGGTGCCGCCCGCGACTCGTACAACGAGTTCGCCCAGCTCACCAGCCGCTTCCCGAATAGCCGTTATTCGCCTGACGCCAAGCAGCGCATGATCTACCTGCGCAATCTGCTGGCCTCCTACGAAATCCACGTAGCCGACTACTACCTGACCCGTCAGGCCTATGTCGCTGCCGCCAACCGTGGCCGTTATGTGGTCGAGAACTTCCAGGAAACCCCATCGGTGGGCGACGGCCTGGCGGTGATGACCGAAGCCTACATGCGCCTGCACCTGGACGAGCTGGCAGCCACCAGCCTCGAGACCCTCAAGCTCAACTATCCGGATCACCCGAGCCTGGTCGACGGCCAGTTCGAGCCCAAGATGGATGAAGCCGACAACCGCTCCTGGCTGTCCAAGGCGACCCTGGGCCTGATCGAGACCGACACGCCGCTGCCACCGGGCGAAACCCGCGCCAACCAGGACGTGATCAAGCAGTACGAAGACGCCAAGGAAGCCATTCCGGCCGAGCTGCTGCCAAAAGACGGCGATGCCGTTCAGGAAGAAGAGCACGAAGCGGAAGGCAACAACGACGACCGCTCCTGGTTCAGCTACATGACTTTCGGCGTGTTCGACTGACTGAACATGCAACAGATAAAGGGAGGCCAAGGCCTCCCTTTTTTCTTGCCCGGGCCCTAGACTTGAGGCTCTTCACTGACAAAGCTGGACACCATGGTTCGCCTACTTTTCTGGATCGCCCTGATTGCCGCCGCCTTCTGGCTGTGGCGCAAGTTCAAGGCCAGCAACGCTGCTGCGCCCGACAACGGCCTCGAAGACCCGTTGAAGATGGTGCGCTGCGCCCATTGCGGCGTACACCTGCCCAATGACCGTGCCCTGCGTCAGGGTTCGCAGTGGTATTGCAGCCAGGCACATCTGGAGCAAGGGCCTGGTTCGCAGCGTTAAGTTTTCAATTTTTCGCAGTGTAGGAGCGGGCTTGCCCCGCGATTGGGCAACCAAATCAGATCTATCGCGGGGCAAGCCCGCTCCTACTGCTTACCTGTAAACGACCTCCCCGCACCATTTGCGACGCCCTCCCCGCCTCCCCTGTTGACCTGGCCGGTCAAAGGTCATTAAGTACTATTTATCCGCATAAATATGAAAAATGACCGCCATGCTCAAACGCCCGATCAAACGCAGACGTCAGAAGCTCTCGGACATGATCGTCGAGTCGGTCAAACGCTCGATCGTCATTGACGCCCTGCGCCCCGGTGACCGTCTGCCGACCGAGCGCGAATTGATGGAAAGTTTCGAGTGTTCCAAGGGCACCGCCCGTGAAGCACTCAAGGCCCTGGAGGTCGAAGGCCTGGTCAACACCCGCACCGGCCCCAGCGGCGGCGCCTACCTCAACGAGGCCGGCACAGAGCCCGCCAGCCGTGCCCTGCGCAACTACCTGCACTTCCAGCAACTCGATGGCGAGCAGGTGTATCAACTGCGCAAGGTCATTGAAGTGGAGCTGGCCGTCGCGGTCATCGGCCGCCTGAGCGAAGACGACTTCAGCGCCCTGCAGGCCAACATCGCCTGCTGCAGCGCCCCGGAAGACAGCGAACAGGGCCAGCGCGAGCAACGCCTGGCCGAGCTCGAGTTCCACAACATCCTGGCCCGGCGTTGCCCCAATCCGCTGCTGAGCTTCATGGCGACCTTCCTCAACGACCTGCTGCGCGACCTGGTGGTACTGAAAAAGGCCTACAAGCCCAAACGCGAGCAGTTCGACGCCGCCAACATCGACTACCACAAGCAACTGCTGACCGCCCTGCGCGCCGCCGACGAGCCTGCCGTGCGTCGTTTAATGCACGAGCACATGTGCGACGCCGAACAGCACATGACCGCCCTGGAAGGCGAAGTCGCCCGGCACTTTTTGCTGGAGTTCGACCACCACCACTGATCACGCCCGACCAGAGGCCTGCCCACAGGCCCGACCGTGCCCGCTTTGTCATTGCCACTCCTGCCTAATAACCAGAACCAAGGAGTTACCCATGCAAAGACGTACCCTGCTCAAGGCAGGCCTTGCCCTTGGTGGTCTGGGTTGTATCCCTGCCGGGATGCGCCTGGCCTGCGCTGAGGAACCGATCACCTTCTACGGCTTGAAGTCGATGTCCGGGGCCTTTGCCAGTTATGGCAAGTACGCCGACATGGGCTCGCGGCTGGCCATCGCCGAGCACCCGCAACTGCTCGGGCGCCCGCTCAAGTACAAGGTGATCGACACTGAAGGCAACGCCGGCAAGGCGGTGCGCAAGGTGCAGGAAGCCATCGGCCAGGACGCGGCCAGGTTCTTTCAGGGCTGCACCCTCTCCTCTTCGGCGCTGGCGGTGTCGAAAGAAATCCACAAGGCCGGCGGCGTGTTCATGACCCCGGTCGGCGCCGACGAAATCACCGGCAAGGACTGCAACTCGGCAACCTTCCGCTGGTCGGTCCCCACCTACGGCGCCATCCGCGAAACCCTGGTGCCGATGATCCGCCAGCTGCCCGCCGCCAAACGCTGGTACACCATCACCCCGCAATACGTATTCGGCGATGCGCTGCTCGACAACGCCCGCAAGGTGTTCAAGGAATTCGGCGTCGAGCACATCGGCAACAGTTATCACTCGTTGCAGGAGCAGGAATTCTCCGGCTACCTGACCAACGCCATCGCCGCCAAGCCCGATGTGCTGGTGCTGCTCAATTTCGGCAGCCAGTCCTCCAACGCCCTGCGCCAGGCCGTGAACTTCGGTATCAAGGAGCGCATGAAGGTGCTGCTGGTGTGGTCGGCAGGCCTTGATCAGTTTCAGGAACTGGGCAGCGACGTGCTCGAAGGGGTTTACCTGGGCGCCCAGTACTGGCACCAGGTCGATACGCCGCTGAACCAGGCATTGGTCAAGGCCACCCAGGCCGCCTACGGCATCAACCCCAACTACCCGCTGGCCGCCGACTACATCGGCACGCGAGTGATGCTCGAAGCCATCATCAAGACCGGCAGCTTCGATGGCCCGGCCATCGCCCGCACCCTGCAGGGCATGACGTATCAGGGGCCGACCGGCGACGAGCTGATCCGCGCGGCGGATCACCAGGTAATGAAGGACTACTACCTGCTGCGCGGCAAATCCCAGGCGCAGATGCGTGACGAGGACGACCTGGCCGAAGTGCTCAGCGCCGGCCGCTCCTTTATCGACGCCGCCAACACCGGTTGCGCCCTGGCCTGACGCCCGGCGCTCGCTATCACACTACTGCAATGCAGCCGTCACGCGCGCTGCAGAGGGTTCGTGCATGCTCAGTCTTTACCTGTTCCAGCTGCTCAACGGCCTTGGCCTGGGGATGATCTACTTTTTGATCGCCGTGGGCCTGACCATCATTTTCGGTCTGCTCAACTTCGTGAACTTCGCCCACGGGGCGTTTTTCCTGCTCGGCGCCTACCTGTGCTACACGGTCGTGGCCCTGACCGGCAACTTCTGGATGGCCCTGCTGCTGGCACCGCTTGCCGTCGCGGCGCTGGCCTGGATGGTCGAGCGTTTATTGATCAAACGCATCTACCACTTGCCTCATACCTTCCAGATCCTCGTGACCCTGGGCATCGCCCTGATCATCCAGGAAGCCTCGGTACTGATCTGGGGCCCGGTGGGCAAGAACATCGCCGTGCCCCATGAGCTGCGCGGCGTGCTGATCATCGGCGACTTCATCTACCCCTACTACCGCTTGTTCCTGATCGGCTTCTCGGCGCTGATCGGCCTGGGTCTGTGGCTGCTGCTCGAACGCACGCGCTTTGGCGCCCTGGTACGCGCCGGCAGCGAGAGCACAGAAACCGTGTCGCTGCTGGGCACCAACATCTTCCGCCTGTTTTCCCTGACCTTCGCCCTCGGCGTGGGCCTGGCCGGTGTCGCCGGGGTGCTGTTCGCGCCATTGCGGGGGGCGCAACCCTTCGTCGGCCCGGAGATCCTCGGCATCGCCTTTGTCGTCGTGGTGATCGGCGGCATGGGCTCGTTCGGCGGTGCGCTGGTCGGTGGCCTGTTGGTCGGTGTGGTGCAAAGCATGATGACCAGCCTCTGGCCGCAAGGGGCCAGCTTGATGATCTACGGGGCCATGGCCGCGGTGATCCTGGTGCGTCCTTACGGTCTGTTCGGGAGAGCATGAAGATGAGCGAAAAGAATCCGTTGCCCCTCGCCAAGGGCCGTTCGCCCGCCCTGCTGTTGCTGGTGGTCGCCACCCTGATCGGTCTGCCGCTGCTGTTGCCATCGACCACCCTGGCGACCGAAATCCTGATCTTCGCCCTCGCGGCGCTGGCCTGTAACCTGCTGCTGGGCTTTACCGGGCTGCTGTCGTTCGGCCAGGGCATCTTCTTCGGCGTCGGCGCGTACGGCGCGGCCCTGCTGATGATCCATCTGCACTGGGGCATGTTCCCGGCGCTACTGGGCGCTGCCGTGTTCGGGGCGGTGCTGGCCTTGTTGGTGGGCGCCCTGGCGATTCGTCGCACCGGCATCTACTTCGTGATGCTGACCCTGGCCTTCAGCCAGATGGCCTACTTTCTCGCCTACACCCTGAGCGGCTGGACCGGCGGCGACAACGGCCTGCTCGATGTGCCGCGCCCTGACCTGTCGATTGCTGGCCATGTGCTGGTGGACCTCGGCAACCCACGGCACTTCTATGCCTTCGTCGCAGTGCTGTTCCTGCTGATTTTCATCGGCGCCCAGCGGGTGATTCGCTCGCCCTTCGGCAGCACGCTGCTGGCCATTCGCGAGAACGAAACCCGCGCCGCGGCCATCGGCTATGACACCCGCCACTTCAAGATCCTGGTGTTCATGTTGTCGGGGGCCGTCACCGGTATCGCCGGGGCGCTGTACGCCATGCTGCTGCACTTTGCCCCGCTGTCGAACATCGACCTGGTGATGTCCGAGAACATTCTGATCATGACCATCGTCGGCGGCACCGGCTCGCTGTTCGGCTCGCTGCTGGGCGCAGGCTCCATCGTGCTGCTCGGCGATGTGCTGTCGGAACTGTGGCCGCGCTGGCTGATGCTGCTGGGGATCATTCTGATTCTGGTGGTGGTGTTCATGCGCGGTGGCCTGTGGGGTGGCCTGGCCGACCTCGGCAAGCGCCTAGGTGGGCTGCGCACGTCTGCAAGCAAGACCAAGGAGAACCTGCAATGAGCGACTACCTCCTGGAAACCCGCAATCTGCAACTGGCCTACGGCCCGTTCCATGCCGTGGATGGCGTTGACCTGAAAGTACGCGCCGGCACCATCCACACCGTGATCGGCCCCAACGGCGCCGGCAAGACCAGCCTGTTCCACTGCCTTACCGGCGAGCGCCCGGCCACCGCCGGGCAGATCCTGTTCGGCGGCCAGGACATCATCCGCAAGCCGTCCCATGGCCGTGTGGCGCTGGGCATGGCCCGCTCGTTCCAGCTCACCAGCCTGTTCCAGAACCTCAGCGTGCGGGAGAACCTGCGCCTGGCCGCCCAGGGCCGCGATGGCCTGGAGGCGCTGAACTTCTGGCGCAGCGTGGAGCACAAGCGCAGCCATTGGGACATGGCCGACCAGGTGCTGGAGCGCCTCAAACTCGGTGGTCGCGCCGACACCCTGGCCGGTGAATTGTCCCACGGCCAGCAACGGGTGCTTGAGGTCGGCATGTCGATCTGCGCCCGCCCCAAACTGCTGATGCTCGATGAGCCGACCTCGGGCATGGGCATCGATGACATTCCCTTGATGACCGATTTGATCAGCGACCTGGGCCGCGATCACACCGTGCTGTTGATCGAACACAACATGAGCATCGTCATGTCGATCAGCCAGCGCATCACGGTGATGAGCCATGGCCGGATCCTGGTCGAGGGCACCCCGGAATTTGTCCGCAACGATGAACGCGTGCGCACCGCCTACCTTGGAGAAGCCGCCTGATGCTCAACGTCGATTCGATCCATTCCTACTACGACAAGAGCCATGTGCTCGAAGGGGTTTCGCTGAAGGTCGAAACCGGAGAACTGGTCACCTTGCTGGGCCGCAACGGTGCCGGCAAGACCACCACGCTGCGCAGCATCCTGGGCATCGTGCGTCCGCGCCAGGGGCAGATCCACTTCAACGGCAAGCCGCTGGTGGGCCGGGAGATCTTCGAGATTGCTCGCCAGGGCATTGCTCTGGTGCCGGAGCACCGTGGCATTTTTCGCCTGCTCAGCGTCGAGGAAAACCTCAAGATCGCCGCCCGCAAAGACAGCCGCTGGCAGTTGGCGGATGTCTACGCCATGTTTCCGCGCCTCAAGGAGCGGCGCAACAACAACGGCTTCGCCCTTTCCGGTGGGGAGCAACAGATGCTGGCCATTGCCCGTGCCCTGCTCAACGACCCCAAGTTGCTGATTCTCGATGAGCCCACCGAAGGTCTGGCGCCCGTGATTGTCGACGAGCTGGTGAAGATCCTGCGGCGCATCAAGGACGAGGGGCTGTCGGTGTTGCTGGTAGAGCAGAACCTGATGGTCTGCGACGCCCTCGCCGACCGCCACTACGTACTCGAACAAGGCCGGGTGGCCTACCAGGGCACTGCCGCGCAATTTCGCGCCGACCCGAGCATCAAGAACCGCTTCCTGGCCCTGAGCGCCTGAAAGGAGACTGACCATGAATACTTCCACCGATCCGTCCCGCCATCTGCTCGGCAATGCACTTCTGGTCAACCGCGACCGGCTCTGGCAGTCGCTGATGGACCTGGCCCAGCTGGGCGCGACGGCCAAGGGCGGAGTGTGCCGCCTGGCCCTGACCGACCTCGACCGCCAGGCCCGCGACCTGTTCGTGCAGTGGTGCGAAGCGGCGGGCTGCACCGTCAGTGTCGATGCCATCGGCAATATTTTCGCCCGCCGGGCCGGGCGCAATCCTGCGCTGGCCCCGGTGATGACCGGCAGCCATATCGACACCCAGCCCACCGGCGGCAAGTTCGACGGTTGCTACGGTGTCATGGCAGGTCTTGAAGTGATCCGCACCCTCAACGACCTCGGTATTGAGACCGAGGCGCCGCTGGAGGTGGTGGTGTGGACCAACGAGGAAGGCTCGCGTTTCCCGCCGTGCATGATGGGGTCGGGGGTGTTCGCCGGTAAGTTCGATCTGCAACAGACCCTGGACAAAGTCGATGACCAGGGCCTGTCGGTAGGCGCCGAGTTGCAGCGCATTGGCTATGCCGGTGCCCGAACGCCGGTCGGCCATCCGGTGGGCGCCTATTTTGAAGCGCATATCGAACAAGGTCCGGTACTCGAAGACTGTCAGACCACCATCGGCGTGGTGCAGGGCTGCCTAG
Source organism: Pseudomonas sp. JQ170C (assembly GCF_035581345.1). Taxonomy (NCBI): domain Bacteria; kingdom Pseudomonadati; phylum Pseudomonadota; class Gammaproteobacteria; order Pseudomonadales; family Pseudomonadaceae; genus Pseudomonas; species Pseudomonas sp. JQ170C. The sequence goes on from NZ_CP141608.1 coordinate 5,155,085, forward strand.
GGCAGAAGTGGTTCGATCTGGTGCTGACCGGCGTCGAAGCCCATGCCGGGCCAACCCCCATGCACTTGCGCAAGGATGCCCTGGTGGGCGCCGCTGAAGTGATCAGCGCAGTCAACCGCGTCGCCCACGCCCACCAACCCCATGCCTGCGGCACGGTCGGTTGCCTGAACCTGCACCCTGGGTCGCGCAACGTGATCCCGGGCCAGGTGCATATGACCATCGATCTGCGTCACCTTGATCCACAGCATTTGCAGGCGATGGTCGAGGAAGTCGCGCAGGTCATCGAACGCAGTTGCGTCACTCACGGTCTGCACTTTGAACTGACACCCACCGCCGACTTCCCACCGCTGTACTTCGCCGCCGAATGCGTCGAGGCCGTACGCCAGGGCGCAGCCGAGCTGGGCCTGAGCCACATGGACATTGTCAGCGGTGCCGGCCACGACGCGATCTTCCTCGCCGAGCTGGGCCCGGCCGGGATGATCTTCGTACCGTGCGAGGGCGGCATAAGCCACAACGAAATCGAAAACGCCGCGCCCCAGGACCTGGCCGATGGTTGCGCCGTGCTGCTGCGGGCCATGCTCAACGCTGCCCAGGGAGGCCAGTGCAAATGACCGATAAAACCACCCTCGGCGAGCTGACCGCCGTTGAACTGCTGGCGTTGTATGAGCGCAAGGAAGTGTCACCTGTGGAGGTGACCGAAGATGTACTGGCACGCATCGCTCAGCACAACCCGGCAGTGAATGCCTACTGCCACGTGGATGAGGAAGGCGCCCGCGCCGCCGCCCGCGCCAGCGAAAAGCGCTGGCAGCAGGGAAATCCGTGCGGGCGTCTGGACGGGGTACCCAGCTCGATCAAGGACCTGACCCTGACCCGCGGCATGCCGACGCGCAAAGGCTCGCGCACCACCAGCAGCGAAGGCCCGTGGGAAGTCGATGCGCCCTTCAGCGCCTTCATGCGCGCGGCCGGTGCGGTGCTGGTGGGTAAAACCACCACGCCGGAATTTGGCTGGAAAGGCGTGACCGACAACCCGCTCTATGGCATCACCCGCAACCCCTGGAACACGCGCCTGACAGCTGGCGGATCGTCCGGCGGCGCCGCTGCCGCGGCGGCCTTGAACCTTGGCGTGCTGCACCAGGGCAGTGATGCCGGCGGCTCGATACGTATTCCCTGTGCCTTTACCGGCACGTTCGGCATCAAGCCCACCTTCGGCTACGTGCCGCAGTGGCCGGCCAGTGCCATGACCATCCTCTCGCACCTGGGGCCGATGACCCGCACGGTGGAAGACTCGGTGCTGATGCTCGATTGCGTGGCCCGTCCCGATGCACGCGACGGCCTGGCCGGTGCTGCGCGGCAGACGCCGTGGTTATCCACAGGTGACGACCTCAAGGGCCTGCGTGTCGCCTACAGTGCCGATTTCGGTTATGTGAAGGTCGATCCGCAGATCCAGGCACTGGTCGGTCAAGCGGTTGAACGCCTCGCACAGCTGGGCGCGCAGGTCGAAGCCGTCGACCCCGGCTTCGACGACCCTGTGGATATCTTCAATACGCTGTGGTTTGCCGGCGCCGCGCGCTTGCTCGGGCAACTGACGGCCGAACAGCGCAGGTTGGTTGACCCAGGTTTACAGGAGATTGCCCAATGCGGTGCGGGAATCAGCCTGAGCGAATACACACAGGCACTGGAAGCGCGGGCGGCGCTGGTGGCGCGGATGAACGCGTTCCATGAACGCTACGACGTGCTGGTAACTCCAACATTGCCGTTGGTGGCGTTCGAGGCCGGGCACAATGTGCCGCCAGGTTCGGACCTCAAGCAGTGGATGGCGTGGACACCGTTCAGCTACCCCTTCAACCTGACCCAGCAACCGGCGGCCTCGGTGCCCTGCGGGTTTACCGATGCCGGATTACCGGTTGGCCTGCACGTTGTGGCGGGGCGGTTTGCCGATGAGCAGGTGCTCAAGGTGTGCCGGTTGTATGAGCGGCATTTCCCCAGCCGACACCTGCAAGTGCCGGTTATTGGGTAAACGAACGCTCCCACACAGGCTGGCAATTGTTTTGCACAGGCTGTGTGGGAGCGCCGCGATGCTTCTAGTTCAAACGCCCGGCAGGTGCATAAGGCCGTGGATCGATAATCGGCTCCCGGCCCAGTAACAGGTCGGCAAACAGCTGGCAGGAGGCCGGCGCCAGCACCAGGCCATTGCGGTAATGCCCGCAGTTCAGCCACAGCCCATCAAAGCCCGGCACCTCACCGATATAGGGAATGCCCTCGGGTGAACCCGGACGCAAACCTGCCCAATGGCCAACCACCTCGGCCCCGGCCAGCGCCGGCAGCAGCTCCACCGCCGAAGCCTTGAGGCTTTCCAGCGCTTCGTCGGTCGGTGTCTTGTCGTAGCCGGCATGTTCCAGGGTGCTGCCGACCAGGATGTGCCCGTCACGCCGTGGGATGGCGTAGCGCCCTTTGGCCAGCACCATGCTCGGCAGGAAATCTTCGGCGCACTTGAAGAGAATCATCTGCCCCTTCACCGGTTCGACCGGCAGTTCCAGGCCCAGCGGACGCAGCAGGTCACCGCTCCAGGCGCCCGCCGTCAGCACCACGCGGTCACCGGGAATGGCGCCATCTGCAGTCTCGACACCGGTAATCCGCCCGCCCTCGCGGCTGAACCCGGTGATTTCGCAGTGCTCGCGAATGCTCACGTTGGGCAGGTTCTGCAACGCGGCCTTGAGCGATTTGACCAGGCGCGGGTTACGCACATTGGCAACACCGGCCATATAGATAGCCCGCTGGAAACCCGCACCCAGCACCGGTACGGCGTCGTAGGCGGCAGAGATATCCACAGCGCTCAGGGGGCGCCCTTCTCGCTCGGCCCAGGCCAGGGCTTGAGCTTCGTCCTCCAGATCAAGCCAGTACAGGCCGGTGGTGTGGACTTCAGGGTCGACGCCGGTGCTGGCGAACAGGCGCTCGCCCAGCTGTGGATAAAAGTCCTGCGACCAGTGCGCCAGCGCCGTCACGGCCGGGCTGTAGCGCCAGGGATAGAGAGGCGAAACAATACCGCCACCGGCCCAGGACGACTCCTGGCCCAGCGCCCCACGGTCACACAGGATTACCTGCTCCACCTCGGCCGCGAGGTTGAACGCAGTCAGCAGGCCGATCACCCCGCCACCGACAATCACTACTTGCTTGGTCATCTATCGATCCAATTTCTGAAGTAAACCGCGAATACCTTCAGCCACCCCAGCACCCATTGCCGCTTGCAGCACCCGCCGGGTTGCTGCGCACACCCGACTGGTCGAGCTGATAATCACCACACGGGTCGGCCATCATCAGGCTGCCGGGAATGCGACGTGCCAGGAGGGTGAAAGACTCGCTGTCGCGCACCGCGTGCAAGCTGTAGTGCGCAGTGCCGCTGGCCAGCGGCGTCGTCACGGTGTCCGTGTCGCTGTATTGCCCGGCGCGCGAATAATGGCGCTCCAGGTGCTGGGCGCTCTCGAACAGCAGGCCGACAAGCTCTGTACGCGCAGACTTTTTGATCTGGTCGCTGTAGCTGGGGTAGGCAATGCTCGCCAGAATGCCGACCACGGCGATGACAATCAACAGTTCGATCAGGCTCATGCCCTTCTGCGGGTTCATTCTGTTACTCCCTAGTAGACCTGGCGCCAGAGGATTCGACGCCATTGCGGGTGCCCTGCGTCGACCGGCTGCGCAATGACACTTTCCAGCACGCTGCGGGCTGGGCCGTTGCGATACACGGCGGTGATGCGATAGAGGTTTACGGGAAGCTCGGGAGGCATGAGCCTGGCCTTGGTGCTTTGCCCCAGCGACTGAACCAGGTAGAACCCGCCATCGGCCGCGTGCCAGGCCAGCCCGGAACTGGCGCCCGCACCGCTGTAGACGCCCGCTGCGGCGACGTGACCGGCTTCTGGAGGTGGCAGGCAGAAGCTGCAGGGGAGGCTGTGCGCAGGTGCTGTGGCTTCGCCTTTTTGCAGCACTTGCTGCGCCTGCTCGAAGCTTTGCATCAGCACCTTAAGGTTACCTGCCATGCGTTCCTGCTGGAGGGCACTGGCCATCACGGAGACGCCCAGCATTCCCAGCAACAGCATCAGTACCAGGCTGAGCAGCAGCACCAGACCACGCTGGCCGGAGACGCTCACGACCCGGCCACCGGATTACCGAGAGCGATGCTCGTCTGGTAGGTCTGGGGCCTGACGCGGTGTTGCGGGTCAACCAGCGTCAGGCTCAGCCGTACCCCGGAAACACTCAGGTCAGTGCTCCTCAGCAGCTCGACACGCATGTCCCCTACCCCGTCCACCAACACGGCCGTCATGGCCCCGCTGGTGAGATGCAGCTGATCGCCTGACAACCGATAGACCTGACGACGAATGGGTAAGGCGTACTGGCCGGCGGCAGGCACTTCAGCGCCGGCATGCACGCTGGCCACCGTGCGGCAGTCGGTGAGCAAGGTCCAGTTTGGACGACCGCTGGCGTGCAACGCCTCGGCACTGATCAAGCCAAGCTGTTGCAGGCGACCCTCGGTGTCCCGGGTCAACACCAGCGGCCGGGCAAACGCCGCAGCCGCGCCAGGATCGACAAAGTCGATGTCTTCGTGACGCAGGCAACCGAACATGCCGGTCATGCGAATATCCCGAGCCAGATGCTGCAGCGCCTGGCGCGCATCCTCCTGCATCCGCGCCGCCACTGCTTGCGCCTGCCAGGACTGGCTCGCGGCCAGGAACAGGCGGCTGCCACCCACAAGCATCACGAGCCCCAGGCTCAAGGCCACCAGTAACTCCAGGACGCTGAATCCGGTTTGCCGGCTCATGGGCCAACCTGCCCTTCGCCTGTTTTTTCTTTAGCCCGCGCCAGCTCCAGCAGCCCCTGCCCCACATAGGTTTCCTGCGTGCTGCGCAGGGCGCTTTCGGTGGCCTGCAAGCCCCGCACTTGCAAGCCTGCGACGGCAAACAGGCCCAAGCCCAGGACCGTCATCGCCACCAGCACTTCAATCAGCGACATTCCTTGTTGTTGCCTGCCATCCATGGCCAACCCCCGACTTTTCCACAGCACATTGCCAATGTGGCCGACTCGACGTCGGCCACTTGGGTCCGGAATCTATAGCGAAGCACTTCCAGGGAAGGATGCACGGTGAGGCAACAAGGGGTAACACTGGTACAAATGTTGTTCGCGCTGGCTCTGCTGGGGATGCTGTCCCAGTTGGGGATACCTGCCTACAGCGACATGAGCGCAGGGCTACAGCGACAAACGGCTGCAGCTGACCTCGCCCGCACGTTGCGTACCGCCCGCAGCGAAGCCCTGCTGAGAAATAGCACGGTGCGGGTGCAGGCAATGGAGGAGAACTGGAGTAATGGCTGGCGAATGATGCTGGAGCAAGACAGCCAGCTACTGCATGAATGGCGCCGCGATGGGCGAGCGATCATTGTGGGGAATCAGCCGGTGATGCGGCAGGTGAGCTTCAATGGGCTGGGATTGCCCATGCAGCAAGGTGGTGGCTTTCAGGCCGGAACGCTGCATGTTTGCCAGCGCCCCGAAGCCATCAGCCATTACCAGATCGTGCTCTCACCCAGTGGCAGGGTGAGTTTGCGCGAGGAACGGATCAAGCACCCGCTGTGTGCGGGTGCCGGATCAGATCAGTGAACGAACGCGCAGTTCCTTGGGCATCGAGAAGGTGATGTTCTCTTCGCGACCGTCCAATTCCTCGGCACCGGTAGCCCCCCAATCCCGAAGTTGCTGGATCACGCCACGCACCAGTACTTCCGGTGCCGAGGCGCCTGCGGTGATGCCGATTCGCTCGACACCATCGAACCAGCTTTTATCCAGGTCTTCGGCGCCGTCGATGAGGTAGGCCGGGGTCGACATACGCTCGGCCAGTTCACGCAGGCGGTTGGAGTTGGAGCTGTTAGGGCTGCCCACGACCAGAACCACATCGCACTCATTGGCCAATTGCTTGACCGCGTCCTGACGGTTCTGGGTGGCGTAGCAGATGTCATCCTTGCGCGGCCCGCCGATGTTGGGGAAGCGCGCACGCAGGGCGTCGATCACTCGGCTGGTGTCGTCCATCGACAAGGTCGTCTGGGTAACGAAAGCGAGTTTATCGGGGTCATTGACCTGCAGCTTGGCAACGTCTTCCTCGTCTTCGACCAGGTAGATGGCGCCGCCATTGCTGGCGTCGTACTGGCCCATGGTGCCTTCGACTTCCGGGTGGCCTTCATGACCGATCAGGATGCACTCACGGCCATCGCGGCTATAGCGCGCTACCTCGATATGCACCTTGGTGACCAGCGGGCAGGTGGCATCGAAGACTTTCAGGCCACGCCCGGCCGCTTCCTGGCGCACGGCCTGGGAAACGCCATGGGCGCTGAAGATGACGATAACGTCATCGGGCACCTGGTCCAGCTCTTCGACAAAGATCGCGCCACGTGCACGCAGGTCTTCAACCACGAACTTGTTGTGCACCACTTCGTGACGCACATAGATCGGTGGGCCGAAGACTTCCAGCGCGCGATTGACGATCTCGATCGCCCGGTCCACGCCTGCGCAAAATCCGCGAGGGTTGGCGAGTTTGATTTGCATGGTCGGCTCCTGGCTCAAAGCGCCGTCACTTCGAGGATTTCCACCTCGAAGCTCAGGGTCTTGCCAGCCAGTGGATGGTTGAAGTCGATGGTCACCTGGGCGTCATCGAAAGCCTTGACCACACCCGGCAGCTCGGCATTGGCGGCGTCGTTGAAGATCACCAGCAAGCCTTCGGACAGTTCCATGTCATTGAATTGTGACCGTGGAATGATCTGCACATTCTGCGGATTGGGCTGGCCGAAGGCGTTTTCCGGCTGGACGGTAACGGTGCGCTTGTCACCGGCCTTGAAGCCGAACAGCGCCGCCTCGAAACCTGGCAGCAGGTTGCCGTCGCCGACCTTGAACACCGCAGGCGCCTTGTCGAAGGTGCTGTCTACGGTGTCGCCGTTTTCCAGGTGCAACGCGAAGTGCAGTTTGACTTCGGTGTTCTGGCCGATACGGGTCTCAGTCATGGACGGGTTCTCCGGACTTTTTACTCTTGAACATGTCCAGCGCCAGCATCACCGCACCCACGGTAATGGCGCTGTCGGCCAGGTTGAAGGCCGGGAAATACCAGCGGTTCTGCCAGTGCACCAGGATGAAGTCGACCACGTGGCCCAGCACGATACGGTCGTACAGGTTGCCCAGTGCGCCGCCCAGTACCAGTGCCAGCGCAACCGCCAGCCAGGTTTCATTGCGCCCAAGGCGCTTGAGCCAGACCACCAGTACGGCACTGACCACCACGGCGATCACGGCGAACAGCCAGCGCTGCCAACCGGAGCTGTCAGCCAGGAAGCTGAAGGCGGCGCCGGTGTTGTAGGCCAGGGTCCAGCTGAAGTAGTCAGGGATGACCACGATCTGCTGGTACAGGCTCAGCGCGCCCTCGAAGTAGAACTTGCTGGCCTGGTCGAGGACCAGGACCAGCAGGCTCAGCCAGAGCCAGCCAAGGCGCCCGAAGCGCCCTGCAGCGGGGTTAGGCATAGTGACGCACCTCACCGTTACCGCTGATGTTGTCGGCGCAACGGGCACAGATTTCCGGATGCTCCGGGTTTGCACCGACGTCGGCGCGGAAGTGCCAGCAACGGCCGCACTTGGCGTGACCGGACTTGACCACTTTGAGCTTCAGGCCTGGGACTTCGGTCTCGACTGCATCGGCCGGGGCTTGAACGAACGGCGCGACGGTCGCCGCCGAGGTGATCAGCACGAAACGCAGCTCGTCACCCAGCTTGTTCAGGTCGGCGCTCAGGGCGTCGTCGGCGAACAGGGTCACTTCGGCTTGCAGGTTGCCACCGATGGCCTTGGCCGAACGCTGGTTCTCCAGCTCCTTGTTGACCGCCGTCTTGGCCGCCATTACGCGGTCCCAGTAGGCGCGACCCAGCTCGAAGCCTTCCGGCAGCTCGGTCAGGCCCTGGTACCAGGTGTTGAGCATGACCGACTCGTTGCGCTCGCCCGGCAGGTACTGCCACAGCTCGTCGGCGGTGAAGGCCAGGATCGGCGCGATCCAGCGCACCAGCGCCTCGCTGATGTGGTACAGCGCGGTCTGGCAGGAACGACGGGCAACACTGTTGGCGCCAGTGGTGTACTGACGGTCCTTGATGATGTCCAGGTAGAAACCACCGAGCTCCTGCACGCAGAAGTTGTGGATCTTGGAGTAGACGTTCCAGAAGCGGTATTCGCTGTAGTGCTCTTCGAGCTCACGCTGCAGCAGCAGGGTGCGGTCGACGGCCCAGCGGTCCAGTGCCAGCATGTCTTCGGCCGGCAGCAGGTCGCGGGCCGGATCGAAGCCGGACAGGTTGGAGAGCAGGAAGCGTGCGGTGTTGCGGATCCGGCGGTAGGCGTCGGCGCTGCGCTGCAGGATCTGCTCGGAAACCGCCATTTCACCGGAGTAGTCGGTGGCCGAGACCCACAGGCGCAGGATGTCGGCACCCAGGGTGTCGTTGACCTTCTGCGGCTCGATGGTGTTACCCAGCGACTTGGACATCTTGCGGCCGTTCTCGTCGACGGTGAAGCCGTGAGTCAGCAGCTCGCGGTACGGCGCGTGGTTGTCGATGGCGCAACCGGTCAGCAGCGAGGAATGGAACCAGCCGCGGTGTTGGTCGGAACCTTCCAGGTAGAGGTCGGCGCGCGGGCCGGTCTCGTGACCGATGCTGTGCGAGCCACGCAGTACGTGCCAGTGAGTGGTACCGGAGTCGAACCAGACGTCGAGGGTATCGGCGATCTTGTCGTACTGGTCGGCTTCAGCACCGAGCAGTTCGGTAGCGTCCATCTTGAACCAGGCTTCGATGCCTTCCTTCTCGACGCGCTTGGCCACTTCTTCCATCAGCTCGACGGTGCGCGGGTGCAGCTCGCCAGTTTGCTTGTTGAGGAAGAACGGGATCGGTACGCCCCAGTTGCGCTGACGCGAGATACACCAGTCCGGGCGGTTGGCGATCATCGAGTGCAGGCGCGCCTGGCCCCAGGCCGGAACGAACTTGGTTTCTTCGATGGCCTTGACCGCACGATTGCGCAGGGTGTCGCCGTTGTCCGGCTGCTTGTCCATGCCGACGAACCACTGCGCGGTGGCGCGGTAGATCAACGGGGTCTTGTGGCGCCAGCAGTGCATGTAGCTGTGGCTGATGGTTTCGGTGTGCATCAGCGCACCGACTTCCGACAGCTTTTCGACGATCGCAGGGTTGGCCTTCCAGATGAACTGGCCGCCAAAGAACTCCAGCGATTGCACGTACACGCCGTTGCTCTGCACCGGGGTGAGGATGTCGTCGTTGACCATGCCGTAGCGCTTGCAGGTAACGAAGTCGTCTTCGCCGTAGGCAGGTGCCGAGTGAACCACACCAGTACCGGCGCCCAGCTCGACGTAGTCAGCCAGGTAAACAGGCGACAGGCGATCGTAGAACGGGTGACGGAAGTTGATCAGCTCCAGCGCCGAGCCTGGTGCGGTAGCGATCACCGAACCTTGCAGCGAATAACGCTGCAGGCACGACTCGACCAGCTCTTCAGCCAGAACCAGCAGTTTATCGCCGGTATCGACCAGGGCGTATTTGAATTCCGGGTGAACGTTCAGCGCCTGGTTGGCAGGAATGGTCCACGCGGTGGTGGTCCAGATCACGATCGACGCAGGCTTGGCCAGCGACGCCAGGCCGAAGGCGGCTGCCAGCTTGGCTTCATCGGCAACCGGGAACGCCACGTCGATGGTCTGCGACTTCTTGTCGGCGTATTCGACCTCGGCTTCAGCCAGGGCCGAACCGCAATCGAAGCACCAGTTCACAGGCTTGAGGCCCTTGAACACGAAGCCGTGCTTGACCATTTCGGCCAGGGCGCGGATTTCACCGGCCTCGTTGGCAAAGTTCATGGTCTTGTAGGGGTTGTCCCAGTCACCCAGAACACCCAGGCGGATGAACTCGGTCTTTTGCCCTTCGATCTGCTCGGCGGCATAGGCGCGGCACAGTTCGCGGGTCTGGTCGGCGCTCAGGTGCTTGCCGTGGGTCACTTCGACCTTGTGCTCGATCGGCAGGCCGTGGCAGTCCCAGCCCGGCACGTACGGGGCATCGAAACCGGACAGGGTCTTGGAGCGGACAATCATGTCCTTGAGGATCTTGTTCAGCGCATGACCGATGTGAATCTTGCCGTTGGCGTAGGGCGGGCCGTCGTGCAATACGAACTTCGGACGATCCTTGCCAATTTCGCGCAGCTTCTGGTACAGGCCAATGCTGTCCCAGCGCTGCAGAATCTGCGGTTCGCGCTGTGGCAGGCCGGCCTTCATCGGGAAGGCGGTGTCCGGAAGGTTTAGCGTGGCTTTATAGTCGGTCATTTCAGGCTCTTCGTTAGCGGTTGAGCGTGCCAATGGGCACGTGCGGCGGCGATATCCGCATCGATCGCCGACTTCAGCGCCTCCAGGGAGGCGAAACGCTGCTCGTCGCGCAGCTTGTGGTGGAATTCCACCGTCAGGCGCCGGCCATAGAGATCGCCGGCAAAGTCCAGGAGGTGCACTTCCAGGTGGGCACGGCCATCACCTGAAACGGTTGGCCGCACGCCGATGTTGGCGACGCCCGGCCAAGCCTTGCCATCGAGTTCGACACTGACCAGGTAAACGCCGGTCAGGGGGACACGATGACGCTTGAGTTGTATGTTGGCTGTCGGCGTACCGAGTTGACGCGCCAGCTTTTGCCCGTGCAGCACGCAGCCGCTGATACGGAACGGACGCCCCAGCAGGCGCTCGGCCAGCGGGAAGTCGGCCTTGGCCAAAGCCTCGCGCACTTGCGTGCTGCTGACCCGCAAGCCATCGAGTTCGACGGTCTGGGCCGCTTCGACGGTAAAGCCCTGGGTAAGGCCGGCTTGCTGGAGAAACTCAAAGTCGCCGATACGATCGCAACCGAAACGGAAGTCGTCGCCAACCTCCAGGTGTTGCACGCCCAGGCCGTCGACCAGGATGGTGTCGACGAACTCCGCGGCACTGAGCTTGCTCAAGCGTTGATTGAACGCCAGGCACAACACCCGGTCTACCCCTTCGCCAGCCAGCAAGGCGACCTTGTCGCGCAGGCGGGCCAGACGGGCCGGAGCGGTATCGGGGGCAAAGTATTCGCGCGGCTGTGGCTCGAAAATCACCACGCAGCTGGGCACGCCCAGTGCTACCGCACGCTCACGCAGGCGCGCCAGGATTGCCTGGTGGCCACGGTGAACACCGTCGAAGTTGCCAATAGTGGCGACACAGCCCCGGTGCTGGGGGCGCAGGTTGTGAAGGCCTCGAACCAGCTGCATAACGCGCTTCTTGCTCATAAAGTGGTCGATTATAACCACACCCGGGCGCTGACGACAGGCAGCAGCGTCACCCCGTGGTGTGGAATAGATAAAACCGACGTCTGGCCATGTTTACGACTCAATGCAGCGCCTTGCGTGCAAAGTCGCGCGGGCGGAACCCGAACACGAACAGACTGCCGAAATACGTCACTACACCCGCCAGAACCAACGCGCCCAGGCGCAGGAAACGCTCAAGCATCTGCCCTTCTGCCCAGGCTGGCATGTAGTGCATCCCCGCCAACAGCACCGCCGACATCAACAGCACCGCCAGCACCAGCTTGGCGAGGAACTTGCCCCAGCCCGGTTGTGGCTGGAACAACTGCTGCTGACGCAGCTTCCAGTACAGCAAGCCGGCATTCAGGCACGCACCCAGGCTGATCGCCAGGGCCAGGCCCGCGTGTTGCAGGTGGGTGATGAACAGCAGGTTGAACACCTGGGTACAGACCAGGGTGAATACCGCGATCTTAACCGGAGTACGAATGTTCTGCTGGGCATAGAAGCCCGGTGCCAGCACCTTGACCAGAATAATTGCCAGCAAGCCTACCGAATAGGCGATCAATGCACGCTGGGTCATGGCGGCATCGAATGCGGTGAACTTGCCGTACTGGAACAGCGCCACGGTCAGCGGTTCGGCAAGAATGGCCATGGCCAGGGTGCACGGCAGCACCAGCAGGAAACACAGGCGCAGGCCCCAGTCGAGGATTCGCGAGTATTCATGACGGTCACGATTGGCGTAGGTCTTGGCCAGGGTTGGCAGCAGGATGGTGCCCAGGGCCACACCCAGGACACCGGATGGCAGCTCCATCAGGCGGTCGGCGTAGTACATCCAGGACACCGAACCCGCTACCAGGAACGAGGCGAAGATAGTGTTGATGATCAGCGAGATCTGGCTGACCGATACCCCGAGAATGGCCGGCAGCATCTGCTTGAGCACACGCCACACACCGCTGTCGCGCAAGTTCAGGCGGGGCAGCACCAGCATGCCGATCTTTTTCAGGTGCGGCAGCTGATACAACAGTTGCGCCAGGCCGCCTGCCAGCACCCCCCAGGCCAACGCCATGATCGGCGGGTCGAAGTACGGGGTCAGGAACACCGTAAAGCCGATCATCGCCACGTTGAGCAGGGTCGGTACGAAGGCTGGAACGGCAAAGCGGTTCCAGGTATTGAGGATGGCACCCGCCAGCGACGACAGCGAGATCAGCAATATATAAGGGAAAGTGACCCGCAGCAGGTCGGTGGTCAGCTGGTATTTCTCGGTGCTGTCGACGAAACCCGGAGCGGTCACCCAGACCACCCAGGGCGCGGCCAGGATGCCGATAGCCGTCACCACGGCCAGGACCAGGGTCAGCAGGCCACTTACATAGGCAATGAAGGTTCGGGTGGCCTCTTCGCCTTGCTGGGTCTTGTATTCGGCCAGGATCGGCACGAACGCCTGGGAGAACGCCCCTTCGGCAAAGATCCGGCGCAGCAGGTTGGGCAGCTTGAAGGCAATGAAAAAGGCGTCGGTGGCAACGCCTGCACCAAATACCCGCGCGAGGATTGTGTCGCGTACAAAGCCCAACACCCGTGAAATCATGGTGATGGAACTGACAGCCGCCAGGGATTTCAGAAGATTCATCGAAAGTTTTTCACGTCTTGAGATAAAGGGCTGTGCCGGAACGCGCCCAGTTGTGCGATACTCCGCGCCGCAACGCAAGCAGAGCAAAAGCTCCCGAGTTTACAGGTCGTGCCGCAGAAGGGAATCACTCCCTTGTTCAGAACGACCACTCAGCGGATCCGAGCAAGTGCCCTTGACAACCGATCAACTCATCGGCATGATTCGCGGCCTATTTTGTTTGCTATTTACCAAGTCTTTCGAGGAGCTCGACGGTGGCCAACTCACCTTCCGCCAAAAAACGTGCAAAACAGGCTGAGAAGCGTCGCAGCCACAACGCCAGCCTGCGTTCCATGGTTCGTACCTACATCAAGAATGTAGTTAAAGCCATCGACGCAAAAGACGCCGAAAAAGCGCAAGCTGCTTACATCCTGGCTGTGCCAGTTATCGACCGTATGGCCGATAAAGGCATCATCCACAAGAACAAGGCTGCTCGCCATAAAGGCCGTCTGAATGGCCACATCAAGGCGCTGAAGACTGCTGCAGCTGCCTAAGCGACACGCTTGTTAAAAAACCGACCTTAGGGTCGGTTTTTTATTGCCTGCGATAAAGTTATCGCGGGGCAAGCCCGCTCCTACAGCAGGGGCGGGCTTGCCCCGTGAAGGGCAGCCCGCTGCATATCACTTACCAATCTGAATCTTCGGTGCCCACTGCAGCCATTCTTCTTCGGCCTTGTCGAACAGGGCAAAGGTCTGCTGCGGTCGCGCCGGGTTACCCATCTTCTCGCCATCTGGCGTCGCGAAGGCAATCCCACCCTCTATCAGGGTTTCCAGCGATTCGGTGCGCACCGTCGCTCCCTTGAACAAGCCCCAGTCGAAGCCAAACCCGCTACTGTTCCAGAACCGGCTGCCACCGCGCACCAGCGCAGCGTAACGCGGCTCGATCAGGATATGGATCAACACACGGTCCGCGGTTTGTCCCAGCTCGAAACCCGTTACCTTGCCCACGGGAATTTCGCGATAGGTCACCGGTACACCCGCCTTGATCGAACCCCTTCTCGGTGCACTGAGCACCAGGGCCAGGCCGGCCTCACGCTCGGAAAAATCCGGTGCCTGGGGCAGTGCATTAAAGGTGCGCTGAGACCCCAGATTCTTCACTGCCGGCTGAACTTCCAGGTACTGACCCGTCACCAGGGTTTCCAGGTTAGCCGTCTTGACGATACCCAGAGCCGGCTTCACGACCCAGAATTGCGTACCTTCCCGGGCAATGCGATCGGGCACCTCGGTGATCCGCGCCTTGAGCAGCACAGCCTGCAAGTCCGGGGTGAGGTCAACCTGCTCGACTACCCCGACATCCAGTCCCTTGAAGCGAACAGGTGTGCCGACCTTGAGGCCATCAGCCCGCTCGACACGGATGGTGACCGTAGTACCACTGCGATTGGCCGTCTCTTGGTTTTCATGCAGACGGAAGCTCGGGATGCGGCGCTTGAGCGGCACATTCGGCGTCGGCGTATCGAAGGCGATGCCGCCCGCCATGAGGCTCTGTAGCGACTCACTCTTGATCTGGATACCGGACAATCCGCCCGTGAGGGTAATGCCGCTGGCGTTCCAGAATCGCGTCGAGCCGTTGACCAGGTTGGCGTACTCCTGCTCGATATGCACACCGATCAGCAGACGCTTACTCTTCTTGGAGAACTGATAGCTCTGAACGGTGCCTACCTTGACCTGGCGGTAGAGAATCGGACTGCCAACTTCCAACGAACCCAGGTTGTCACCGAACAACACCAGGTGCAGCCCTGGCGCCTTGAGGTCCAATGGCGGTGCCTTGGGGCGCGCCTCGAACTCGCGCTTGGGCGAGGCGCCCTTGTCGCCGGGACGGATGGCGATGTAGTTACCCTTGACCAGCGCCTCCAGCCCCGTGATCCCGGCCAACGAGATAGACGGTTTGACCACCCAGAACTGCGTGCCATCGACCAGGTAGTCTTCAGCCAATGGGTCGAGGGTCAACTCGGCCATGGCACTGGACAGGTCCGCATCGACCTTCAGGGTTTTCAGCGACCCCACCTGGATGCCCTTGTACATGACAGGGGTGCGACCGGCCTGAAGTCCTTCAAAATCAGCCAGCTTGACCTTGATACGAATCCCCGCCTGAGCTGCATCGAAGTCTTCGTACAGACGGAAAGGCAGATTCGGATCGGTCGGCGGGCTGTCCTTGCGGTGTTCAGGCGTGGCGAATGCGATCCCTCCGGCAACGATGCTGGACAAGGACTCGCTACGCACCTTCACCCCGGACAGATTGGCATCGATACTGATGCCGCTGGCGTTCCAGAATCGCGTGTGCTTGCGCACCAGGCTGGTATAAGCCGGCTCGATGAACACTTTGACTTCAACTGTCGCCTGGTCTTCGGCCAGGCGATAGCTTTTCACCCGACCTACCTGGATCTGCTTGTAGAACACCGGGCTGTCACGGTTGAGCGAGCCAAGGCGGTCTGCCTTAAGCGTCAGGTGCAGGCCGGGCTCGCTGTCAGACAACGGCGGCGCCACATCCAGCGCCTTGAAGCGCCTGGTAGGCGTCCCCTCCCCCGGGCTCACGGCAATGTAGTTGCCCGAGACCAGGGTCTCCAGCCCGGTAATACCGGCCAGGCTGACACTCGGCTTGACCAGCCAGAACCGTGTCCCGGTGTTCAGGTGCGATTCGGCAGCCTGGTTCATTTCAATGGTCGCAATTACGCCGGTATTGCTACCTTCGTCATCGAGCACCAGCTCTTTTACCTTGCCGACCGACATGCCCTTGAACACTACTTCGGTCTTGTTGGCGACAATACCTTCGCCACTTTCAAAGCGAACCTGGATATTGATTCCCGACTCGCGGTACGCCTGCCAGCCAAGCCAGCCGCCAATGACCAGAGCGATCAAAGGCAATATCCATATAGCCGACCAGTTTGAAGCTGGGCGGGTTTTAGCCGTAGGCAAATCACTCATGGTCGTCATCCGACTCCGTGTTATCCCAAATCAGTCGGGGGTCAAAAGTTACTGCAGCAAGCATCGTCAGAATCACCACACTGGCGAAGGCGACGGCACCCAGATTGGCTTCGACACTCGCAATCCTGCCGAAATTCACCACGGCCACCAGAATGGCTATGACGAATATGTCGAGCATCGACCAGCGTCCAATAAACTCGATGAAGCGGTACATCAGGATCCGCTGCCGAGCGGACAGGGGTTGATGGCGCTGCACCGAATAAAGCAGCAAGGCGATACCCACCAGCTTGAAGGTCGGCACCAGAATACTGGCGATGAACACCACCGCAGCGATCGGCCACATGCCGAGTTTCATCAGGGTGATGACGCCGGACATGATGGTGTCCGGGCTGCCCTGCCCCAGGGCGCTGACCGTCATGATCGGCAGCACGTTGGCAGGGATGTACAGAATGGCCGAGGTAAGCAGCAGTGCCCAGGTTCTTACCAGGCTGTTGGGCCGCCGTGCATGCACTATGGCCCCGCATCGGCTGCAAGTTTGTGAAGCACACTCTGGCTCCTGGCGATTCAGCTCATGGCATTCGCCACAAATCAGAATCCCGGCATCAATCGCACGCATGCAGGTCTTCCCCCGATAAAGCACTCCAGATCTGGTGGGGTGACATCACCACCTCCAGCCACACCTGCACCAACAACAAACTGATAAAGCAGGCCAATCCCAGTCCGAGACTCAGCTCTGCCAGATCGACCAGCTTGACCATTGCTACCAGCACGCCCATGAAATACACCTCGAGCATGCCCCAGTCGCGCAAATGGTGATAAATCCGGTACAGCAACAATCCGTAGCTGCGCCCAATGTCCAGTCGAATGCTCAACAGCACCGCCAACTGGCACAACAGCTTGAGAAGGGGGATGGCCATGCTGCAAAGAAATACAACCACCGCCACACCTTTCATACCGGTGTTATAGAGCCCTACGACGCCACTCCAGACGGTATCGTCAGAGGTTTGGCCCAAGAGGTGGAGCTGCATGATGGGAAGAAAGTTTGCAGGGACATATAGAAGCAAGGCAGCGAGCACCAGCGCCAGGCTGCGCTGGACGACATTGTGGCGGTGCGCGTAGAGCTCGTAACCGCAGCGCGGACAATGCGCTTTTTCGTCCTGTTTGAGGACAGGCTTGCGCATCAGCAGATCGCATTCGTGACACGCCACCAACTGATCCAGAGGCAGGTCTGCGAGCTGATGAGAATCGGCAGGTTCAGTCATAGTGAACTTCTGAGTTTACTTAAGGGCGGTATTCTAACCTGTGTAGGAACGGGCTTGCCCTGCGATCTGGCCCTGGATCGTTGAATGCGGATCGCGGGGCAAGCCCGCTCCTACCGTTGGATCTTACCGGGCCTGAAAAGACAAAACCCCTACCTGCATGTGCAGATAGGGGTTTCGGAATTTAATCTTGACGATGACCTACTCTCACATGGGGAAACCCCACACTACCATCGGCGATGCATCGTTTCACTACTGAGTTCGGGATGGGATCAGGTGGTTCCAATGCTCTATGGTCGTCAAGAAATTCTGTGTACCGGACCGTCGTTCGACGCTCCAGCAAATCGGGTATGTGATGTTTTGTGAGTCGCAAACTTTCGGTTCGTTTCGTCTTCACAACACCGCAATCTGGTCATTCGACGCAAATTGCTTGGGTGTTATATGGTCAAGCCTCACGGGCAATTAGTATTGGTTAGCTCAACGCCTCACAGCGCTTACACACCCAACCTATCAACGTCGTAGTCTTCGACGGCCCTTCAGGGAGCTCAAGGCTCCAGTGAGATCTCATCTTGAGGCAAGTTTCCCGCTTAGATGCTTTCAGCGGTTATCTCTTCCGAACATAGCTACCCGGCAATGCCACTGGCGTGACAACCGGAACACCAGAGGTTCGTCCACTCCGGTCCTCTCGTACTAGGAGCAGCCCCTCTCAAATCTCAAACGTCCACGGCAGATAGGGACCGAACTGTCTCACGACGTTCTAAACCCAGCTCGCGTACCACTTTAAATGGCGAACAGCCATACCCTTGGGACCGGCTTCAGCCCCAGGATGTGATGAGCCGACATCGAGGTGCCAAACACCGCCGTCGATATGAACTCTTGGGCGGTATCAGCCTGTTATCCCCGGAGTACCTTTTATCCGTTGAGCGATGGCCCTTCCATACAGAACCACCGGATCACTAAGACCTACTTTCGTACCTGCTCGACGTGTCTGTCTCGCAGTCAAGCGCGCTTTTGCCTTTATACTCTACGACCGATTTCCGACCGGTCTGAGCGCACCTTCGTACTCCTCCGTTACTCTTTAGGAGGAGACCGCCCCAGTCAAACTACCCACCATACACTGTCCTCGATCCGGATAACGGACCTGAGTTAGAACCTCAAAGTTGCCAGGGTGGTATTTCAAGGATGGCTCCACGCGAACTGGCGTCCACGCTTCAAAGCCTCCCACCTATCCTACACAAGCAAATTCAAAGTCCAGTGCAAAGCTATAGTAAAGGTTCACGGGGTCTTTCCGTCTAGCCGCGGATACACTGCATCTTCACAGCGATTTCAATTTCACTGAGTCTCGGGTGGAGACAGCGCCGCCATCGTTACGCCATTCGTGCAGGTCGGAACTTACCCGACAAGGAATTTCGCTACCTTAGGACCGTTATAGTTACGGCCGCCGTTTACCGGGGCTTCGATCAAGAGCTTCGCGTTAGCTAACCCCATCAATTAACCTTCCGGCACCGGGCAGGCGTCACACCCTATACGTCCACTTTCGTGTTTGCAGAGTGCTGTGTTTTTAATAAACAGTCGCAGCGGCCTGGTATCTTCGACCGGCATGAGCTTACGGAGCAAGTCCTTCACCCTCACCGGCGCACCTTCTCCCGAAGTTACGGTGCCATTTTGCCTAGTTCCTTCACCCGAGTTCTCTCAAGCGCCTTGGTATTCTCTACCCAACCACCTGTGTCGGTTTGGGGTACGGTTCCTAGTTATCTGAAGCTTAGAAGCTTTTCTTGGAAGCATGGCATCAACCACTTCGTCGCCTAAAGGCAACTCGTCATCAGCTCTCGGCCTTAAGATCCCGGATTTACCTAAGATCTCAGCCTACCACCTTAAACTTGGACAACCAACGCCAAGCTGGCCTAGCCTTCTCCGTCCCTCCATCGCAATAACTAGAAGTACAGGAATATTAACCTGTTTTCCATCGACTACGCTTTTCAGCCTCGCCTTAGGGACCGACTAACCCTGCGTCGATTAACGTTGCGCAGGAAACCTTGGTCTTTCGGCGTGGGAGTTTTTCACTCCCATTGTCGTTACTCATGTCAGCATTCGCACTTCTGATACCTCCAGCAAGCTTCTCAACTCACCTTCACAGGCTTACAGAACGCTCCTCTACCGCATCACCTAAGTGATACCCGTAGCTTCGGTGCATGGTTTGAGCCCCGTTACATCTTCCGCGCAGGCCGACTCGACTAGTGAGCTATTACGCTTTCTTTAAAGGGTGGCTGCTTCTAAGCCAACCTCCTAGCTGTCTAAGCCTTCCCACATCGTTTCCCACTTAACCATGACTTTGGGACCTTAGCTGACGGTCTGGGTTGTTTCCCTTTTCACGACGGACGTTAGCACCCGCCGTGTGTCTCCCATGCTCGGCACTTGTAGGTATTCGGAGTTTGCATCGGTTTGGTAAGTCGGGATGACCCCCTAGCCGAAACAGTGCTCTACCCCCTACAGTGATACATGAGGCGCTACCTAAATAGCTTTCGAGGAGAACCAGCTATCTCCGAGCTTGATTAGCCTTTCACTCCGATCCACAGGTCATCCGCTAACTTTTCAACGGTAGTCGGTTCGGTCCTCCAGTCAGTGTTACCTAACCTTCAACCTGCCCATGGATAGATCGCCCGGTTTCGGGTCTATACCCAGCGACTAAGCGCCCTATTAAGACTCGCTTTCGCTACGCCTCCCCTATTCGGTTAAGCTCGCCACTGAATATAAGTCGCTGACCCATTATACAAAAGGTACGCAGTCACCTAACAAGTAGGCTCCCACTGCTTGTACGCATACGGTTTCAGGTTCTATTTCACTCCCCTCTCCGGGGTTCTTTTCGCCTTTCCCTCACGGTACTGGTTCACTATCGGTCAGTCAGTAGTATTTAGCCTTGGAGGATGGTCCCCCCATATTCAGACAAAGTTTCTCGTGCTCCGTCCTACTCGATTTCATGACTAAGAGATTTTCGCGTACAGGGCTATCACCCACTATGGCCGCACTTTCCAGAGCGTTCCGCTAATCTCAAAGCCACTTAAGGGCTAGTCCCCGTTCGCTCGCCACTACTAAGGGAATCTCGGTTGATTTCTTTTCCTCAGGGTACTTAGATGTTTCAGTTCCCCTGGTTCGCCTCTTGCACCTATGTATTCAGTACAAGATACTCAGCTTATGCTGAGTGGGTTCCCCCATTCAGAGATCTCCGGATCAAAGTCTGTTTGCCGACTCCCCGAAGCTTATCGCAGGCTACCACGTCTTTCATCGCCTCTGACTGCCAAGGCATCCACCGTATGCGCTTCTTCACTTGACCATATAACCCCAAGCAATCTGGTTATACTGTGAAGACGACATTCGCCGAAAATTCGCGATTAAACTCACAAATTTTACCTTAGCCTGAACAACACCAGTGAAAGTGCTATTCAGTCTATCTTTCTATCACATACCCAAATTTTTAAAGAACGATTCTGAA
This sequence comes from Pseudomonas sp. JQ170C, assembly GCF_035581345.1. NCBI lineage: Bacteria > Pseudomonadati > Pseudomonadota > Gammaproteobacteria > Pseudomonadales > Pseudomonadaceae > Pseudomonas > Pseudomonas sp. JQ170C. The sequence continues at coordinate 5,175,755 of NZ_CP141608.1, forward strand.
AAAGTTCAGAAATCAATATTCGAGGCGAATATTCATTTCTAAGCTTTGACACGGTAGCAAGGGGTGGTGGAGCCAAGCGGGATCGAACCGCTGACCTCCTGCGTGCAAGGCAGGCGCTCTCCCAGCTGAGCTATGGCCCCAACAAGAAACTGGTGGGTCTGGGCAGATTCGAACTGCCGACCTCACCCTTATCAGGGGTGCGCTCTAACCAACTGAGCTACAGACCCAGTTAAGAGCTGTTACCGATATCGTCTTCTTCAATGAATCAAGCAATTCGTGTGGGAGCTTATAAGACAGCTGATGTCTGTCGATTAAGGAGGTGATCCAGCCGCAGGTTCCCCTACGGCTACCTTGTTACGACTTCACCCCAGTCATGAATCACACCGTGGTAACCGTCCTCCCGAAGGTTAGACTAGCTACTTCTGGTGCAACCCACTCCCATGGTGTGACGGGCGGTGTGTACAAGGCCCGGGAACGTATTCACCGCGACATTCTGATTCGCGATTACTAGCGATTCCGACTTCACGCAGTCGAGTTGCAGACTGCGATCCGGACTACGATCGGTTTTGTGAGATTAGCTCCACCTCGCGGCTTGGCAACCCTCTGTACCGACCATTGTAGCACGTGTGTAGCCCAGGCCGTAAGGGCCATGATGACTTGACGTCATCCCCACCTTCCTCCGGTTTGTCACCGGCAGTCTCCTTAGAGTGCCCACCATTACGTGCTGGTAACTAAGGACAAGGGTTGCGCTCGTTACGGGACTTAACCCAACATCTCACGACACGAGCTGACGACAGCCATGCAGCACCTGTGTCAGAGTTCCCGAAGGCACCAATCCATCTCTGGAAAGTTCTCTGCATGTCAAGGCCTGGTAAGGTTCTTCGCGTTGCTTCGAATTAAACCACATGCTCCACCGCTTGTGCGGGCCCCCGTCAATTCATTTGAGTTTTAACCTTGCGGCCGTACTCCCCAGGCGGTCAACTTAATGCGTTAGCTGCGCCACTAAAATCTCAAGGATTCCAACGGCTAGTTGACATCGTTTACGGCGTGGACTACCAGGGTATCTAATCCTGTTTGCTCCCCACGCTTTCGCACCTCAGTGTCAGTATGAGCCCAGGTGGTCGCCTTCGCCACTGGTGTTCCTTCCTATATCTACGCATTTCACCGCTACACAGGAAATTCCACCACCCTCTGCCCTACTCTAGCTCGCCAGTTTTGGATGCAGTTCCCAGGTTGAGCCCGGGGATTTCACATCCAACTTAACGAACCACCTACGCGCGCTTTACGCCCAGTAATTCCGATTAACGCTTGCACCCTCTGTATTACCGCGGCTGCTGGCACAGAGTTAGCCGGTGCTTATTCTGTCGGTAACGTCAAAACACTAACGTATTAGGTTAATGCCCTTCCTCCCAACTTAAAGTGCTTTACAATCCGAAGACCTTCTTCACACACGCGGCATGGCTGGATCAGGCTTTCGCCCATTGTCCAATATTCCCCACTGCTGCCTCCCGTAGGAGTCTGGACCGTGTCTCAGTTCCAGTGTGACTGATCATCCTCTCAGACCAGTTACGGATCGTCGCCTTGGTGAGCCATTACCTCACCAACTAGCTAATCCGACCTAGGCTCATCTGATAGCGCAAGGCCCGAAGGTCCCCTGCTTTCTCCCGTAGGACGTATGCGGTATTAGCGTTCCTTTCGAAACGTTGTCCCCCACTACCAGGCAGATTCCTAGGTATTACTCACCCGTCCGCCGCTGAATCGAAGAGCAAGCTCTTCTCATCCGCTCGACTTGCATGTGTTAGGCCTGCCGCCAGCGTTCAATCTGAGCCATGATCAAACTCTTCAGTTCAATACTGCTTGGGTTTTGAGAAAACCCTAAACTTGGCTCAGCAATCTCAAATGACTTCTTTGAAGTCTTTCGACTTCTCGTGTAGTCACTTGTGATGCTGATAATCTTTTTGACTATCAGTCTGAGCTCACAAGCACCCACACGAATTGCTTGATTCGATTGTTAAAGAGCGGTGGCTGAAGCTTTTCGCTTCAACCGAGGCGCGCATTCTACGCTTTCCTCAGAGTGTGTCAAGCGCTTATTTTGAAGTTTTTCAGAATTTCTCTTTCAACTTCAACCGCTTAACTCGCTGCGATCTCTCGTCAGCGGGAGGCGAATTCTACAGCGTTTCAAGTCGCTGTCAACTGCCTTTTTCACCGCTGCCGATCTTTCGATCGAAGCCCCTCCAGCACTACCTGAAACCGCTAACTCTTTGAAACTCAAGGAGTTTTCGATTCCGACTACGCCGGAAGTGGGGCGAATTATAGACAGATCCGCAGGGGCGTCAATGACTTATTTCAACTTTGTTTCGGTGGCGGCGTTTTGGCTATAAGAAGCAAGCTTCAAGCAGCAAGTAAAAGCAGAGGTGCATTCAGGCTTTTGTTGCAGGCGTTGCTTTTGAATTCGCCAGTCTTGGTATACGCCGTGCAAGCAGGGGAATACGCAGCGCCAACAGAAAAGCCCCGATTGCTGCATACACTGCCCACTCCTTGAGATCGGCACGCACGATCCATAGGAAGTGCAGCAACCCCAAGACAAGAATTACGTAAATCAGCTTGTGCAACTTCTTCCAACGCGCGCCCAGGCGCCGTTGACTGTAGCGATTGGATGTCACCGCCAACGCCAGCAACCCCAGGAATCCCAGCGCACCAACAATGATGTAGGGCCTTTTGCTCAGTTCCACGCCCAATTGCCCCCAGTCCAGCCCGAGGACGAACACCATATAGGCGCTCATGTGCAGCACTATATAAGCAAAGCACCACAATCCCAGCTGCCGGCGCGAGACGATCCACCCCGCCCACCCTGTCAATCGCTGCAGGGGGGTGATGGACAAGGTAATAAGCAGAAAGATCAGTGCCCCTAACCCCAATCGATCGACCAGGATCTTGCCAGGGTCCGGACCCAGCGCATTCATGGCAGCCTCATACAGCCACCAAAGCGGCCAAATGCTGGCCAGGATGAAGATGCCCAGGCGAAACAGTGGATAGCGCATCAGTAGTTCTTCCGCAGATCAAGGCCGCTATACAGCCCCGCCACTTCCTCGGCGTAACCGTTGAACATCTGGGTAGTACGCACGTTGGGACTGAACAGGCCACTGGGCAGTCGCCGCTCACGCGCCTGCGTCCAGCGAGGATGATCGACATCGGGATTGACGTTGGCATAGAAGCCATACTCTTCAGGCGCTATGGCTTGCCAGGTAGTACGTGGCTGCTCTGCTACCAAACTGATACGCACAATGGACTTGATGCTCTTGAACCCATACTTCCACGGCACCACCAACCGCAGCGGCGCGCCGTTCTGATTGGGCAGTTCGCGCCCATACATCCCCACCGCCAGTATCGCCAACGGGTTCATTGCCTCATCCAGGCGCAGCCCCTCTACATACGGCCAATCGATCAAGGCAAAGTTGGAACGTTGCCCAGGCATGCTTGAAGGGTCTTGCAGGGTTTCAAAGCGAATGAATTTCGCCTTGGACGTCGGCTCCACTTGCTTGAGCACTGCAGACAAGGGGAAGCCCAGCCAGGGAATGACCATCGACCAGGCCTCGACACAGCGCAGCCGATAGATCCGCTCTTCAAGTTGATAAGGGCTCATGAAGTCTTCCAGCGCATAGCGCCCTGGCTTGCCCACTTCCCCATCAACCACCACGGTCCAGGGTTGCACCTTGAGACTGCCGGCGTTTTCGGCCGGATCGCCCTTGTCGGCACCGAACTCATAGAAGTTGTTGTAATGCGTCGCGTCTTTATAAGGCGTAATGGCCTCCCCTGGCGCGGTTACCGCCTGCCAGCGCGTGACGGCCAGCTTGTCATTGAACCAGCCTGGCGCAGCCCCCGCTTCGACATCTGCATAGCGCGACATTTCGGCAGCGCTGGCCCAGCGCGGCAGTAGCGAGACCGCCCACGCGGCCGCAGATCCACCAAGCAGTGAACGGCGCGAGACATAAAGGGATTCGGGAGTAATGTCCGACGTTTTGCAATCGGAGGCTTTGGACAGCTTGATGAGCATGATGGCTCCGTAGAACTGGAGGACTGATGCACCAGTAGACTACGGAGCCTGAGCGAAATTACATCACTCGATGTTTTTCCGGCGGCGGATGCGCAGCAGGTACTGCACCGGGCCGGATGCCGCATAGCCAAGGAACACCAGCAGCAGAATGCGCGGTGGATCACTGAAGACTACCGCGAACACCAGCACCACCGCGAGGATCGCTACGAACGGTACGCGCCCCTTGAGGTCCAGCTCCTTGAAGCTGTTGTACTTGATGTTGCTGACCATCAGCATACCCGCCGCGGCCACCAGCAAAGCGACCAGGAACGAGAGTTTCGAGCCCTGGATACCGTAGTCGCTGAAGGCCCAGACGGTACCCGCTACTACACCCGCCGCTGCCGGACTGGCCAGACCGATGAAGTAACGTTTGTCAGCCGTGCCGACTTGCGTGTTGAACCGTGCCAGACGCAGCGCAGCACCGGCAACATAGATGAAGGCGACCATCCAGCCGACCTTGCCCATGTCACCGAGCGCCCAACCGAACGCCAGCAGTGCGGGAGCCACACCAAAGGCGACCATGTCCGACAGCGAGTCATACTCGGCACCGAAGGCACTCTGGGTGTTGGTCATGCGGGCCACGCGGCCATCAAGGCCGTCGAGGACCATGGCCACGAAAATGGCGATGGCAGCAAAGGCGAAATACTTGCTCGCCTCGCGTGGATCACCGGCACTCAGGGCAGCCTGGGCGCTCATGGAGTTGATGATGGAGTAGAAACCGGCGAACAGGTTCGCCGTGGTGAAGAGATTGGGCAGCAGATAGATGCCGCGATGCCGAACCTTGCGTCCTTCGGCGTCATGCCCTTCTTCAACATGCTCATCGATCGGTAGCAGGCTTTCGGCGTCAGAGGCCTTGTTCGGCTCTTCGGGACGTTCGCTCATTGACATTACCTTGCAACGGTGTGGAAAGTTTCGACAGAGGTCTGCGACGAGGGTTCACCGGCAGACGATGAAGCTTTATACCAGATGCTGACCGCCTAAACGAAAAAACGCGGCCGAAGCCGCGTTTTCATCGCATCAAGCCAGAATTAGTTCTTGGCCTTGTCAACGATCTTGTTGGCTGCGATCCAAGGCATCATCGAGCGCAGTTGCTCGCCGATGACTTCGATGCCGTGAGCAGCGTTGTTACGACGCTTGGCGGTCATCGATGGGTAGCCGGTAGCGCCTTCGCTGATGAACATCTTCGCGTATTCGCCGTCCTGGATGCGCTTCAGAGCATTGCGCATGGCCTGACGGGATTCGGCGTTGATGACTTCTGGGCCGGTCACGTACTCGCCGTACTCGGCGTTGTTGGAGATCGAGTAGTTCATGTTGGCGATACCGCCTTCGTACATGAGGTCAACGATCAGCTTCAGTTCGTGCAAGCACTCGAAGTAAGCCATTTCTGGCGCGTAGCCTGCTTCAACCAGGGTTTCAAAGCCGGCTTTGACCAGCTCGACGGTACCGCCACACAGAACAGCCTGCTCGCCGAACAGGTCGGTTTCAGTCTCGTCCTTGAAGGTGGTTTCGATGATACCGGTACGGCCGCCACCAACGCCTGCAGCGTAGGACAGGGCGACGTTCTTGGCGTTGCCCGAAGCGTCCTGGTAGATAGCGATCAGGTCAGGGATGCCGCCGCCTTTGACGAACTCGGAACGTACGGTGTGACCCGGCGCTTTTGGCGCGATCATGATCACGTCCAGGTCAGCGCGTGGCACAACCTGGTTGTAGTGGATGGCGAAACCGTGGGAGAAGGCCAGGGTGGCGCCCTTCTTGATGTTCGGCTCGACTTCGGTCTTGTACAGCTGGGACTGGAACTCGTCCGGGGTCAGGATCATGACCAGGTCGGCACCTGCAACAGCGGTTGCCACGTCGGCAACTTTAAGGCCGTGGGCCTCAGCCTTGGCAACGGTAGCCGAACCTTTACGAAGACCGACAGTGACATCCACACCGGAGTCTTTCAGGTTGCACGCTTGGGCGTGACCTTGGGAGCCGTAACCGATGATGGCAACTTTCTTGCCCTGGATGATCGAAAGGTCGCAGTCTTTATCGTAGAAAACTTTCATGAACATACCCCTGTTATCTCGGCCCGATAGGGCCATCGCTAATTTTTTGAGTTAGATGCTGAGCACTTTGTCGCCACGGGCAATGCCGGTGACGCCACTGCGCACTGTTTCGAGAATGGACGCGGTACCGATTGCCTGAATGAAGCTGTCAAGCTTGTCGCTGGCGCCAGTCAGTTGGACGGTATAGACGCTGCTGCTGACATCGACGATCTGCCCCCGATAGATATCGGTGGTGCGCTTGATCTCGGCACGCTGTGCGCCCGTGGCCTTGACCTTTACCAGCATCAACTCACGTTCGATGTGCGCGCTTTCCGAGAGGTCGACAAGCTTCACGACTTCAACCAGCTTGTTCAGGTTTTTGGTGATCTGCTCAATCACCTCATCATGACCGACCGTGGTCAACGTCAGACGCGACAGGGTCGGGTCTTCGGTTGGTGCTACGGTCAGGCTTTCGATGTTGTAGTTACGCTGCGAGAACAGACCGACCACGCGAGACAAGGCACCGGGTTCGTTTTCCAACAGCAGGGAAATAATGTGCCGCATGATTAGGTACGCTCCGTCTTGCTCAGCCACATGTCGCGCATGGAACCGTCTTTGATCTGCATCGGGTAGACGTGCTCGCTGTTGTCGACCTGGATGTCGATGAACACCAGGCGGTCTTTCATGGCGAACGCTTCCTCGAGCTTGGGCTTGAGGTCCTTCAGACTGGTGATGCGAATGCCCACATGGCCATAGGCTTCAGCCAGTTTGACGAAGTCAGGCAGCGACTCCATATAGGAGTGCGAGTGACGGCTGTTGTAGGCCATGTCCTGCCACTGGCGGACCATACCCAATACACCGTTGTTCAGGTTGACGATCTTGACCGGCAGATCGTACTGCAGGCAGGTCGACAGTTCCTGAATGTTCATCTGGATACTGCCCTCGCCGGTAACGCAGGCAACGTCCTGGTCCGGGAAGTTCAGCTTGACGCCCATGGCCGCCGGGAAACCGAAGCCCATGGTGCCCAGGCCGCCAGAGTTGATCCAGCGATTAGGCTTGTTGAAGCGGTAGTACTGCGCGGCGAACATCTGGTGCTGGCCCACGTCGGAGGTGACAAAGGCATCGCCCTTGGTCACTTCACACAGGGTTTCGATCACCGTCTGCGGCTTGATTACGCTGCCATCGCCCTTGTCATAAGGGAACATGTCGCGATCACCACGCCACTCTTCGATCTGCTTCCACCACGCGTCGATAGCGGCCTTTTCTGGCTGCTCGCCGATTTCGCGCAAGGTCGCGACCATTTCGGTCAAGACGCTGTCGACCGGACCAACAATCGGTACGTCAGCCTTGATGGTCTTGGAGATCGAGGCAGGGTCGATGTCGATGTGGATAACTTTGGCGTTCGGGCAGAACTTGGCCGGACCGTTGACCACGCGATCATCAAAACGCGCACCGACAGCGAAAATCACGTCAGCATGGTGCATGGCCAGGTTGGCGGTGTAGCTGCCGTGCATGCCGAGCATGCCGAGGAACTGGCGATCGGTACCCGGATAGCCGCCCAACCCCATCAGGGTGTTGGTGACCGGCAGGTTGAGCATCTGGGCGATTTCGGTCAAGGCTTCGGAGCCGCCACCGAGGATCACGCCACCACCGGCATAGACCACTGGACGCTTGGCGGCCAGCAGCATTTCGGCAGCCTTGCGGATCTGTCCCGAATGACCACGAACGGCCGGGCTGTAGGAACGCATCTTGACCTTTTTGGGGTAGACGTATTCAAACTTTTCCGCCGGGTTGGTCATGTCTTTCGGGATATCGACCACGACCGGGCCTGGACGGCCGGACTGAGCCAGATAGAAAGCTTTTTTCAGGACTTCCGGGATTTCCGATGCATGCTTGATCATGAAGCTGTGCTTCACGATCGGCCGGGAGATACCGATCATGTCGGTTTCCTGGAAGGCATCGGTACCGACCATGGTGCTAGGCACCTGGCCAGAGAGGATAACCATCGGAATGGAGTCCATGTAGGCGGTGGCAATACCGGTAATGGCATTGGTCGCACCAGGACCCGAGGTCACCAGTACCACGCCGGCTTTGCCGGTGGCACGGGCATAACCGTCCGCCATATGGGTAGCGGCCTGCTCGTGACGAACCAGGATGTGATTGACTTCCGGTTCTTTGAACAGGGCATCGTAAACATGCAGGAGAGCACCACCAGGGTACCCGTAGATGTGCTTAACGCCTTCGTCACGCAAAAAGCGGACGACCATCTCAGCGCCAGATAAAAGCTCCACGTTGTTCACCTCTAAAACGCCAGAATACCGCCCACGGTGGACGGGTCTTAATAGGTTTACTGCCAAGCAGAGCATGAGCGACGGAATCGCCGACTACGTCAGCACTGACTGAGCAAGTATTGGGAGCGCCCCAAAGTGTTGCGGGGTTTTCCCACCCAGCGCGAGGTAACGCGTTGCGGGGTGTAACAGGTCGGCGCGGGTGTGCGCCTCATGATCTGCTTAGCGGGTCTGCTTCTGGCAGTCCCTCTACAGCGGAATCTGGATTCTTGTGATTCGGCGCGCGCAAGTCAAGAAAAATTATTGCCAATTTTCCCCTAGGACGATCAACAGCCACCATTAATGCCAACAGCTGCAGCAGAAAAACAAACAATACAAAGAAAAAGAGCCACATTCTGTGGCTCCAAGGGTGAAAAGAGGGAAATTCAGGCAGATGGACTGATCAATTGATCAAATTCTGCTAGTAGCCTGCGCAGCTCGCGACTTTCGTCAGGGCGGTCTACGTATACCGTTTCAGCCATGACCAGGATGCCGGATGCATTTGGCAGCGGCAGCCCCTTTTCGAGAATCTCTTTCATTTTCGGCAGGAAAATCCACTGCAACCACTGATCGAAGCTCATGCTGTCGACAGCAAACGGCACGGTGCTCGCCAACGCCTGGGCAGTGGGGGCGACGTCACTCCACCAGCCCTGGGCATGTAGCTCGTGCTCGATCAACAGCAAGTGATCGGCGATATCCAGAATGCGCGAGTCCATTACAGATTGACCTGGGCTTTCTGCCGCGCCAGCGCCGCGCCAGCCGAGTCACCCTGCTTCTCGCGTGACTGGGCGATGATGTTCCACAACCCCGCTTGCAGGTCCGGACGACCATTGGCGTAGGTCAGCGCACGGCGGGCCAGTTGCTCCGACTGGGCCGCATCCCCTTGGGCCAGGCGCACCTGAGCCAGGCGATAGAGCACCTGCGGCTCGCGAGGCGCGATGCGCTGGGCGCGCTCCAGGCTCGACGAGGCGCCGTTGTAGTCACCACTACCCTGCTGTTGCTGGGCAGTGGTCAGCAGTGCCAGCACCGGGCCATCGAGTTGCTCGTCAGCCGACAAGCCACCGCTGGTTACGCCGCTGCGCGGAATACCGCTCGGAGCGCTGGGCGCAGTGCTAGGCATGGTGTAACTGCCCGCATTCACCGAACCGCTGTTGTACGGCGCCGAACTCACGGGCCCAGGTGTAATCGGACCGGTCGAGATCGGTGCAGGCGCCGTCGAGGCCGGGAACGTCTGGATCGGCGCTGCGCCCGCCCCTTGCGGGACCATTACAGTCACACCGGAGTCCTGGGGCACAGCCTGTGCCTGACGGGTGCCGGCATTGACAGGAGCGCCACGCGTAGCTGAAACCCGTTCACCGTTGGACACTCGCGTGCTCGAGTCGACCACAGGAATCGAGCCGCGTTGTACGTTGGCGCAACCGTTAAGCAAAGCCAGTGCCGTAAAGGCAGGTATCAACCACTTGTTCACTTCACACCCTCTTTGCCTAGTGCTTAATTCATCCAGCCCTTGACCCAGTCCATCACGGACTCGGCAGGATCCTGCGTGCCGCCGCAGGCAGCGCCCGCAGGGGGCTCACTGCCGCGAATATACGGCATCTGTACTGCACCCGGGCAACTGGCATCGGAGCCTTGCCCGGTATGTGGATCGACCCAGGCCTGGACCACGTTGTCCGGCAATGGCATGTCCAGAGGTAGCGGATCAGCCTTGCGCATGAAACTGGTCCAGACCTGCAGGGCGCCCGTGGCACCCGTGAAAGGTGTCTTGCCGTTATCGTCACGTCCCAACCAGACCACGGCCAGCAAGTCCTGGCTGAAGCCGGCGAACCAGCTGTCGCGAGAGTCGTTACTGGTACCGGTCTTGCCCGCCAGGGTCAGGGAGCTTGGCAGCACGCTGTAGACAGAACGCCCGGTACCTTCGCGCATCACCCGCTGCATGGCGTTCTGCACCAGATAGATAGCCCCCGGATCGAAGGTCTGCTGGATCTGGAACGGATAACGCTTGAGCGGCTCGCCCTCGGCTGTCAGCACACTGCGGATGCCGCGCATCGGTGTATTGAAGCCGCCATTGGCCAGCGTCTGGTACATGGTCGCAACCTGCATCGGCGACATGCCGCCAGCACCCAGCAGCATCGACGGGAATGCCGGCCAATCGACGTTCACACCCAGTCGCCCAATAGTTTTGAGCACATTCGGCACGCCCAGTTCCAGGCCCAGCTTGGCCGTCGACAAGTTGTAGGAGTTGGCCAGGCCCTGGTACAGATAAATGGTGCCGTGAGAGCGGCGATCATAGTTCTGTGGCCGCCAGACCTGGCCGTCGCCGCCTTTCACCGAAAACGGCTCATCCTGCATCCAGGTGGTCAGGGTGTATTTGCTCGGCTTTTCAAGGGCGGTCAGGTAGACCGCCGGCTTGACCAGCGAGCCTATCGGCCGCACTGCATCAATGGCCCGGTTGAACCCGGCAAAGCCCGCCTGACGACTGCCGATCAGCGCCTGCACTTCACCGGTTTCCGGATTGGTGACTACCATCGCCGCTTCGACTTCGTCGGAACCCTTGCGTCCGGCAAGGCGCTTGAACGTCTCGGACATCGCCGCTTCAGACTTCATCTGCAGGATCGGATCGAAACTGGTGAAGATGCGCAGGCCTTCTTCGGTCAAGTCTTCATCGCGGTAGTCCTGGCGCAGCTGACGCTTCACCAGGTCGAGGAACCCTGGGAAGGAGCTGTCGGCCAGACTGCCACGCTTGGTCACACCCAGCGGCATTTTCTTCGCTGCGGCGACGGCCTCTGGTGTGGCCACGCCCTGCTCGGCCAGCAGGTCGAGCACCAGGTTACGCCGCACGGTGGCGCGTTCCGGGTAACGACGCGGGTTGTAGTAGGACGGGCCCTTGACCATTCCCACCAGCAACGCGACCTGATGCAGCTTCAATTCAGACAGTGGCTGGCTGAAGAAGAACTGGCTGGCCAGGCCGAAACCATGCACCGCGCGCTGACCGTCCTGACCGACGAATACCTCGTTGAGGTAGGCCTCGAGAATTTCCCGCTTGTCGTAGTGCAGCTCCAGCAACAACGCCATCATGGCTTCGGTGAGCTTGCGACTGAGGCTGCGCTCGTTGGTCAGGTAGAAGTTCTTGACCAATTGTTGCGTCAGGGTACTGCCGCCCTGGCGCATCGCACCCGACGAGGTGTTGACCCAGACCGCACGGGCGATGGACTTGGGCGATACGCCAAAGTGGCTGTAGAAATCGCGGTCTTCCACGGCGACCAGGGTTTCGAGCAGGTACGGCGGCACCTGGTCGAGTTTGATCAGAATCCGGTCTTCGAGGTTCTTGGGGTACAGGCCGCCGATCAGCAACGGTTCAAGCCGCACCACATCAAGCTTGGACCCGTTGGCACCGCTCAGGCCCGCCACATAGTCGCCGGAGAAACGCACGCGCACCGCTTGCGCCTGCTCCATGCCTTCATAGAACTGGAAGCCACGGGTGTTCAGGTCAACGGTGTTGCCACTGACGGCAGCGGCACCCGGGCCATTGGCGACGCTTTCGCGGCGATAACCCAGGGCATCGAGCTCAATGAGAAAATCGCTCTTGCTCAGCTTCTGTCCGACGAACAGCTCCAGCGGCCGGGCATATACCTTGGCCGGGATGGTCCAGCGCTTGCCGGAGAACTTCTCCTGGACCACAGCGTCGAGATAAATGGCAAAGCCGGCCAGCACCACAAGGCCAACCAGGCTGAGCTTGATGGCCCAGCCCAGCCAGGCGCCAGAGCGGCCAGACGGGCGTTTTTTCGGGGTACGGGGGGATCGGGTACGAGTCATGGCGGCGGATTATACGCACTTTATTGATCGTCGACAGGCGCCCTCCGGCGGTTTGCACCAGCCTCGCTTGCCGCCATAATGGCCGATTCGAATCTCCACGACCCAGAAGGATCGCCCGTGAGCCAAGCCTTGATCACCGCATTGCAAAACCCCGCCCTGTTTCCCCATCCGGTCAAGCAATTCCAGGTGATTGAAACTCACATTTCCTGGGTGCTGTTGACCGGCGACTACGCCTACAAGATCAAGAAACCGATGAACTTCGGCTTCCTGGACTTCACCGAACTGTCCGGGCGCAAGCACTTCTGCGCCGAAGAGCTGCGCCTGAACCAGCGCCTGACCGAAGGTTTGTATCTGGAAGTGCTGCCGATCACCGGCAGCGCCGATGCGCCGCAACTGGCAGGCGATGGCGAGCCTATCGAGTACGCGCTGAAGATGCGCCAGTTCCCCCAGGACCAGATGCTCAGCACCCTGCAAGCCAATGGCGAACTGACCGCCGAGCACATCGACCAGATGGCCCGCCAGATCGCCGAATTTCATCTGCAGGCGCCCAAGGTGCCTGTCGACCACCCACTGGGCACCCCGGACAGCGTCATGGCGCCGGTGGAGCAGAACTTCGAGCAGATCCGTCCGTTCCTCTCCGACAAGGCTGACCTGCAACAGCTCGATGCCCTGCAAGCCTGGGCCCAGGACAACTTCAAGCGCCTGCACGGCCTGCTCGAAGCCCGCAAGGCCGAAGGCTTCATCCGTGAGTGCCACGGTGATATCCATCTGGGCAATGCCACCCTGATCGACGGCAAGGTCGTGATCTTCGACTGCATCGAGTTCAACGAGCCTTTCCGCCTGACCGACGTGTATGCCGACACCGCCTTCCTGGCCATGGACCTGGAAGACCGTGGGCTCAAGTCGCTGTCGCGCCGTTTCATCAGCCAGTACCTGGAACTGACCGGCGACTATGCCGGCCTTGAACTGCTGAACTTCTACAAGGCTTACCGTGCGCTGGTACGGGCCAAGGTCGCCCTGTTCAGCATGCCGGCCAACGCCGACGCGGTGCAACGCGCCACAACCCTGCGCACCTACCGCAACTATGCCAACCTGGCGGAAAGCTACAGCGCCATCCCATCGCGCTTCCTGGCGATCACTCATGGCGTGTCTGCCGTAGGCAAGAGCCACGTGGCCATGCGTCTAGTGGACGCCCTGGGCGCCATTCGCCTGCGTTCGGATGTAGAGCGCAAACGCATGTTCGGCGAGCAGGCAAGCACCAGCGCCGGCCAGCTGCAAGCCGGCATCTATAGCGAGGACGCCAGCCAGGCCACCTACCAGCGCTTGCACCAACTGGCCGAGACCATCCTGCGCGCAGGGTTCCCGGTGGTCATTGATGCCACCTACCTCAAGCAGGCGCAGCGCCAGGCCGCCGCCGGTGTCGCCAGCGAGACCGGCGTGCCGTTCCTGATCCTTGACTGCAATGCCCCCGACGCGGTCATTGCCAGCTGGCTGGCACAGCGCCAGGCCGACCAGAACGACCCATCGGATGCCACGCTGGACGTAATCAAGGCACAGCAAAGCAGCCGCGACCCGCTCAGTGCCGAAGAAGTACTGCAAAGCAAACGAGTGGAAACCAACGAAAGCGGCAGCCTGGACCTGCTGGTCAAGCAGATCCGCCAGCGCCTGCCAGGGCTCTGATCGCCCTCGGAGCGTGAAGCAGTCGACACTTCACGCTTGAGCTCGAACGCCTCCCTGAGGATGACACTATAATGCCATCATCGGGTTACACAGGGAGGCGCCTTCATGAATCAGCCACGGCAATTGGACAGCGCGCTGTATGCGCTGGTGCATGACGAACAGATCGCCCACTTCAACCGCGAGAAACCCAAGGACGCGGCCATCGACTTTCGCGGCGGCGACTTTCGCGGACTCGACCTGCGTGAACTGGACACCGCCGGCATCGACTTCACCGATGCCTATTTCCGCGCCGCCGATCTGCGCGGGCTGGACCTTCGTCATAACGGCCTGGAAGGCGCGAGTCTGTCTCATGCGCAAATTTCCGGCACCTACTTCCCCAGCGAGCTGAGCGCCGACGAGATCCTCATGTCGGTCAACTTCGGCACACGGCTGCGCTACCGCACCCGCTGACAAGCCCTGAACACCCCGCCAGGCGCGGCCTGGCGAGGTGTTTGTGGCTACCCGTCGGCACCCGATGGCAAAACGCCGCGTATTTTTGAAGTGCCGCTACACTGCTCATTGACCTGCCAGCGATTCCCTCTCAAGACCGTTCAGCCGTCGCAAGGAGGCTTGATGAACGATGAACTCCAGCATCTGAAAAATCTTGGCAAGACCTCTGCGCAGTGGCTGCATGCGGTCGGCATCCACAGCGCTTCGGATTTGCGTCGACTCGGAGCGGTGAACGCCTACCAGGCAGTACGCACCCGCGGCTTTCGGGCCTCGAAGGTGCTGCTGTACGCAATCGAAGGCGCCCTGCTCGATATGCACTGGAATGACATCCCCCCTGAACGCAAGGAAGCGCTCAACCAGCAACTGGATGCCAAGGCCCCGAGAAAAAATAATTGAAAATATAAGATCCCAACGATTGACATCGAAATGAGAATCGTTATGATTATCACAACTGGTCGCGAGACTGGTTGGGTAACCTGAAAGCCCCTGGTTCGGACTCTCAGATTATCTCCTCATCAGGCTAATCACGGTTATTGACCCGGCAGTTTTGCCGGGTCTTTTTTTGCCTGCGATTTGTCAGCGGGCAATGATCAACGGATGCCCACGCTCCGGATGCGGCTGTACCAGCACGTCGATACCGAACACTGCCTTGAGCGAATCAGGCCGCAGCGCCTGGTCGGGGCTGTCCAGTGCATGCATGCGCCCCTGTTCGAGCAACAGGATCCGGTCGCAGTAACGCGCCGCCAGGTTCAGGTCATGCAATATGACCAGCACCGCCGCACCGCGATCGGCAAAATTGCGGACGGCTTGTAAGGTGGTGTGTTGATGCAATGGATCGAGCATCGACGTCGGCTCATCGAGCAGCAACGTCCTCCCCTCCTCCCCCGGCCACAACTGCGCCAGCACCCGCGCCAGGTGAACCCGTTGCCGCTCCCCCCCGGACAAGGCCAGGTAGCTGCGCCCGACCAGGTGCCGGGCATCTGCGGCTTGCAACGCTGCGTCGACAATCTGCTGGTCACAGACCAGCCCGGTTCGATGCGGCAGGCGGCCCATGCCGACCACTTCTTCGACCTTGAACGCAAACCCGAGACTGGAGATCTGAGGCAACACCGCCAGACGCTGGGCTCGCTCCTGCCCAGGCCAGTGCGACAGGTCCCGGCCATCCAGGGTCACACGCCCCTGATTAGCATTCAATTCGCCGCACAGTGCGCCGAGCAAGCTGCTTTTACCGGCACCGTTGGGGCCAAGAACACCCAGCACCTGGTAGGGCTGCACCGCCAGGCTGACATTGCTCAGCACCTGATTGGTGCCCCGTTGCAGAAACAGGTTTTCGACACAGAGCATCAGGTACGCCCCCGCAGCAACAGGTAAAGGAAAAACGGTGCGCCGATAAAGGCCGTGACGATACCGATGGGCAACTCGGCAGGCGCCAGCGCCAACCGCGCGATCAGGTCGGCAAACAGCAGCAGCGAAGCCCCTGCCAACAGCGAGGCTGGCAGCAGCACACGATGATCGGGACCGGACAACAGGCGAACCAGATGCGGCACCACCAACCCGATGAAACCGATCAGACCGGCAGCCGCCACCGCAGCCCCCACACCCAATGCCGTACAGAACACCAGTTCGCGCTTAAGGGCCTCGACCTCTATGCCCAGGTGCCTTGCTTCCGACTCGCCCAACAACAAGGCATTCAGGGCCTGGGCCCGACGCGGCAGCCACAGCGCAACGCCGACGGCAACCATCACCAGCGGCCACAACCGCTGATAGCTGGCACCGTTGAGACTGCCCAGGTTCCAGAAGGTCAGCGTGCGTAAGGTCGCGTCGTCGGCCAGGTACGTGAACAGGCCAACGGCCGAGCTGGCCAGGGCGGTCAAGGCGATGCCGGCCAGTAGCATGGTTGCGACGCTGGTCTGACCATCGCGCCGGCCCAGGCGATAGACCAGGGCGGTCACACCCAGGCCGCCGAGAAAGGCACAGACCGACAGCAGGTACGGTGCAAAGGCTTCCGGGATACCGCCCAGCCAGCTGCCGCCGACAATCGCGACCGCCGCGCCAAGCGCCGCGCCACTGGACACCCCAACCAGGCCAGGGTCGGCCAGCGGGTTACGAAACAGGCCCTGCATGGCCACCCCGGAGAGCGCCAGCACCGCCCCGACCGTCAGGCCGAGCAAGGTGCGCGGCAGGCGAATCTGGCCGAGGATGAGCTCGGCCTGATCAAGCCCGTCCCCGGCAATCGGCAGTCCCAGCAAGCGCAAGCCCGCACGCAGGGTATCCATCAGTGGCAAGCTGACCGGCCCCAGCGCCAGGGACAACCACACCGCCAGCAGGCACAGCAGCA
Source organism: Pseudomonas sp. JQ170C (assembly GCF_035581345.1). Taxonomy (NCBI): domain Bacteria; kingdom Pseudomonadati; phylum Pseudomonadota; class Gammaproteobacteria; order Pseudomonadales; family Pseudomonadaceae; genus Pseudomonas; species Pseudomonas sp. JQ170C. The sequence goes on from NZ_CP141608.1 coordinate 5,192,519, forward strand.
CCAGGGCGACGAACAGCGTCCTGGGCTTGATCAACTGATTCATTGGGCGGTGGGGTAAAAGGCTTGCGAGAGGCGCTGCAAGGTACTCGGCAGACGTGGACCAAGACCACCCACCAGCAAGGTCGGGTCAAGCTCTACCAACCGGCCCGCTTGTGCCGCCTTCGAGGCCTTCAAGGCAGGGTTCTCCTTGAGCAGGGCCTGCATGGCCTGTTCACCGCTGAGACTGCGATCGGCAAACACCAGCACGTCAGGGTTCAGCGCGGCCAAGGCTTCGACCGAGAAATTCTTGTAGCCGTCGTTGTCGGCCAGGTTTCGGGCGCCTGCCTGCTGGAGGAGCCAGTCACCGGCAGTCCCCTTGCCGGCGATCATCGGCTTGGCGCCAGCATGGCCGACCAGCAGGATGACGCCGGGGACAGGGTGTTGGGCCTGAACCTGCTTGAGCGTGGCTTGCAGGTCATCGAGCTGCTGGCGGTACTGACCATAGACCTGCTCGGCCTGCGCCTGATTACCGAGCAATCGCCCCAGATGCTTGAGGTTGGACTCCACCGCCTGCAGATCGGCCTTGCTGGAAAACAGTTCGACCTGAACCCCAGCCCCGCGAATTTGCGCCAGCACCGGCGGCGGCCCCATTTCTTCGGTACCCACCAGCACATCCGGGCGCAGACTCAGCACGCCTTCGGCCGACAACTGGCGCTGATAGCCAATGCTGGGCAAGGCCTTGAGCGACTCGGGGTGCTGACTGGTGGTATCAACCCCCACCAGCCGCGCTTCACCGCCCAGTGCCGTGACCCATTCACTCAGCGCCCCGCCGGCACTGACCCAACGCTGCGGCAAGGCTTCGGCTTGAACGAGGCTTGTGAACACAAGGCCCATACACAGCGTGATCAGGCTGGCACTTCGGCGCATAACGGACTTCCTGGGAAAAGGGCGGTATCCGGGTGGATAACGCTGGAGCCACGGGGTATAAAGCGTCCGACGCGGCGTGTTGGAATAATTTGATAATTATTTGCATTTGAACGTCAAGCGACCACCGTGACTTCAGGTACCTCCCCTCGCCATGCACTTTCTTTGTTTTCCCGACGAATTGGGTGAAGGCCACAGCCGTGGCTTTACCCTCGACGACACCGAACTGTTCGCCGTTCGCCGCGCAGGCAAGGTCTATCTGTACCAGAACCGCTGCCCCCATCGCGGCATCCCGCTGAACTGGGAGCCGGACCAGTTTCTCGACAGCAGCGCCAGCCTGATCACCTGCTGCCGCCATGGCGCGCTGTTTCTGATCGAGTCGGGTGAATGCGTGGCCGGGCCCTGTGCCGGCGACTACCTGACCGCCCTGGCGTGTCGGGAAGACAGCCAGGGTATCTGGCTCATCAGCTGAGCAATACCGGCAAGGGCCGATCGATATAGATCTGCTCGCCGTCGATGTGCGTGCCATAGGCCAGAACCTCGACCCCATCGGCCACCGCAGCGCGCAAGGCCGTTGCATAGGCGGCATCGACTTCTTCGGCTGGGCGCACCGCTTCGATACCGCTGAGGTTCACACAGTACAACTGCACCGCCCGCACGCCTTGACGCGCCAGCGCCGCCAGTTCGCGCAAGTGCTTGGCGCCGCGCTGGGTGACCGCGTCCGGAAAGGCTGCCACGGCCGAGTCGGCATACCCCAGGGTCACACTCTTGACCTCGACATAAGCCGGCCCCTGGGCATAGTCCAGGCGAAAATCCACCCGGCTGCGCTCCTCGCCGTAAGCGACCTCGCGCTTGAGCCCCGTGAACCCGGCCAGCTCGGTGATGCGGCCGGCAAGCAATGCTTCCTCGACCAGAGCATTGGCCCGCCCGGTATTCACACAAGCCAGCCGCCCCTGGGGGGTTTCGCTGATCTCCCAGGTACCCGGCAGCTTGCGCTTGGGGTCATTGGAGCGGCTGAACCACACCTGCCCGCCTTCGACCATGCAATTGAACATCGAGCCCGTGTTGGGGCAATGGATAGTCATCTGCTCGCCGCAGGGCAGCTCGATATCGGCCAGGAAGCGTTTGTAGCGGCGCAGCAAGCGAGCGGTTTCGAGGTTTGGAGTAAAACGCATCAGCCTTGCCAGCTCCGCAAGCCCCGGGTAATCCGCTCCACCGCTTCCTGCAGGCGCGGCAAGCTCTGGGTATAGGCAAAGCGCACATGATGCCCAGCGAGGTGGCGCCCGAAATCCAGTCCGGGTGTGAACGCAACGTGTTCGGTTTCAAGGAAATGCTGGCAAAACGCAAAGGCGTCACCGCCAAAGGCGCTGATGTCGGCATACAGGTAGAACGCGCCTTGCGGTTCCACGGCGATACCGAAGCCCAGGTCACGCAGGGCCGGCAGCAGGAAGTCACGGCGACGCGCGAACTCGGCACGACGCTCTTCGAGAATGGCCAGGGTGCGTGGCTCGAAGCAGGCCAGCGCCGCATGCTGGGCCATGCTCGGGGCACTGATATAGAGATTCTGCGCCAGCTTCTCCAGGTCGCCCACCGCCTCTGGGGGGGCCACCAGCCAGCCAAGACGCCAGCCAGTCATGCCGAAATACTTGGAAAAACTATTTAAAACGAAGGCGTGGTCATCGACTTCCAGCACGCTGGTGGCATCCATCCCGTAGGTAAGCCCGTGGTAAATCTCGTCGACAACCAAGTGACCGCCGTGGGCCCGGGTAGCCGCAGACAGGCCGGCCAGTTCGGAGCGATCCAGCACAGTACCGGTCGGGTTGGCCGGGGATGCCACCAGGGCACCCACGGTGTCGTTGTCCCAATAGCGATCGACCAGATCGGCGGTCAGTTGATAGTTGACTTCAGGACCTACGGGCACCAGCTGAGCACCGCCTTCGACCAAGCGCAAAAAGTGCCGGTTGCAGGGGTAACCCGGGTCGGCCAGCAACCAGTGCTTGCCCGGATCCACCAGCAAGCTGCTGGCCAGCAGCAGGGCACCGGAGCCACCGGGGGTAATGAGAATGCGCTGGGGGTCGATGTTCAGTCCGTAGCGCTGCTGGTAGAAGCCTGCAATGGCTTCGCGCAAGGCCGGCAAACCGCGTGCAGCGGTGTAGCGCGTGTGCCCGGCAGCCAGCGCGGCCTGCCCGGCCTCGACGATGGGCGCGGCGGTGGTGAAGTCCGGCTCGCCGATTTCCAGGTGAATCACATCACAGCCGCTGGCTTGCAACTCATTGGCGCGCGCCAGCAGTGCCATGACGTGGAAGGGTTCTATGGCGCGGCTGCGCGCACTGTAGGACTGGGCCATCAGCCTTCTCTCAAATGGGTCTAGAATATTGATTCTACCCATGTGCTGGAGCGAACGTGTGGCTAAACCTGCTGTCAACCACGAAGACAACCGGGAGTAGCGCGCCCCGATTCGATCTGGTAAGTTCGGCGGCTCGCAGTCGCAGGGCCGGCGGGCGCCGGAGATGGAGCAGCCTGCGCAATGGATTAGAAGAGTGAGAGGCGGTCTATTCATGTCCACCCAAGAAAAGCAACAAAGCAGTCAACTCGTTCGCGGCTTCGAACCCTACAAAGAAACCAAGGGTGAGGAGTACATGGGTGCCCCCATGCGCAAGCATTTCACCACGCTCCTTCATAAGTGGAAGAAAGAGCTGATGGAAGGTGTGGACGCGACTGTGGACCACATGAAAGACGAGGCAGCCAACTTCCCGGACCCGGCCGATCGCGCCAGCCAGGAAGAAGAGTTTGCCCTTGAGCTGCGTAACCGCGATCGCGAACGCAAGCTGATCAAGAAAATCGACAAGACCCTGCAACTGATCGAAGACGAAGAGTACGGCTGGTGCGACAGCTGCGGCGTGGAAATCGGTATTCGCCGCCTGGAAGCACGCCCGACTGCCGACCTCTGCTACGACTGCAAGACCTTGGCGGAAATCAAGGAAAAGCAGGTCGGCAAGGCCTGATCTGACCAGAACGGGGCGCTCAAGGCGCCCCGCTTCATTTATAGCTGCACCGATTGTCTCGTACCCTCGCCATGAGCATGAACAACCCTCGCTATATCGGGCGCTTCGCCCCTACTCCCAGTGGCTTCCTGCATTTCGGCTCTCTGGTCGCGGCCTTGGCCTCCTGGCTCGACGCGCGCGCCGTGGGCGGCCAGTGGCTGCTGCGCATGGAAGACATCGACCCACCGCGTGAAGCCCCCGGCGCCCAGGCGGCCATTCTGCACACCCTGGAAAGCTACGGCCTGGAGTGGGACGGCGAAGTGGTCTACCAGAGCCAGCGCCACGACGCCTATGCCGAGGTGGTCGAACGCCTGTTCCGCCAGGGGCTGGCCTACGCCTGCACTTGCTCGCGCAAACAGCTCGAGGGCTACAACGGTATCTATCCAGGCCTGTGCCGCAACCTGGGCCATGCCCAGCAGGATGCCGCCATTCGCTTGCGCGTTCCGGAACTGACCTACCGGTTCGAGGACCGGGTGCAAGGCATTTTCGAGCAACACCTGGGCCGTGAAGTGGGCGATTTTGTGATTCGCCGCCGCGACGGGCTCTACGCCTATCAGCTGGCTGTTGTGCTGGATGACGCCTGGCAAGGGGTGACCGATATCGTGCGTGGCGCAGACCTGCTCGACAACACACCACGCCAGCTTTATCTGCAGGAGCTACTGGGACTGTCGCAACCTCGCTACCTGCATGTTCCGCTGATCACCCAGCCCGATGGGCACAAACTGGGCAAAAGCTACCGCTCCGCTCCACTGCCTGCCGAGCAAGCGACGCCCCTGATCCTGCGCGCCTTGCGCGCGTTGGGCCAGCCCACCGATCCCGCCATGGAACACGCCCGGCCCGCCGAGGTACTGGCCCATGCCGCGCGGCACTGGAGCGCCGATGCCCTCCCCCGACGCCTGAGCGTGCCCGAAGCAGACCTGCACTGAATCCGGTAGGCGCGGGCTTGCTCCGCGATAAGCCTTGCGCTCTCGTGGGGCAAGCCCGCTCCTGCACAAAGCTCAATAAATTCAAAACTTTGGCTAAAACACGCAAGGCCGTTTGCAGTCGCCAGCCCATCCGTTACCATCGCCGCAGCCATTTGCGCCAATAATAAGTCCAAGCAGCAGCGCCCTAACCTTTGAGGCCAGCATGTATATCTATCGTTTGGTCCTGCTTCTGGTCGTGGGGATCTACCTGTTCTCCCCGGCCATCATGGACTGGTGGATCGAGCCGACCGGAGCCTGGTATCGCCCTTACCTGCTCTGGCTGATCCTGATCGTCGTGACCTTTATCCTGCAGAGCCAACGTGATGCCGATGAGCTTTAGCCTGACCCAGATGATCCTGATCAGCGCCGCCTACCTGCTGGTGCTGTTCGGCGTGGCCTGGGTCAGCGAACGCGGCATGATCCCGCGCTCGATCATTCGCCACCCACTGACCTACACCCTGTCGCTGGGGGTGTACGCCAGCGCCTGGGCTTTCTATGGCTCGGTAGGCCTGGCCTACCAGTACGGCTATGGATTCCTCGCCTGTTACCTCGGGGTTTCCGGCGCCTTCCTGCTGGCGCCGGTCTTGCTGTACCCCATTCTGAAGATCACCCGTACCTATCAGCTATCGTCCCTGGCCGACCTGATCGCCTTCCGCTTTCGCAGCACCTGGGCTGGCGCGTTGACCACGGTGTTCATGCTGATCGGTGTGCTGCCCTTGCTGGCGTTGCAGATCCAGGCGGTGGCCGACTCCATCAGCATCCTCACCGGCGAACCCGTCAAGGCCCGAGTGGCCCTGGCCTTCTGCGCGCTGATTACCCTGTTCACCATTTTCTTCGGCTCCCGGCACATCGCCACACGGGAAAAACACGAAGGCCTGGTATTCGCGATTGCCTTCGAGTCGGTCATCAAGCTCCTGGCCCTGGGAGGCATCGGCCTGTATGCCCTCTATGGCGTATTCGGCGGTCCACACCAACTGGAAGTCTGGCTGCTGCAGAACCAGACCGCCCTGGCCGCACTGCATACGCCCTTGCAGGAAGGTCCGTGGCGCACCTTGCTGCTGGTGTTCTTTGCCTCGGCCATCGTCATGCCGCACATGTACCACATGGCCTTTACCGAGAACCTCAATCCGCGCTCGCTGGTCAGCGCCAGCTGGGGCCTTCCGCTGTTCCTGCTGCTGATGAGCCTGGCGGTGCCGCTGATCCTCTGGGCCGGCCTGAAGATGGGCGCCAGCACCAGCCCCGAGTACTTCACCCTGGGCCTGGGCATCGCCGCCAACAACCAGGCGCTTGCCTTGCTTGCCTATGTCGGTGGTCTCTCCGCCTCCAGCGGCCTGATCATTGTCACGACCCTGGCGTTGTCGGGCATGGCCCTCAACCATCTGGTACTGCCCCTGTACCAACCGCCTGCCGAAGGCAATATCTACCGTTGGCTGAAGTGGACCCGTCGGGCCTTGATCGTCGCCATCATTGCCGCAGGTTTCGGCTTCTACCTGACCTTGGGCAGCCAGCAGGATCTTGCCAACCTGGGCATCGTTGCCTTTGTTGCCACCCTGCAGTTCCTGCCCGGCGTCCTCTCGGTGCTGTACTGGCCGACCGCCAATCGCCGTGGGTTCATCGCCGGGTTGCTCGCCGGGATCCTGGTGTGGATGGTGACCATGTTGCTGCCGCTGGTGGGCAATCTGCAGGGTTTCTACATCCCGTTGCTGAACATGATCTACGTGCTCGACGACACCAGTTGGCACATGGCAGCCATCGCCTCACTGGCAGCGAACGTGCTGTTGTTCACCCTGATCTCGCTGTTCACCAACGCCAGCAGCGAAGAAGTCAGCGCTGCCGAAGCCTGCGCCGTAGACAACGTGCGTCGCCCGCAACGGCGCGAGCTGCACGCTGCGTCCCCCCAGGAGTTCGCCACGCAACTGGCCAAGCCCCTGGGGGCCAAGGCGGCACAAAAGGAGGTCGAGCAGGCCCTGCGCGACCTTTACCTGCCGTTCGATGAACGTCGCCCCTATGCACTGCGCCGCCTGCGTGACCGGATCGAGGCCAACCTGTCCGGCCTGATGGGCCCCAGTGTTGCCCAGGACATGGTGGAAACCTTCCTCCCCTACAAATCGGGTAACGAGAATTACGTCACCGAAGACATCCACTTCATCGAAAGCCGCCTGGAAGATTACCACTCGCGCCTGACCGGCCTTGCCGCCGAACTCGATGCCCTGCGTCGCTACCACCGCCAGACCTTGCAGGAACTGCCCATGGGCGTCTGTTCGCTGGCCAAGGACCAGGAAATCCTGATGTGGAACAAGGCCATGGAAGAGCTCACCGGCATCCCGGCCAAGCGCGTGGTTGGCTCTCGCCTGACCACTATCGGCGAACCCTGGCGCGGGCTGTTGCTGGGCTTTATCAACGTCCCCGATGAACACCTGCACAAGCAGCGTCTCGGGCTCGATGGTCAGACCCGCTGGCTGAACCTGCACAAGGCCGCTATCGACGAACCCCTGGCGCCGGGTAACAGCGGCCTGGTAGTGCTGGTCGAGGACCTGACCGAAACCCAGGCCCTGGAAGACAAGCTGGTGCATTCCGAGCGCCTGGCCAGCATCGGTCGCCTGGCCGCAGGCGTCGCCCACGAAATCGGCAACCCGGTCACCGGTATTGCTTGCCTCGCCCAGAACCTGCGCGAAGAGCGAGAAGATGATGGCGAAATTACCGAGCTCAGCAGCCAGATCCTGGAGCAGACCAAACGCATCTCGCGCATCGTGCAATCGCTGATGAGCTTTGCCCACGCCGGCAGCCACCAGCAAAGCGACGAGCCGGTGTGCCTGGCTGAGGTGGCGCAGGATGCCATCGGTCTTCTGGCCTTGAACCGGCGCAATTTCGAAGTACAGTTTTTCAACCTGTGCGACCCCGAACACTGGGTCGAAGGCGATCCGCAACGCCTGGCCCAGGTACTGATCAACCTGCTTTCCAACGCCCGCGATGCCTCCCCTCCCGGCAGCGCCGTAAGGGTCAAGAGCGAAGCGAGCGAGCATACCGTCGACCTGATCGTCGAGGACGAAGGCAGCGGTATTCCGAAAAACATCATGGATCGTCTGTTCGAACCCTTCTTCACTACCAAGGACCCGGGCGAAGGTACCGGACTGGGGCTTGCTCTGGTCTATTCCATCGTGGAAGAGCATTATGGACAAATCACCATCGACAGCCCGGCCGATACTCAAAGCCAGCGCGGCACCCGGATCCGAGTGACCCTGCCGCGTCATGTCGTAGCGACGTCCGCTGTGAACTGAGACCGTCGAGAGAATTGAATCAATGCCGCACATTCTGATCGTCGAAGACGAAACCATCATCCGCTCGGCGCTGCGTCGACTGCTCGAGCGGAACCAGTACCAGGTCAGCGAAGCCGGCTCGGTTCAGGAAGCCCAGGAACGCTTCAGCATTGCCACCTTCGACCTGATTGTCAGCGACCTGCGTCTGCCCGGCGCCCCGGGCACCGAGCTGATCAAGCTCGGCCAGGGTACGCCGGTGCTGATCATGACCAGCTACGCAAGCCTGCGCTCGGCTGTCGACTCGATGAAGATGGGCGCGGTGGACTACATCGCCAAGCCGTTCGACCATGACGAAATGCTCCAGGCGGTGGCGCGGATCCTGCGCGATCGCCAGAACGCCCCGGCGGTGCCTGCCGAGGCCCGTGGCAACGGCAAGTCTGCCCCGGCAGACAAAGGCAGCAGCAATGCGGCCAACGGCGAGATCGGCATCATCGGCTCCTGCCCACCGATGCAGGACCTGTACGGGAAGATCCGCAAGGTCGCGCCTACCGACTCCAATGTATTGATCCAGGGTGAATCGGGTACCGGCAAGGAACTGGTCGCCCGCGCCCTGCACAATCTGTCGCGCCGGGCCAAGGCACCGATGATTTCGGTGAACTGCGCAGCGATCCCTGAGACCCTGATCGAATCGGAACTCTTCGGCCACGAAAAAGGCGCCTTTACCGGTGCCAGCGCCGGCCGCGCAGGCTTGGTCGAAGCGGCCGACGGCGGCACCCTGTTCCTCGACGAGATTGGTGAGTTGCCCCTGGAAGCCCAGGCACGCCTGCTAAGGGTGTTGCAGGAAGGCGAGATCCGCCGGGTCGGCTCGGTGCAGTCGCAAAAGGTCGATGTGCGCCTGATCGCCGCGACTCACCGTGACCTGAAGAACCTGGCCAAGGTCGGCCAGTTCCGTGAAGACCTTTATTACCGCTTGCACGTCATCGCCCTCAAGCTACCCGCCTTGCGCGAGCGCGGCACCGACGTCATCGAGATCGCCAACGCCTTCCTCGCCCGCCAGAGTGCGCGCATCGGTCGTAATGACCTGCGCTTCGGCCATGACGCCGAGCAGGCCATCCGTCACTATTCCTGGCCGGGTAACGTCCGTGAGCTGGAGAACGCCGTCGAGCGTGCCGTGATTCTTTGCGAGAGCCCGGAAATCTCTGCCGATCTCTTGGGCATCGACATCGAGCTGAGTGACCTGGACGACGATGAACCCTTCGCCAGCCTGCCCAGCAGTGGCAGCGCGGCTAGCACTACCAGCCACGAACCCACCGAGGACCTTTCCCTGGAAGACTATTTCCAGCACTTCGTTCTCGAACACCAGGACCACATGACCGAGACCGAGCTTGCACGCAAGCTGGGGGTCAGCCGCAAGTGCCTATGGGAACGCCGTCAACGCCTGGGCATCCCGCGGCGCAAGAGCGGCGCGACCAGCGAAGGCTGATACCTTTCAGCTGTCACCACGGGCGCGCGGCGGTAACACTGTCACACCGCGACAAACTGTTACCTCGCCACAATCTCGTAACAAAACCGGGGCTTACGGTAACGAAGCCCCGGTTTTTTTTCGCCCTGCCAGGCCCCCTAAACCGCTCCAACCCCTTGTTTTACTGGGGTTTGCAAAAGTTGGCACGGCACCTGCTATATGTTTGGTACAAGAACAATAACAAGCACTGCAAAAGACAATAAAAATAAGACGAATCGGCTCACGCACAATAAGAACAAGACGGCGGAGGCGCAGCTAACTGATTCTTTTGGAGAGGAGTTGTATTTGGGGCTTGCCCCACAACCAGGCAGAGAACAACAAAAACTGCACTCAAGCAGGGCCTGAACTGGTTGGATCGCAAGATCATTGCAACGTCAGCGACCAAAGCAATCCGTTTGCTCTTGAATCCCGGTTAGGGAGATCGTCCACAAGCTTTGCGTTTTGTGGATAGGGCGCTCAACAAAAACAAAAAGCCCGGCAAAAAAATAATAAGAGCACGCAACTACTTCTTGGGGAGCTTCGGCTCCCCTTGTAGTTTCTCCCCCGCGTCACCCCCTCGTTGCTACCGCCTACACCATCTGCCCAGTAAATGCTAGAATCCCCGGCCATCATGCGGCCATTCTTCTTTTTTGGCCGAACATTCCTTCAAACAGTGCATCCCATGCTGAAGAAGCTGTTCCAGTCGTTCCGTCCTCCCGTACGTGGTCCGCACCACAAGCGCACCACGCCTGAAGTGATCAATAGCGGTCAACACTCGCTGCAACGTGGCCAATTCAGTCGTCATGCGGTGAGCATCGTCGAGCGCCTGCAAAATGCTGGCTACCAGGCCTACCTGGTTGGTGGCTGCGTGCGTGACCAACTCCTGGGGATTACCCCCAAGGACTTCGACGTCGCCACCAGCGCCACGCCAGAACAGGTTCGTGCCGAGTTTCGCAATGCGCGCATCATTGGCCGCCGTTTCAAGCTGGTTCACATCCATTTCGGACGTGAAATCATCGAAGTCGCCACCTTCCGCGCCAACCACCCGGAAAGCGAAGCTGAAGACAGCCACACCTCGTCACGTAACGAGAGTGGACGAATTCTGCGCGACAACGTCTATGGCACCCTGGAAGAAGACGCGCAGCGCCGCGACTTCACCATCAACGCCCTGTACTACGACCCGGTCAGCGAGCGCATCCTCGACTACGCCAATGGCGTACACGATATTCGCAATCGCCTGATTCGCCTGATCGGCGATCCGACCCAGCGTTACCAGGAAGACCCGGTACGGATGCTGCGTGCCGTGCGCTTTGCCGCCAAGCTGAACTTCGGTATCGAGAAGCACACCGTGCAGCCGATCCGCGACCTGGCGCCAATGCTGCGTGAGATCCCGGCCGCCCGCCTGTTCGAGGAAACGCTCAAGCTGTTCCTCTCCGGCTACGCCGCCGATACGTTTGAAATGCTGGTCGACCTGCAACTGTTCGATCCACTGTTCCCGGCCAGTGCCGAGGCCCTGGAAGAACACCCGACCTATACCCACACCCTGATCAGCCAGGCACTGATCAACACCGACCTGCGCATCAAACAGGGCAAACCGGTAACCCCGGCCTTCCTGTTTGCCGCCCTGCTCTGGCCGGCACTGCCAGGTCGCGCCTTGCGCCTGCAGAGCCGCGGCATGCCGCCGATCCCGGCCATGAACGAAGCTGCCCACGAGCTGATCGCCGAACAGTGCCAGCGCATCGCAATCCCCAAGCGTTTCACCCTGCCGATCCGCGAGATCTGGGACATGCAGGAGCGTCTGCCACGGCGCAGCGGCAAGCGTGCCGACCTGCTGCTGGACAACCCACGCTTCCGTGCCGGCTACGACTTCCTGCTGCTGCGTGAAAGCGCTGGCGAAGAAACCGACGGCCTGGGGCAATGGTGGACCGACTACCAGGACTGCAACGACTCCGAGCGCCGCGACATGATTCGCGAGCTGGGCTCGCGTGACGAAGGTACCGGTGCCGCTCCGCGCAAACGCAAGCGCAGCCCGAGCAAACGCAAACGTGCCGACGCCGCAGGCGAATAAGCATGGAGCGCGTGTACATCGGCCTGGGCAGCAACCTGGATGAGCCGCACGAACAGCTACGCAGCGCAGTCAATGCGCTGCACCAGCTGCCTGAAACAACGGTGACGGGGGTTTCTGCGTTCTACAGCAGCGAATCGCTGTCACCGGGCCAACCGCGCTATACCAATGCCGTTGCCGCCCTGGAAACCGATCTGCCGCCACTGACGCTGCTTGATAGCTTGCAGGCCATCGAGGCCGCCCAGGGCCGCGAGCGCAAGGAGCGCTGGGGCCCGCGCACCCTCGACCTGGACATCCTGCTCTACGGCAACCAGGTCATCGACATCCCCCGCCTGAAGGTCCCGCACTACCACATGCAGGCCCGACCGTTCGTCCTTTACCCCTTGGCCGAACTGGTCGCGGATGACTTCATGCTGGCCGATGGGCGCGCACTTGCCCAACTGCTGGCAGAATGCCCGTTCGTCGGCCTGGAGCGCCTGTAGCCGGGCGTTCCCCCACGCGGTAACGCCCGTAACAACGCATTCGTAACAATGCGGTAACAGGGTAATTGACTTCAGCCCCCACCCTCACGACTATAGGCGTCCCGTGGCGCCTGCGCGCCGCAAAAAGGCGTATATAGGCCTGGAACAGGTCGTAACCAAAACACCACATTCGATGATGTGCTGTTCCAGAAGATGAATACACGCGTTGTACGCAGTCGTTTTTCACAGCGCCTGAACGAGGATTCCTTTTCATGCCAGAAGTAACCCTGACCACCCTGCAGAGCCTCAAGGCCAAGGGTGAGAAAATAACCATGCTGACCTGCTATGACGCGACCTTTGCTCAGGCTGCCAGCCGTGCAGGCGTGGAAATATTGCTGGTGGGTGACTCCCTGGGCATGGTCTTGCAAGGCCATGACAGCACCCTGCCCGTCAGCACCGCCGACATGGCGTACCACACGGCCTGTGTGAAGCGCGGTAACGACGGCGCACTGATCCTCGCCGACCTGCCCTTCATGGCCTACGCCACCGCCGACCAGGCCTTCGCCAATTGCGGCGCCCTGATGCAGGCTGGCGCCCACATGGTCAAGATCGAAGGCGCCGCCTGGCTGGGCGACACCATTCGCATGCTGGCCGAACGTGGCGTACCGGTGTGTGCCCACATGGGCCTGACCCCTCAGGCGGTCAACATTCTGGGTGGCTACAAGGTCCAGGGCCGCCAGGAAAGCCAGGCCCGCCAGATGCGCGCTGACGCCATTGCCCTCGAGCAGGCCGGCGCCGCCATGCTGCTGCTTGAGTGTGTGCCGAGCGAACTGGCGGCTGAAATCACCCAGGCCGTGAGCATTCCGGTAATCGGCATCGGCGCAGGCAGCGCGACCGACGGTCAGGTTCTGGTGCTCCACGACATGCTGGGCTTGTCGTTGACTGGCCGAGTGCCCAAGTTCGTGAAAAACTTCATGGTCGGTCAGAGCGACATCCAGGGTGCGCTCCAGGCTTACGTAGCAGCGGTCAAGGACGTCAGCTTCCCAGGCAGCGAACACGGGTTCAGTGCATGAATACAGTCAAGACCGTCCGCGAACTGCGCGCCGCCGTGGCGCGTGCGCGCAGTGAAGGCAAGCGCATCGGCTTCGTACCGACCATGGGTAACCTGCACAGCGGCCATGCCGCCTTGGTGACCAAGGCAGCGCAGCGTGCCGACTTCGTGGTCGCCAGCATCTTCGTCAATCCGTTGCAGTTTGGCCCCAGCGAAGACCTCGACAAATACCCGCGTACCCTCGCTGCCGACCAGGAGACTCTGCTCCAGGCCGGTTGCCACCTGCTGTTCGCGCCCACCGTCGAAGAGATGTACCCCGACGGCATGGCCGGCCAGACCCGGGTCAGCGTCCCACAGTTGTCTGAAGGCTTGTGCGGCGCCAGCCGCCCAGGGCACTTCGAGGGTGTGGCGACCGTGGTCAACAAACTGTTCAACATGGTCCAGCCGGACTTGGCCGTATTCGGCCAGAAGGACTTCCAGCAGCTCGCGGTGATCCGCGCACTGGTGCGGGACCTGAACATGCCGATCCAGATCATCGGCGAGCCGACCGTGCGCGCCGACGATGGCCTGGCGCTGTCGTCGCGCAACGGTTACCTGAATGAAGAACAACGTGCTACCGCCCCGGCGCTCTACCGTGTGCTGAGCGACATGGCGACAGCGATCGAGCAAGGTCAGCGGAATTACCCGGCACTGATCGCCAGCAGCCAGGAACATCTGGCCGCCGCCGGCTTTCGCCCTGACTACCTGGAAGTACGCCAGGCCCTCAGCCTGCGCCCGGCCACAGCCGATGACCGCGACCTGGTCATCCTGGTGGCAGCGTTCCTGGGTGCCACGCGCCTGATCGACAACCTGCACCTGAACCTCGACGACCAGTAACAAGATCCCGCAAGAGGAATCCCATGCACGCCATCATGCTCAAGGCCAAGCTGCACCGCGCCGAAGTCACTCACGCGGTGCTCGACTACGAAGGCTCCTGCGCCATCGACGGCCTCTGGCTCGACCTGTCCGGTATTCGCGAGTACGAACAGATCCATATCTACAACGTCGACAATGGCGAGCGCTTCACCACCTATGCCATTCGCGGCGAAGAAGGCTCGCGGATGATCTCGGTCAACGGCGCTGCCGCGCACAAGGCCAAGGTCGGTGACCGGGTGATCATCTGTGCCTATGCTCACTACAGCGAAGCCGAGCTGGCCAACTTCAAGCCACGCATGCTCTACATGGCCCCTGGTAACGAACTGAGCCATACCAGCAACGCCATTCCCGTCCAGCTGGCCTAAGGTCAGCCCCCTGTCAGGCAGGCTGATGGCATTAATTGCCATAAGCTTGCAAACAGGTCGTTTTTTTCAGTGTCCAAGGCAGTTCAAGCAATAAGGAAACCTGCAGCGATGGCGTATTACCGCTCCCCTCATGATGCAACGACTTTGCCCGCGTGGCAGGCGCTCCAGCAACACCGCGAAGCCATGCAGGAATTCAGCATGCGCGACGCATTCAATGCCGACCCGCAACGTTTCAACCAGCTGTCCCTGAGCTGCTGTGGCCTGTTTCTCGATTACTCGAAGAATTTGATCAACGGCCAGACCCGCGACCTGCTGGTCAACCTGGCCAACGAAGCCGGCTTGCAGGACGCGATCAAATCGCTGTTCGCCGGCGAGATCCTCAATGCCTCCGAAGGCCGCCCGGCGCTGCACACGGCTCTGCGCCGCCCCGTAGGCGACAAGTTGAACGTCAACGGCGTCAACGTGATGCCCGAGGTGCACAAGGTCCTCAACCAGGTGACCGAACTGGTCGGACGCATTCATCACGGCCTGTGGCGCGGCTACAGCGAAAAGCCGATCACTGACGTGGTGAACATCGGCATCGGCGGCTCGTTCCTCGGCCCCGAGCTGGTCTCGGAAGCCTTGCTGCCCTACGCCCAGCGCGGTGTACGCTGCCATTACCTGGCCAATATCGACGGCAGCGAGTTCCACGAGCTGTCGGCCAAGTTGCGCGCCGAAACCACGCTGTTCATCGTTTCGTCGAAATCCTTCAACACCCTGGAAACCCTGAAGAACGCCCAAGCGGCGCGTAGCTGGTACCTGGCCCAGGGTGGTTCGGAAGCCGAGCTGTACAAGCACTTCATTGCCGTCTCCAGCAACAAGACGGCCGCAGTGGCCTTTGGTATCCGCGAAGAGAACATCTTCCCGATGTGGGACTGGGTTGGCGGTCGTTATTCGCTGTGGTCGGCGATCGGTCTGCCGATCGCGCTGGCCATCGGCACTGCCAACTTCAAGGAACTGCTGTCTGGCGCCTACACCATGGACCAGCACTTCCAGAACGCGCCATTCGACCAGAACATGCCGGTGCTGCTGGCCCTGCTGGGCGTCTGGTACGGCAACTTCTGGGGCGCGCAGAGCCATGCGATCCTGCCCTACGACCACTACCTGCGTAACATCACCAAGCACCTGCAACAGCTGGACATGGAATCCAACGGCAAGAGCGTTCGCCAGGACGGCACGCCGGTCAACCACGACACCGGTCCGGTGATCTGGGGTGGCGTGGGCTGCAACGGCCAGCACGCCTACCATCAGTTGCTGCACCAGGGCACGCAATTGATCCCGGCAGACTTCATCGTGCCGGTCGTCAGCTTCAACCCGGTGGCTGACCATCATCAGTGGCTGTATGCCAACTGCTTGTCGCAAAGCCAGGCACTGATGCTCGGCAAGACCCGCGCCGAAGCAGAGGCCGAGCTGCGCGACAAAGGCCTGGCAGAGGACGACATCCAGAAGCTCGCCCCCCACAAGGTGATCCCGGGCAACCGCCCGAGCAACACCCTGGTGGTCGAGCGCATCAGCCCCCGTCGCCTGGGTGCGCTGGTGGCAATGTACGAGCACAAAGTGTTCGTGCAGAGCGTGATCTGGGGTATCAACGCCTTCGACCAATGGGGTGTTGAGTTGGGCAAGGAGCTGGGCAAGGGTGTGTACCAGCGCCTGACCGGGGGCATCGAAGAGCCCGCCGAAGATGCCTCGACCCAGGGCCTGATCAACTTCTTCCGCAGCCGCCACCGCGGTTGAACCCGCCTGCGCTGCCCCTGGTCGAACGAACACGGCCAGGGGTAGCGGCTACACTGTTCTGACACTGTTGCAGGAGCCCGCCCCCGGCAGGCTTCTGACTAAAACAAGCAGAACAGGACCCCGCCATGTTCGATATCAGCGCCTATCCCCATGCCGACGCCGTCAGCAAAGCGGCACGACTGAGCCAGGCCGACTATGAACGTCTGTACCGCCAGTCGATAGAAGACCCCGATGCCTTCTGGACCGAACAGGCCAAGCGCCTGGACTGGATAAAACCCTTCAGCAGTGTCCAGCACAGCGATATGAAAACCGGCCAGGCACGCTGGTTTGAAGGCGCTCAACTCAACGTCAGTTACAACTGCATCGACCGTCACCTGGCCACTCGCGCCGATCAAGTCGCGATCATCCGCGAAGGCGACGACCCAGCCGATTCCAGCCAGATCACCTACCGCGAACTGCATGACAAGGTCAGCCGCCTGGCCAACGTGCTCAAGCAGCGCGGCGTGAAAAAAGGTGACCGGGTGTGCATCTATATGCCGATGATTCCCGAGGCGGCCTACGCCATGCTGGCCTGCAGCCGGATCGGTGCGATCCACTCGGTGGTGTTCGGCGGCTTCTCGCCCGATGCCTTGCGGGACCGGATTCTCGATGCCGATTGCCGCACGGTCATTACCGCTGACGAAGGGGTGCGCGGCGCCAAGACCATCGCCCTGAAGAAGAACGTCGACAAGGCCCTGGTCAGTTGCCCGGACGTGAGCAGCGTGGTGGTGATCAAGCGCACCGGCGGCGCTATCGACTGGAGCGATGGCCGCGATATCTGGTACCACGAAGCCATCGCCCAAGTGAGCCCAGACTGCCCGCCCGAGCCAATGGCCGCCGAAGATCCGCTGTTTATCCTCTACACCTCCGGCAGTACCGGCAAACCCAAAGGTGTCATGCACACCACCGCCGGCTACTTGCTACAAGCCGCGATGACCTTCGAGACGGTGTTCGACTACCGCGACGGCGAAGTGTTCTGGTGCACCGCCGACGTGGGCTGGGTTACCGGCCATAGCTACATCGTCTATGGGCCGCTGGCCAACGGTGCGATCACCCTGATGTTTGAAGGCGTGCCCAATTACCCGGATGCCTCGCGCTTCTGGCAGGTGGTGGACAAGCATCGCGTGAATATCTTCTATACCGCCCCCACCGCGCTGCGCGCCCTGATGCGTGAGGGCGACGGCCCCCTGAAGAGCACCTCGCGCAACAGCCTGCGCCTGCTGGGCAGCGTTGGCGAGCCGATCAACCCGGAAGCCTGGGAATGGTATTTCGAGGCCGTGGGCGAGAAACGCTGCCCCATCGTCGACACCTGGTGGCAGACCGAGACCGGTGGCATCATGATCAGCCCGCTGGTGGGTACGCGGCGTATCAAGCCGGGTTGCGCAACGCAACCCATGTTCGGCGTGCAGCCCGTGCTGCTCGACGACAAGGGCAAACTGATCGAAGGTGCCGGCAGCGGGATGCTGGCGATAAAGGCCAGTTGGCCTGCGCAGATCCGCAGCGTGTACGGCGACCATCAACGAATGATCGATACCTACTTCAAACCGTTGCCGGGGTATTACTTCACCGGTGACGGCGCCCGCCGCGACGCGGATGGCGACCTGTGGATAACCGGTCGCATCGATGACGTGATCAATGTCTCCGGGCACCGGATCGGCACCGCCGAGGTCGAGAGTGCACTGGTGCTGCACGATGCCATCGCCGAGGCAGCCGTAGTCGGGTACCCTCACGACTTGAAGGGCCAGGGCATCTATGCCTTCGTCACCCCCATGAACGGCATCGCCCCGGACGACGCGCTCAAACAGGAGCTGCTGGGCTTGGTCAGCAAGGAGATTGGCAGCTTCGCCAAGCCGGAACTGATCCAGTGGGCCCCGGCCCTGCCCAAGACCCGCTCAGGCAAGATCATGCGCCGCATCCTGCGCAAGATCGCCTGTAACGAGCTGGACAACCTCGGCGACACCTCAACCCTGGCCGACCCCAGTGTGGTCCAGGGCTTGATCGACAAGCGCCTCAACCAGTAACGGCAGCCTCTTCCCGGCTGCCACGCCACAAGGTAGCCATGGAAGCGATTCGCCGCCGTATCGAAACCCAGGTGATGAGCCTCACCGGCTTGTCCCTGGGGCAACTGGACCTCGAAACTCCCAAGGGCGACCCCGGCCTGTTTGGCCCGGACAGTATCAGCTGGCGGGTGCACGGGGATTTCCCCAGCATGCTGGTCGGTGGGATCAGCGCCTTGCTCCTGCAACTGCTGCATCCACTGGCGCTGGCGGGGGTGTGGGATCACTCCAACTTCCGCCAGGATCTGCTCGGGCGCCTGCGACGCACCAGCCAGTTCATCTCGGGGACCACGTTTGGCGCTACCCGCGATGCCGACTGGCTGATCGAAAAAGTGCGCACCATCCACCTCCAGGTAGTAGGTAGCGCCGCCGACGGACGCCCTTACGCCGCCAGCGATCCTGACTTGCTGACCTGGGTGCATGTGGCTGAAGTCAGCAGTTTTCTCGCCGCCCACCTGCGCTACCGCAACCCCCACATGCCGCTGGACAAGCAGGACGCCTACTACGCTCAAATCGCCCTGATCGCCGAACGCCTGGGCGCCCGCGATGTACCCCGCTCTCGCCAGCAGGTGAGCGACTACCTGCAAGCCATGCGCCCACAATTGCACTGCGATGCACGCAGCCACGAAGTGGTCCAGGTGTTGCTCGATGCCCCGGCCCCCAGCCGCCTGGCCAAGCCGATGGGCAGCCTGATGCTGCGCGCCGGCATTGATCTGTTGCCACTCTGGGCCAGTGACCAGCTCGAGCTGCGGCAGCATCCCCTGCAGCGCCGCCTGATCCGCCTGGGCATTCACACCACCGCACCGGTGTTGCGCTGGGCCATGCGCGATGGCTCGCTGCAACGGGCCCGGCGGCGCATGGGGCTCGTTTGAGGGCGACCGGCCGGTTCGCCGTTGGCAGTCCCCCCGGCATCTATGCCACCATGACGGTCTATCAAGGCCCCGAGGGGCTTGTGCTGTTCTGATACCCAATCGAATAAGAATGAGGACCTGCGCCATGCAAGATGTCGTTATCGTTGCCGCCACCCGTACCGCTGTCGGTAGCTATCAGGGAGCATTGGCAACCATTCCTGCCGTAGACCTGGGTGCTGCGGTGATTCGCCAATTGCTGGCTCAGACGGGCGTCGCCGGCGAAGAGGTCGATGAAGTGATCCTCGGCCAGGTATTGACCGCCGGCGCCGGGCAAAACCCCGCCCGCCAGGCCGCGATCAAGGCAGGCCTGCCCCACGCGGTACCCGCCATGACCCTCAACAAAGTCTGTGGCTCTGGCCTCAAGGCCCTGCACCTGGCCACCCAGGCCATTCGCTGTGGTGACGCCGACGTCATAATCGCCGGCGGCCAGGAGAACATGAGCCTGGCCAACTATGTGCTGCCCGGCGCACGGACCGGCCTGCGCATGGGCCACAGCAGCCTGATCGACACCATGATCAGCGACGGCCTGTGGGATGCCTTCAATGACTACCACATGGGCATCACCGCCGAGAACCTGGTGGAGAAGTACGGCATCAGCCGCGAGGACCAGGATGCCTTCGCCGCCGCCTCGCAGCAGAAAGCCGCAGCGGCCATCGAGTCGGGGCGGTTTGTCGACGAAATCACGCCGATCCTGATCCCTCAGCGCAAGGGCGAACCGGTGGCCTTCGCCGCCGACGAACAACCTCGCGCGGGCACCACCGCCGAGTCCCTGGGCAAACTCAAGCCCGCCTTCAAGAAAGACGGAACAGTGACAGCCGGTAACGCCTCTTCACTTAACGATGGCGCGGCGGCGGTGATGCTGATGAGTGCCGCCAAGGCACAGCAGCTGGGCTTGCCGGTGCTGGCCCGGATCAAGGCCTACGCCAACGCAGGTGTCGACCCGGCAATCATGGGCATCGGCCCGGTGAGCGCTACGCGCCGCTGCCTGGACAAGGCCGGCTGGCAGTTGGCCGACCTGGACCTGATCGAAGCCAACGAAGCGTTCGCGGCCCAGGCCCTGTCGGTTGGCAAAGAGCTGGGTTGGGATGCCAGCAAGGTCAACGTCAACGGCGGTGCCATTGCCCTGGGCCACCCGATCGGTGCTTCTGGCTGTCGTGTGCTGGTCACCCTGCTGCACGAGATGATCAAGCGTGATGCCAAAAAAGGCCTGGCCACCCTGTGCATTGGTGGCGGTCAGGGCGTTGCCCTGGCGATCGAGCGCTAATCACTGCGGGAGGGGCTGCAACGGCCCCTCCCTCGTCTTCTACTGCTAAACTGCACGTCCGCAAACCAAGGCCACGTGCATGTCCCTCTTGAATCAGGCGCTGCGCGCCGCCCTCGATGCCCGCAAGGGCCTTCTCAGCGAACTGCATGCCCAAGGCACCGATTGCTACCGTCTGTTCCATGGCAGTCAGGAGGGCGCCGGCGGTTTGACCATCGACCGTTATGGCCCGCAGCTACTGGTGCAGAGTTTTCACCTGACTCTGGACAGCGACACCCTTCTTGCCCTGCACGCAGCCATCGAAGCAGAACTGGGTCTTGGGTTGCTGCTGGTGTACAACGACCGCTCCCAAGGCAACAGCCGGATCGACCGCCGCGACCCGGTCTACCAGGCAAGCGAGGAAGCCCTGGCTGATCATATCGGCCACGAATGGGGCCTGAACTACCGGGTACGAGGCCGCCATGCCGGCCAGGACCCATTGCTGTTTCTCGACCTGCGCAACGCGCGTGGCTGGGTCAAGCAGCACAGTGCCGGCAAACGTGTACTCAACCTCTTTGCCTATACCTGCGGTGTCGGCCTCAGCGCTGCTGCGGGGGGAGCCCGCGAGGTGTGCAACCTGGACTTCGCCGAGGGCAACCTGGCGGTGGGCAAGGAAAACAATGCCCTGAACCCACAGCTGCTGCCGATGGCGTTTATCCAGTCCGACTACTTTCCTGCCATCCGTCAACTCGCCGGCTTGCCCGTCAGCCAGCGGCGCGGGCACAAGCTGCCGCCCTACCCGCGCCTTGAGCAGCGCCAGTTCGATCTGGTATTTCTCGACCCACCGGCCTGGGCCAAGAGCGCCTTCGGCACCGTCGACCTGCTACGCGACTACCAGAGCCTGCTCAAGCCTGCCCTCCTTAGCACTGCCGAAGATGGCGTACTGATCTGCTGTAACAACCTCGCCAAAGTCAGCTTCGACGATTGGCGCGACCAAGTACTGCGCTGTGCCGAGAAAAGTGGCCGGCCGGTACGTGACTGGCAGGCGCTCAAACCCGCCAGCGACTTTCCGTCGCAGGATGGCCAATCGCCGCTCAAGACCTTGATTCTTCAGCTCTGACAGATCTTTTCGCTTATTTTTGGAGTCATTTCGGAACCGATTTTACGTGCCATACTCCAAGCACTCCCGTACGAGACAGACGACGTCGCACATGCCCAAAGGATTGAAACGCGCCCTCGGCGCCATGCTGGCCGCAGTGGCCTTGTACAGCCTGCTTGGCTTTCTGATTCTCCCAGGGGTGGCCCTGCGTATCGCCAACCAGCAATTGGCCAATTACGCCACGGTGCCCGCCCACTTGCAGCGTATCGAGCTCAACCCGTTCAGCCTGGAGTTGACGCTCTGGGGGCTGCAGATCGGTGAACCAGGCAAGGAACAGGTCGGCTTCGAGCGCCTCTACGCCAACCTCCAGCTCGATAGCCTGTGGTCAGGTGCCCTGCACCTGGATGGCATTGAGCTGGACAAGGCCCGCACAGAAGTACTGTTTGCCAAGGATGGCAGCCTGAACCTGACGCAACTGTTCAAGTTGCCACCCAGTGAGCCCAAGCCTGAAGAGCCGCCGAGCGATCCCTTCCCGGTGCGCATCGGCAGCATCAAACTGAGTGAAGGTTACCTGCACTTCGAGGACCAGCGCCCCAGCGAGCCGATCGAGTTCCTCTACGACTCGATGAACCTGGAACTGAAGAACCTCAGCACCCTGCCCGAAGACAGTTCCGACATGACCCTGGTGGCCATCGGCCCGCACGGCGGTCGCATCGACTGGAGCGGCACGTTCAGCCTGATCCCGCTCGCCTCTGAAGGCACCCTGAAGGTTACTGACGGCAAGATGAAGGCCTTCTGGCCCTATGTCCGCGATGCCGTCCCGCTGGTGCTGGAAGAAGGCGTGATCAGCCTCGACACCCATTACACGCTGAACCTCTCCAAGGAAACCGAGCTGCTGCTCGACAACACCGCTGTCAGTATCGCGCCGTTTGCCATCAAGGCCCCGGATGGGCGCCCGCTGGCCCGCCTGGCCCGCCTGGATGTGAGCGAAACGTCCGTGGACCTGGCCAAGCAGTTGGTGACGGTCGGCAAGATTCGCAGCGAGAAACTGGAAACCTGGGCGGCCCTGGAGTCGGATGGGCAACTTGATTGGCAGAAGCTGTTCGCCAGCCAGCCCGCCAAGGCAAGCCCGAAAGAAAAGACCGCGCCTGCAGCCGCCGAACCGGAGGCTACAAAAGAAGCCACAGCCGCAGCACCGAGCAAACCCTGGCAAGTCCTGCTCAAGGACGTGCAGTTGCGCAACTATCAAGTCCACCTGGCCGACCGCTCGCAAAAAGAGCCCGTCGCCCTGGAGCTTGGCCCGCTGAATCTGGACCTGCAGAACTTCGACAGCCTCAACCAGTCACCCTTTACCCTCAAGCTCGATACCGGCGTTGGCAAGCAAGGCAAGCTGCAGGCTGCCGGTGAGGTCAACCTGGCGCCGGTCACGGCACGGGTCAAGGTCAACACCCAGGACATTGACCTGCGCGTTGCCCAGGCCTACATCAGCCCCTTCATACGCCTGGAGCTGCGTAGCGGCATGCTGGGCAGTGACCTCGATGTAAACCTCAAGAGCGTCGAGCCCTTGGCCTTCACGATCGACGGCAAGGCCCAGGTCAACCAACTGCACACCCTCGACACCATCAAGGATCGAGACTTCGTCAAATGGCAGCAGTTGAACCTGGATGCGGTGTCCTACCGCCACGGTGATGCCCTGAGCATCGGCAAGGTGAGCCTGAAGCAGCCCTATGCGCGCTTCATGATCAACGAAGACCGCACCACCAACATCGACGATCTGCTGATTCCCCAGCCAGCCACGGCCCAAGCCCAGGCGACGAACAAGCCTGCAGCGAATAGCGCCAAGCCATTGGGCATTCGCATCGGTGCCATCGACATCAACGACGGCTCGGCCAATTTTGCCGACTTCAGCCTGACGCCCAACTTCGCCACGGCCATCCAACAGCTCAACGGCCAGATCGGTACCATCGACAATCGCCAGCCCAAACCGGCGAAGGTTGACATCAAGGGCAAGGTCGATCGCTATGCACCCGTTACCATCAAAGGTGCCCTGAACCCCTTCGACCCGATGGCCAGCCTGGATATCGCCACCAGCTTCAAGCGTGTCGAGCTGACCACCCTGACGCCTTATTCAGGCAAGTTCGCCGGGTTCCGCATCCGCAAGGGCCGGCTCAATATCGACCTGCACTACATCATCACCCAGGGCCGGCTGAAGGCCGAGAACAAAGTGGTGGTCGAGCAGCTGCAACTGGGTGAGAAAGTCGACAGCCCGGACGCAGTCGATCTACCGATCCGCCTGGCGGTGGCGCTGCTCAAGGACACCGAGGGCAAGATCTCCATTGAACTGCCGGTCACGGGCGACCTCAACGATCCCCAGTTCAGCGTCATGCCGATTGTCTGGCAGACCCTGCGCAACCTGGTGCTGCGCGCGGCCCAGGCGCCGTTCAAGTTCATTGGTGGCTTGATCAGCGGTGGCGATGCCCAGGACCTTGGCAGCGTGGCCTTTGCCGCCGGCTCCAGCGACCTGGCGCCCGACGCCCAAAGTGCCCTGGACAAACTGGCAGCCGCCCTCAAGGAGCGCCCGGCCCTGCGCCTGGAGATCGAAGGTACCAGCGCCCAGAGCAGCGACGGCCCGTTGATTGCCCAGCAGCGCCTGGAACGTGAGTACCAGAGCACCTACTACAAGATCCTCCAGCGCCGCGGCGACAAAGTGCCAGCCCAGGCCTCGGACTTGAAAGTGCCCGATGGCGACAAGCCGGCCATGCTCGAAGGCATCTACCGTACCCGCCTGAAACAGCAACCACCTGCCGAGTGGGAGCAACTGGACCGTGAGCAGCGCACCACTCAGTTGCGCGATGCAGTGCTCAAATCCTGGGCTGAAAGTGCCCTGCTGCTGCGCCAGCTCGGCCAGGCACGAGCCAGCAGCATCAAGGACTATCTGGTCGACAAGGCCAAGCTGGAAGATGACCGGGTGTATTTCATTGATGCAAGCCTCGGCCAGGCCGAACCGGATGGTCGTGTGATTACACCGATGCACCTGGACGCCGAGTAAACGCGCATAAAGAAGCCCCGGCAATCGGTGCCGGGGCTTTGAGTGACCAAGTCCTTTTGGTCTTTCGCATGAACCATTGACGGTCTGCGAGTCGGGACAACCTTCCTGCTTATTCGGATTTCAGGCCGTCAGCCGATACGGCTTTCACGCCTTTGATTTTCTTGGCAATGGCCACTGCCATATCTTTCTGCGAGTCGGTCAGCGTCACATCGGAAGACAGGGCAACCACACCTTTGTTGGTTTCGACTTTGATGTCAGTGCCAGGGACGCCTTTCTCAGTCATCAGGTCAGCTTTGACCTTGGTGGTGATCCAGGTATCGGAGGTCGCTTCTTTGGCCTCGGTCATTTCACCGGCAGCAACAGTCAACGGTGCCTGGGCAGGCTGTTGGGCGAATGCCGCATTAGCCATGGTCAGGGTCAGGGCGGTGGCAGTAGCGGCAGCAATAGCGAACTTCTTCATACGAGACACTCCTGTTTTTCGAAAAGTCTGCGCCGTAAGTCCTGGCAGCAGGGGTATGAATACCATTGCAGGGCCTATGCCAGTTTTTGCAATGATACAAATCCTTTTAAATCAACAAGTTATGAATCAACAAAAAATCCCTTATCGTGCATTTTGCAAGGCCGGTGAAAATCCTGCATGCAAGATGCAAGTCCACAAGGTATTTCCTGCAGGCAAAAAAAAAGGACCCCGGAGGGTCCTTTTTCATCACACCAAGCTTAGACGCCCGATGCCTTTGCTGCTGCAACATCTTTGATCGACAGCTTGATACGGCCGCGGTTGTCCACGTCCAGTACCAGTACTTCGACTTCCTGACCTTCCTTGAGGATGTCGGTCACTTTCTCGACGCGAGCATCGCTCAGCATGGAGATGTGAACCAGACCGTCCTTGCCCGGCAGGATGTTGACGAAAGCACCGAAGTCAACGATGCGTTCGACCTTGCCCACGTAGATCTTGCCGATCTCGGCCTCTGCAGTGATGCTCAGGACGCGCTGACGAGCAGCTTCAGCGGCATCTTTGGTCTCACCGAAGATCTTGATCGAACCGTCGTCTTCGATGTCGATCGAAGCCTTGGTTTCTTCGCAGATGGCACGAATGGTCGCGCCGCCTTTACCGATGACGTCACGGATCTTGTCGGTATCAATCTTCATCGCGATCATGGTCGGAGCATTTTCCGACAGTTCGCTACGGGACTGACCAATGATCTGGTTCATCTGGCCGAGGATGTTCAGGCGCGCTTCCAAGGCTTGGCCCAGGGCGATTTCCATGATCTCTTCGGTGATGCCGTTGATCTTGATGTCCATCTGCAGCGCGGTAACACCTTTGGCGGTACCGGCTACCTTGAAGTCCATGTCGCCCAGGTGGTCTTCGTCACCCAGGATGTCGGTCAGAACAGCGAACTTCTCGCCTTCTTTAACCAGCCCCATGGCGATACCGGCAACCGGCGCCTTCATCGGTACACCGGCGTCCATCAGGGCCAGGGAGGCACCGCAGACCGAAGCCATGGAGCTGGAACCGTTGGACTCGGTGATTTCCGATACCACACGAATGGTGTACGGGAAGACGTCAGCAGCAGGCAGCATGGCCTGAACCGAACGACGGGCCAGACGGCCGTGACCGATTTCGCGACGGCCAGCACCGCCCATGCGACCACACTCGCCCACCGAGAACGGAGGGAAGTTGTAGTGCAGCATGAAGGGGTCTTTTTTCTCGCCTTCGAGGGTGTCGAGCAGTTGTGCGTCACGGGCAGTACCCAGGGTCGCAACGACCAGGGCCTGGGTTTCGCCACGGGTGAACAGCGCCGAACCGTGGGTCTTTGGCAGAACGCCGACTTCGATGTTCAGCGGACGTACGGTCTTGGTGTCGCGACCGTCGATACGTGGCTTGCCGTTGACGATGTTCTCGCGAACGGTGCGGTATTCGATCTCACCGAAGATCTCTTTGACTTCGGAAGCCGAAGGCTGACCTTCTTCACCGGAGAACTTGGCGATCGCCTGATCACGCAGCTCGCCCAGGCGCGCGTAACGGTCGGCCTTGACGGTGATGGTGTAGCCCTGGGAAACGGCTTCGCCGAATTCGGCGCGGATGGCGTTCAGCAGTTCGGTGTTGGCAACGGCTGGCTTCCAGTCCCAGGTCGGCTTGGCGGCTTCAGCGGCCAGCTCTTTGACAGCCTGGATCACAGCCTGGAATTCGTCGTGGGCGAACAGTACGGCGCCCAGCATCTGGTCTTCGGTAAGCTCTTTGGCTTCCGATTCAACCATCAGTACGGCATCGGAAGTACCGGCGACGACCATGTCCAGGCTCGAGGCAGCCAGTTGCTCGTAGGTCGGGTTCAGCAGGTAGCCGGTGCTCTCGTGGAAAGCAACGCGCGCGGCGCCGATCGGGCCTTCAAATGGAATGCCGGAAATAGCCAGGGCAGCCGAGGTACCGATCATCGCAGCGATGTCCGGATCGGTTTTCTTGCTGGTGGAAACGACGGTGCAGACAACCTGCACTTCGTTCATGAAGCCTTCCGGGAACAGCGGACGGATTGGGCGGTCGATCAGACGCGAAGTCAGGGTTTCTTTCTCGGAAGGACGGCCTTCACGCTTGAAGAAACCACCAGGGATCTTGCCGGCGGCGTAGGTCTTTTCCTGATAGTGAACGGACAGGGGGAAGAAGCCTTTGCCTGGATCGGCCTGCTTGGCACCGACCACGGTCACCAGCACGGTGACATCGTTGTCGACGGTGACCAATACGGCGCCGGACGCTTGACGAGCAATACGGCCCGTCTCGAGGGTAACGGTCGATTGACCGAACTGGAATTTCTTGATTACCGGGTTCACGGTTTCCTACCTTCTTCAGTGGCTCTGGGGGAACTGGTTCTTGCGAATTCTTGGGCAGAACAGGGAATCGGCCCCGTTGACCGTCCAGATAAAACTAGAGGTTGGGAGCCTGCCCTGCCCTTGCGGTAAACCGCTCAGGCGAGACAGACAGCCAACCTCATAGATACGCGCGGCGTGTTCATCACTCCCGATGCCAGGCACCGGAAGCGAAGAATGCAACACGCCGTGCACACCACTGGCCAGGCCGCTATTAGCGACGCAGACCCAGGCGACCGATCAGGGCGCTGTAACGAGTGGTGTCTTTGCCCTTCAGGTAGTCCAGCAGCTTACGACGCTGGTTAACCATGCGGATCAGACCACGACGGGAGTGGTGGTCTTTACCGTTGGCCTTGAAGTGGCCTTGCAGCTTGTTGATGTTGGCGGTCAGCAGTGCAACTTGCACTTCCGGGCTACCGGTGTCACCAGCAGCTTGCTGGAATTCGCCAACGATCTTTGCTTTTTCTTCAACGCTGAGTGCCATTTGGCTTCTCCAAATCAAGGGAAACCGAACAAACGGTTTCCAATAGGCCAGGGACAAATCCCTGTATTCATAAGTGAGGCGTAACCGTGCCTATTAACAGCCATCCTCTTTGCCACCAGTGCCGGGCCTGGGCCTGACACTGAAGGTTTCGATCATTCTGACCGAATCAGTCGACGCGGCGCGATGCGCCCGTCTTCGCTCACTTCACCGATACCGATGAAACGACCGTTGTGATCTTGTACCCGAACCATGCCGAACTTCGGCGCATCGGGAGCCCTGACTGGCTGACCATGCAACCAGTAGAAGGCGCTGTGCTCGGAAAACTGCAACAGAGGCCAGTCTTGCAGACCGCTATCGGACGGCATCAGGAAACGATCGACCGCCTCGTTGCCGCCTTCGGCGTGAACTGCTTCAAGCTCTTCGAGAGTCACCGTCTGGGCAAGCTCGAAGGGACCGGCACGCGTACGACGCAGTTCGGCAACATA
Organism: Pseudomonas sp. JQ170C; assembly: GCF_035581345.1. NCBI lineage: Bacteria > Pseudomonadati > Pseudomonadota > Gammaproteobacteria > Pseudomonadales > Pseudomonadaceae > Pseudomonas > Pseudomonas sp. JQ170C. The sequence continues at coordinate 5,221,042 of NZ_CP141608.1, forward strand.
GGCGCCACAACCGAGGATCTCGCCGATATCTTCGACCAGCGTGCGGATGTAAGTGCCCTTGGTGCAACCCACTGAAAGCCGAACCCGGGTGCCTTCGCACTCGAGCAACTCCAAGCGGTTAATAGTAACAGAACGTGCTTCACGCTCCACTACTTCACCTGCACGCGCCAGCTTGTACAACGGCTGGCCATCGCGCTTGAGGGCGGAGTACATCGGCGGTATCTGACTGATTTCACCACGAAATTGTGGCAGAACCGCTTCAATATCCGCGCGACCAACGGTCACGTCACGGGTTTTCAGCACTTCGCCTTCAGCATCGCCCGTGGTGGTGGTCTGCCCCAACTGCATGACCGTCTCATATCCTTTGTCGGAATCGAGCAGGTACTGGGAAAACTTGGTGGCTTCACCGAAGCACAGTGGCAATACACCACTGGCCAGCGGGTCAAGGCTGCCGGTGTGGCCAGCCTTTTCAGCATTGAGCAGCCAGCGGACTTTCTGCAGGGCTGCATTGGAGGTAAACCCCAATGGCTTGTCGAGCAGGATGATGCCGCTGACATTACGACGGATACGTTTGACCTGGGCCACCGCTTACTCCTTGGTGTCCGGGGTATCGGCGGCCTGGTGCTGGCTGTCTTCGGCGACAGCACGCTCGATCAGTGCCGACAGATGGGCACCGCGGGTCACGCTTTCGTCGTAGTGGAAGTGCAACTGCGGCACGCTGCGCAGTTTCATTTCCTTGCCCAACTGCATGCGCAGGAAACCCGCAGCGGAGTTGAGCACTTTCAGGCTTTGCTTGATGTCTTCAGCGCTGTCCTGGCCCATGACGGTGATATACACCTTGGCATGGCCAACATCGCGGCTGACGTCGACGGCGGTGATGGTCACCAGGCCGACGCGTGGATCTTTGACTTCGCGACGAATCAGTTGGGCCAGCTCGCGCTGCATCTGATCGCCAATGCGTTGGGTACGGCTATATTCTTTTGCCATTTTTGCTACCTGTAACTAAAGCGGCAAACGCCCGGCCAGGCTTGAGCCTGACCGGGCGTTGCGTTCAGAGCCGCTGACGACCGCCTTGCGACGGGCATTTCGCGCCTCCCATGCTCGATACTTAGAGCGTACGAGCCACTTGGACTTTCTCGAAGACTTCGATCTTGTCGCCGACCTTGACGTCGTTGTAGCTCTTCACGCCGATACCGCATTCCATGCCGGCACGCACTTCGGACGCATCGTCCTTGAAGCGACGCAGCGATTCCAGCTCGCCCTCGAAGATCACCACGTCTTCGCGCAGAACGCGGATCGGACGGTTGCGGTAGACCACACCCTCGATGACCATACAGCCAGCGATGGCGCCGAACTTCGGCGAACGGAACACATCACGCACTTCGGCGATACCCAGGATGTTCTCGCGAACATCGCTGCCGAGCATACCGGTCAGGGCTTTCTTGACGTCTTCAATGATGTCGTAGATCACGTTGTAGTAACGCATATCCAGACCTTCCTGCTCGACGATCTTGCGCGCGCCGGCATCGGCACGCACGTTGAAGCCGAACAGTACTGCATTGGAAGCCAGGGCCAGGTTGGCATCGCTCTCGGTGATACCACCGACACCGCCGCCGATCACACGAACCTGTACTTCGTCGTTGCCCAGACCGCTCAGGGAGCCCTGCAGAGCCTCGAGAGAACCACGAACGTCGGACTTGAGTACGATGTTGAGGGTCTTCTTCTCTTCCTGGCCCATGTTCTCGAAGATGTTTTCGAGTTTGCCGGCATGTGCACGAGCCAGTTTGACTTCGCGGAACTTGCCTTGACGGAACAGTGCAACTTCGCGGGCCTTCTTCTCGTCGGCCACAACGCTCAGTTCGTCACCAGCGTCCGGGGTACCGTCCAGGCCGAGAATCTCGACCGGGATCGACGGACCGGCTTCCTTAACAGGCTTGCCGTTTTCGTCGAGCATGGCACGTACACGGCCGTAGTTCGAGCCGCACAGGACCATGTCGCCCTGGCGCAGGGTACCGTCTTGAACCAGCACGGTGGCCACTGGGCCGCGGCCCTTGTCCAGACGCGACTCGACCACCACACCACGACCCGGGGCCGATGGCGTAGCCTTGAGCTCGAGGATCTCGGCTTGCAGCAGAACGGCTTCGAGCAGTTCGTCTACGCCGGTACCCATCTTCGCGGACACTTTGACGAATGGCGTGTCACCACCCCAGTCCTCGGAAGTCACGCCTTCGACGGCCAGTTCGTTACGGATGCGATCGAGGTCAGCACCTGGCTTGTCGATCTTGTTCACCGCAACGACCAACGGAACACCGGCGGCCTTGGCATGTTGCACCGCTTCACGGGTCTGAGGCATTACGCCGTCGTCCGCAGCGACCACCAGGATCACGATGTCAGTAGCCTTGGCACCACGGGCACGCATGGCGGTAAACGCGGCGTGACCTGGGGTGTCGAGGAAGGTAACCATGCCACGGTCGGTTTCTACGTGGTAGGCACCAATGTGCTGGGTGATACCACCGGCTTCGCCTGCGGCAACCTTGGCACGACGGATATAGTCGAGCAGCGAGGTCTTACCGTGGTCAACGTGACCCATTACGGTCACAACCGGAGCACGGGAGAAGGTTTCGCCTTCAAACTTCAGCGATTCGGCCAGGGAGTCTTCCAGGGCAGTGTCGCTGACCAGAGTGACCTTGTGGCCCAGCTCTTCGGCGACCAGCTGAGCAGTCTCCTGATCGAGCACCTGGTTGATGGTCACCGGAGTGCCCAGCTTGAACATGAACTTGACGACTTCAGCGCCTTTGACCGACATCTGCTGCGCCAGGTCGGAAACCGTGATGGTCTCGCCAATCTGTACGTCGCGGATAACCGGACCGGTCGGGTTCTGGAAACCGTGGGCGTTGCGCTTCTTCGGCTTGCCCTTGCCACGACCACCACGACGGAAGCCATCGCTTTCTTCGTCGGTAGTACGCGGAGCAGCACGCGGCGTTGGCGCCTTTTCCTTTTCCTTGACCTTGACCGACACACGCGGCGCTTCGTTACGGCGCTCGCCGCCACGACGCTCGTCGTCACGGGCTTTGTCGTTACGACGCACGTCGTCTTTCTTGCGATCAGCAACCGGGGCCGGAGCAGCATCGGCTGCTTCGATTACCGGAGCCGGCGCAGGAGCGGCCGGTGCAGCAGCAGGTGCCGCGGATGCAGCCGCTGGCTGACGGCGGGCTTCTTCGTCGGCACGCTGACGTGCTTCGGCATCGGCTTTTTCACGAGCTGCGTTGTCCGCCGCGCGGCGCTCTTCCAGCTCGCGCTTCTGCTCGGCCTGGATTTCTTCCGGGCTGCGCTGGACGAATACTTTCTTCTTGCGTACTTCTACGCTGATGCTCTTGCTACCGGCAACACGCAGGGTGCTGGTGGTCTTGCGCTGCAAGGTAATCTTGCGCGGCTCTTCCACCTTCGCCTTGTGGCTGCTCTTCAAATGAGCCAGCAGAGCCTGCTTCTCATTGTCGGTCACTACCTGACCGGCGTCGGTGTGCGGCAGACCTGCCTCACGCATCTGCTGCAGCAGGCGCTCTACCGGTGCAGCGACCTCTTGGGCCAATTCTTTCACCGTGACTTGCGTCATGCACTTCTCTCCTCAGGCCGCGCCTAATTACTCGAACCAATGGGCTCGGGCGGCCATGATCAACTTGCCGGCACGCTCTTCGTCGATACCGTCGATGTCGAGCAGGTCATCAATCGACTGCTCGGCCAGGTCTTCGCGGGTAATTACGCCGCGCACCGCCAGTTCCATCGCCAAATCCTTGTCCATACCCTCAAGCGAGAGCAGGTCTTCGGCCGGATGGGCGTCTGCCAGCTTTTCCTCAGTAGCGATGGCTTTGGTCAACAAACGATCCTTGGCGCGAGCACGAAGCTCATTGACGATGTCTTCGTCAAAGCCGTCGATGTTGAGCATTTCTTCCAGCGGTACGTAGGCAATCTCTTCCAGGCTGGTGAAGCCTTCATCGACCAGCACCTGTGCCAGCTCTTCGTCGACTTCCAACTCGTCGATGAAGTTGCGCAGGATGTCACCGGTTTCAGCTTGCTGCTTGGCCTGGATGTCCGATTCGGTCATCACATTCAGGGTCCAGCCGGTCAACTGGCTGGCCAGACGCACGTTCTGGCCGCCACGGCCAATCGCCTGGGCCAGGTTGTCGGCGCCCACGGCGATGTCCATGGCGTGGGCGTCTTCATCGACGATGATCGCCGCGACTTCAGCCGGCGACATAGCGTTGATGACGAACTGTGCAGGGTTGTCGTCCCACAGGACGATATCTACACGTTCGCCGCCCAGTTCGCCGGACACTGCCTGGACACGCGATCCGCGCATGCCGATACAGGCACCTTGCGGGTCAATGCGCTTGTCTTTGGAGCGTACGGCGATTTTGGCTCGCGAACCCGGATCACGGGACGCTGCCATAACTTCGATCAGGCCCTCGGCGATTTCCGGCACTTCGATGCGGAACAGTTCGATCAGCATCTGTGGCGCGGTACGCGACAGGATCAGCTGTGGGCCACGGTTCTCGGTGCGGATTTCCTTGAGCAGGGCACGCAGGCGCACACCTACACGGAAAGTCTCGCGAGAGATGATGTCTTCACGGGCCAGCAACGCTTCGGCGTTGTTGCCCAGGTCAACGATGACGTTGTCACGGGTGACCTTCTTGACGGTACCGGAGATGATCTCGCCCAGGCGCTCGCGGTAAGCATCTACCACTTGAGCACGCTCGGCTTCACGGACCTTCTGTACGATGACCTGCTTGGCAGTCTGAGCGGCGATGCGACCGAACTCGATGGACTCGATCTTCTCTTCGATGACGTCGCCGACTTTAGCTTCAGGATGAGTTTCCTGAATTTTGGCCAGCCAGGTCTCGACAGCCGGATCGTCAAGATCCGCTTCATCGACGACAGTCCAACGACGGAAGGTCTCGTAGTTACCGGTGTGGCGGTTGATTTCCACACGCAGGTCGACTTCGTCGTCAAAACGTTTTTTGGTTGCAGTGGCCAGTGCCACTTCCAGCGCTTCAAAAATTACGCCAGCCGGTACGCCTTTTTCGTTGGATACCGACTCAACAACCAGCAGTACTTCTTTGCTCATCGTACGCCTCGCCTTTCGCAAGCCATTGGATCCGCGCGGTCCGCCGGACCCGGCACGTCTCAGTCAAAACTGGGAATAATGTTGGCCTTGTCGATCGAATCGATCGGCAGCAGGAACTCATTGTTATCTACCTGGACAACAACATCCTGCTCCTCCACACCACGGAGAAGGCCCTGAAAGTTACGACGACCTTCAAAGGGCGTACGCAGCTTGATCTTCACTTGTTCGCCGGCATGCGAAGCAAACTGTTCCAATGTGAACAGTGGGCGATCCATGCCAGGAGAGGACACTTCAAGGGTGTATTCGGAACTGATCGGATCTTCGACATCCAGGATACCGCTGACCTGGCGACTGACAACTTCACAGTCTTCGACCAGAATGCCGTCCGCTTTGTCGATATAAATACGCAGTACCGAATGCTTGCCCTGAGAGATGAATTCGATCCCCCAGCATTGATAGCCAAGAGCCTCGACCACCGGGGCCAACAAGGCCTGCAACTGTTCTAGCTTGCTCGACACCTGAACCCCCTCGTGCATGCTGTGCAAATAAAAAATGGGCAAAGCGCCCATCCCTGATACGTCGTTGAATACCGACGCTATGACTGTTCAGCCAAGAAAAAGCCCCTGCAAAAGGGGCTCCGCTGAAACTGGTTGCGGGGGCTGGATTTGAACCAACGACCTTCGGGTTATGAGCCCGACGAGCTACCAGACTGCTCCACCCCGCGACAAAGCTGGGGCGAAAGTATACGACCGAACCCCGACAGGGTCAATCTAACCTCCACCTACAAGAAAGCCCGCTGTAGCGGGCTGTCTTGTTTCAATTGGTACCGAGAAGGGGACTCGAACCCCTACACCCTATGGGCACAACCACCTCAAGGTTGCGTGTCTACCAATTCCACCACCTCGGCAATACTACTTTGAAACCCGTTACTTCTGCTCTTGAGCGGGAGGAACATCGCCAGTTTGAGTGGCTTCGCTCTTCTGCTCCTGGAGCACCGGTACATCATCTGTTGCCGGTTTTTGCTGCTTCACTTCCAACACTGCTGGATCTGGCAACCCTACTTGAGTCAGCTCATGAGCTTTCTCTTTAGCAAAGTATCCTAACCCAAGAGCAGTTAAGAAGAAAGAGGCAGCTAGTATAGCAGTAAACTTACTCAGAAAGGTAGCAGAACCTTGGCTTCCGAACACAGTATTTGAAGCACCTGCGCCGAAAGATGCACCCGCTTCCGCACCTTTACCCTGTTGCAGCAACACCAGCACTACCAAACCCAGTGCGCCCAACAGATGAAAAACTACTACGACTGTTTCCAGCATTTTTCAGTTTCCTGCGGCGCGACAAATTGCACCGAATTCGTCTGCGTTCAGGGACGCTCCACCAATGAGCCCCCCATCAATATCCGGCATGCCGAACAGCTCAGCCGCATTGGCCGCCTTCACGCTGCCGCCGTATAGAAGCCGCACATTTTTCGCGACTTCGGCATTCTCTGCCGCCAGCTGTGCGCGGATGGCTGCATGCACATCCTGCGCTTGCTGTGGCGAGGCTGTCAGCCCTGTACCGATGGCCCAAACAGGCTCATAGGCAATCACCGCATTGGCGAAGGCTTCAACACCGAAAGCTTCGATGATGCTACCCAGCTGACGCCCGACAATCTCAAGCGTTTTACCCGCTTCGCGCTCTTCGAGGGTCTCCCCTACGCAGAGCACCGGCTTCAAACCACAAGCCTGTGCCGCAGCGAACTTGCGATTGAGAACCTCTTCACTCTCGCCAATTATCTGGCGACGCTCCGAGTGCCCAACCAGTACCAGTCCGCAACCCGCATCGACCAACTGACTTGGTGAAATCTCACCGGTCAGTGCGCCTTGCTCAGGCTCTACCGCAGAATTCTGAGCGCCGACGGTGATCGACTTGCCCTGCAGCTCATCAATCGCTTGATTGATGTACAGCGAGGGAGGAAACACCGCGACCTCAACACCGCTCGGCAGGGCTAGATTGCTCAAGCCCTTGATCAGCTCAGCGACGCTGGCGCGGGTACCGTGCATCTTCCAGTTACCAGCTACCATAGGGCGACGCATGCTGTACCTCGTCGGTCAAAGTGGGCGCAGATGTTACCCAACCCAATCACTGCTGGCAAGCGTATTTCAGATGCAAACTTCACTTACCAGTTTTGCCAGGGCTTCTGCATGGGCGCGCACCTGACTTTCGTCATCGCCTTCGACCATTACTCGCACCAATGGCTCTGTTCCGGACTTGCGCAACAACACACGCCCGCGACCCGCCATTTCTTCGGTAACCCGCGCACTGGCCTCCTTCACAGCCGGATGCTCCAGCGGGTCGACCTTGCTTGCACCAAATCGCACATTGATCAACACCTGCGGGCATTTGCGCAGCGCCTGGCGAGCCTGCGCCAGGGTCTCGCCACGGCGTTTGAGGGCCATCAACACCTGTAGCGCCGCGATGATCGCATCACCAGTAGTGGTGTGGTTACAGCAAACCACGTGCCCGGAGTTTTCACCTCCGATCACCCAGTCACGCGCCAGCAACTCGGCCATCACGTAACGGTCGCCAACTTTGGCCCGCACGAAAGGTATGTCGAGATCTTTCAGGGCCAATTCAAGACCCAGATTGCTCATCAAGGTACCGACTACCCCGCCCTGCAGCTTGTTACGCTCCTGCAGATCCCGGGCAATGATGAACAGCAACTCGTCACCGTCGACGATGGCACCGGTGTGATCGACCATCAATACACGGTCACCGTCGCCGTCAAAGGCGATCCCGAGATCGGCATGCCCTACCAACACAGCAGCCTGAAGGGACTCTATATGGGTCGAACCGCAATTTTCATTGATGTTCAGGCCATCCGGCTGGGCTGACAACACGGTGACCTCAGCGCCCAACTCGCGGAATACGCTAGGCGCAACTTTGTAGGTAGCACCATGTGCGCAATCGACCACCAATTTCAGACCCGCAAAGTCGGTGCTGCTTGGCACGCTGCTCTTGCAGAATTCGATATAGCGCCCTGCCGCATCATTGATACGCGAGACCTTGCCCAGCTTACTGGATTCCACCACGGTCATCGGCTGATCGAGCAACTCCTCGATCATCAGCTCAACTTCGTCAGGCAGCTTGGTGCCCTGGCCAGAGAAGAACTTGATGCCGTTGTCGTCATGTGGGTTGTGCGATGCACTGATGACGATGCCGGCCTCGGCATGGAAGGTTCGCGTCAGATAGGCGATGGCCGGCGTCGGCATCGGCCCCAGCAACATCACATCGGCACCTGCCGCGGACAGTCCGGCTTCCAGCGCCGATTCAAACATGTACCCGGAAATTCGGGTGTCCTTGCCCACCAAAACCCGGCAGGCACCCTGCTTGCGAAACGCCATGCCTGCCGCCCAGCCAAGCTTGAGCATGAAGTCAGGGGTGATGGGGTATTCACCGACACGGCCACGAATACCGTCAGTACCAAAATATTTTCTGCTCATAGATGCTCCATCACTATTATTCGGCGGCCTGAACCGCTGCAATCATTCGCACGATATCGACAGTTTCGGCAACATCGTGAACGCGCAAGATGCTTGCACCCTTGGTCATGGCCAATGCAGCCAGTGCCAGGCTACCGTACAGCCGCTGCTCGACCGGGCGATCGAGAGTCTGTCCGATCATGCTCTTGCGCGAGACCCCAACCAGCAATGGCCGTCCTAAGCGATACAGGGACTCCATATGCTTGAACAGGCTCAAGTTGTGCGCCAGGGTCTTGGCGAAGCCAAAGCCGGGATCAAGGACGATCCGACCAGCATCGATGCCAACCGCCGCACAAGCAGCCATCCGCTGCTCAAGATAACTCGCAACTTCGACGCTGACATCCTCGTAATGAGGATTGTTCTGCATATCACCCGGCTCACCACGCATATGCATCAGACAGACTGGCAACCCGGTCGCCGCAGCCGCATCCAGGGCCCCATCGCGCGTGAGCGAGCGGACATCATTGATCAAGCCGGCACCAAGCCGGGCCGTCTCGCGAATGACGGCAGGCGTCGAGGTATCGACAGAAATGATCACGTCCAGTTCGCGAGCGATCGCCTCAACCATTGGCGCCACGCGCTCAAGTTCTTCGAGCGCGGAAACTGCCCTGGCACCAGGCCGGGTGGACTCACCACCTATATCGATCAGGGTCGCCCCCGCCACGACCATTGCCTCTGCATGGCGCAAAGCCGCTTCACGCTGATTGAAGCGGCCGCCATCGGAGAAAGAATCAGGAGTGATATTGAGAATACCCATGACATGGGTACGGGACAAATCAAGAACCCGGTTGCCGCAAGGCAACCGGGTTGGGTACTGCTGTGAGGTCATATATGCCCTTAGACTTGAGCCGCTGGACCGCCGATCGGCGACTCTGGACGGTCACCCTGCTGCGCAGTGGTACCTGGAGTACCTGATCCACCTTCCCAGTCACGCGGCTCGCGCGGGGTGCGGCCTGCCATGATGTCGTCAATCTGCTCGGCATCAATGGTTTCGTACTTCATCAACGCATCGGCCATGGCATCGAGCTTGTCACGGTGCTCCGTGAGGATCTGCTTGGCGGTGGCGTAGCACTGATCAATGATGCTGCGCACTTCGGAGTCGATCAGCTTGGCTGTCTCACCAGAAACACTGGCGTGCTGGGAGCCCGCGCTACGACCGAGGAATACCTCGCCTTCTTCTTCGGCGTACATCAGCGGACCAAGCTTCTCGGACAGGCCCCACTTGGTCACCATATTCCGAGCAATCTGACTGGCGCGCATGATGTCGTTGGAAGCACCGGTAGTGACACCGTCAAAGCCCAGAGTCATCTCCTCGGCGATACGACCGCCATACAACGAGCAGATCTGGCTGATCAACGCACGCTTGGACAGGCTGTAACGGTCCTCTTCAGGGAGGAACATCGTGACACCCAGTGCACGACCGCGAGGAATGATCGAAACCTTGTAGACCGGATCGTGCTCAGGTACTACACGACCAACGATGGCATGACCAGCTTCGTGGTAGGCAGTGTTCTGCTTCTCTTTCTCGGACATGACCATGGTCTTGCGCTCGGCGCCCATCATGATCTTGTCTTTGGCGAGCTCGAACTCCTTCATCTCGACCACACGCTTGCCACCGCGGGCCGCGAACAGCGAGGCTTCGTTGACCAGGTTCGCCAGGTCAGCACCGGAGAAGCCAGGGGTACCACGGGCGATGACCGCTGGATTGACGTTCTCGCCAATCGGCACCTTGCGCATGTGAACCTTGAGAATCTGTTCACGACCGCGGATATCCGGCAGACCGACCACGACCTGACGGTCAAAACGACCAGGACGCAGCAGAGCAGGGTCGAGTACGTCTGGACGGTTGGTCGCGGCGATGACAATGATGCCATCGTTCATTTCAAAGCCATCCATCTCAACCAACAACTGGTTGAGTGTCTGCTCGCGCTCGTCGTGACCGCCACCCATGCCAGCGCCACGATGGCGGCCGACAGCGTCGATTTCGTCGATGAAGATGATGCACGGCGCGTGCTTCTTGGCTTGCTCAAACATGTCACGAACGCGGCTGGCGCCGACACCCACGAACATTTCGACGAAGTCGGAACCGGAGATAGTGAAGAACGGCACCTTGGCTTCACCGGCAATGGCTTTTGCCAGCAGGGTTTTACCGGTACCCGGCGGACCAACCATCAGCACGCCACGAGGAATGCGGCCGCCCAAGCGCTGGAATTTGCCCGGATCACGCAGGAACTCAACCAGCTCCCCTACTTCTTCCTTGGCTTCGTCGCAGCCTGCAACGTCGGCCAGGGTAGTCTTGACCTGATCTTCGGACAGCAGGCGCGCCTTGCTCTTGCCGAAGCTCATTGGCCCGCCTTTGCCGCCTGCACCGCCTTGCATCTGGCGCATGAAGAACATGAACACGGCAATGATGACCAGGATCGGGAAACTGGCGACCAGCAATTGGGTCCAGATGGACTGTTGTTCAGGCTGCTTGCCTTCGACCACGACATGGTTGTCGACCAGATCGCCGATCAGGCCGTTGTCCTGGATGGCCGGACGGATGGTCTTGAAGCTGTCGCCATCGGTGCGCTTGCCGGTAATGACATAGCCATCGACCGCAACGCGCTCGACCTTGCCATCCTTGACCTGCTGAATGAAGTCGGAATAGTTGAGGGTCTGCGGCTCATTCGGGCTGGAGAAGTTGTTCATCACCGTCACCAGGACAGCTGCGATGATCAACCACAGGATCAAGTTCTTTGCCATATCGTTCAATTAGCTACCCTCTGAGGCCGGCTGACGGCGCAACCGTGCCTCGCATGATATTCACCGGCTTAACTTACTACATAACCTACACAACTGCAGGCGCCGTCTGTAACCCTTTGTGAAACCTAGACTACACGAAGTTCATCCAGGTCAGGCAGGATAGCCGATTGGAAAAAGCTATCGGACACCCTGAAAGCTGCCGGCCTGACGCCCTACTCGCCGCGATAACCCCTCGCCAGCAAGTACTGCTCGCGGGAGCGATCCCGCGAAGAATCAGGTTTGAGCATCTGGACTTTGTCGAATTTCTGACGAGCATCCTTCAGATATACGTCAAACCCTTCGCCCTGGAAAATCTTGATCAGGAAGTCGCCACCCGGCTTGAGCACACGGGTCGCAAGATCCAGAGCCAGTTCACACAGGAACATGGCCTTGGGGATATCCACGGCAGGCGTACCACTCATATTGGGGGCCATATCGGAAATCACAAGGTCCACGTGCGAATTACCTACGGCCTCCAGAATCTGCGCCAGCACTTCATCCTGGGTGAAGTCACCCTGGATAAAGGTGACATCCGGAATGCTGTCCATTTCCAGAATGTCCGAGGCAATAAGCCGACCCTGGCCGCCAATCAGACGACTGGTCACCTGCGACCAGCCACCCGGTGCAGCACCCAGGTCAACTACGCTCATGCCTGGGCGAATGATCCGGTACTTTTCCTGGATTTCCAGCAATTTGTAGCTCGCACGCGAGCGATAACCATCCTTTTGCGCCTTTTTGACGTAAGGATCGTTGAAATGTTCTTTCAGCCAGCCAAGGCTTGTCTTGGAACGCGCCATTGGGCACCTCGAATCATAAGGGTCGTGATTAACTGGGCGGATCCACGGGCCCTCGGGTAAAATGGCCGCCATTTTTACAGAATCAGACGAAGGGTCAGATTATGCCGCTCAATAACGAGCAGAAGAAACAGTACAAATCCATTGGCCACGATCTGAAACCAGTTCTCATTGTGGCAGGCAATGGCCTGACTGAAGGGGTTATCGCCGAACTCGAACGCGCCCTGGTCGATCACGAACTGATCAAGGTCGAGATTCGCTCGGAAGATCGTGAAGAACGTGCCGCCGCCATCGCCGCACTGTGCAAGGCCGGCCGCGCCGAACTGGTACAGACCATCGGCAAGAAGGCGTTGATCTATCGCCGCAACCCACAGCCGAACAAGCAGCTCTCGAACATCCATCGCTACAAGTGATGTTCAGTGCGGTCAGTGGCGCGCCCTGCGCGCCCTGCCCGGCACCGGCTGCATGACCAACAGCAAGCCGGTCAAGCCCAGCACCAGGTAACAGAACAACTGCCAGCGCAACTCTTGGGGCAACCCCACGCGCAAGGCGAAATACACCACGCACGCCAGCATTGCCATCAACAGCAACTGCCCTCGCATGTCCCGCCACAGGCTGGCCAGCCCCCGAGCCTGAACCAGCACCATCACCTGAACCCCTGCGCAAAATGCGGCAAAGGCCACCAGCAATGAGGCCATGAGATTGCCGATATCCTCGATCAGCAACGGCGCCAGGCCAATCTTGCCCAACGCCGGAAGCAGACCAAAGTGCAACATCCACAGACCACCCACCCAGAACACCTGGGTGAGTTGCCAGATCACCGGGGCCGCAGCAAAGCCGCGGCGGCGGTCAGATATGCTTGACTTCGACAATCTCGTACTCGACCGTACCGCTTGGCGTCTTGATCACCACGGTATCACCCTCTTCCTTGCCAATGATGGCACGGGCGATCGGGGCACCGACCGAGAGTTTGCCCTGCTTGACGTCCGCTTCGTCCTCACCAACGATCTGGTAGGTCACCTGGTCACCGGTCTCGGTGTTTTCCAGGTCCACGGTGGTGCCGAAGATCACCTTGCCGGTATGGGCAATGGTGGTGACATCGATCACTACCGAGTTCTGCAGACGACCTTCGATATCGCGGATACGCGCCTCGACCATACCCTGCTCTTCACGGGCAGCGTGGTACTCGGCGTTTTCCTTGAGATCGCCCAGCTCACGGGCCTCACCAATGGCCTGACTCAAGCGCGGGCGCTCGGTCTTGCTCAGGAACAGGTGCTCTTCCTCCAGGGCGCGAGCGCCCTGGACAGTCATCGGGTACTTGGTAATGCTCATACATTCAGTCCTGCATGCAGATCCTGCAAGCGGCGCACGGTCTTTTCCGGACCGAACTTCAACGCTTCGCAGATGGCTTCACCGGCCGCAATGGTGGTGGTGCAGTAGATCTTGTGCTGCAACGCATTGCGACGAATCGAGTAAGAGTCGGCGATCGACTGGCGACCTTCGGTGGTGTTGATGATCAGCGACACTTCGTCGTTCTTGATCATGTCGACCACGTGCGGACGACCTTCAGTCACCTTGTTCACGCGACGCACTTTCAGGCCAGCCGCTTCGATGACCTTGGCGGTACCGACGGTGGCAACCACTTCAAAGCCCAGGGCGATCAGGTCGCGGGCAACGCCAGCCACTTGTGGCTTGTCGTCATCACGAACGCTGATGAACGCAGTGCCGCCAGTCGGCAGTACTTCGCTGGCACCCATCTGGGCCTTGGCGAACGCTTCACCGAAGCTGTCGCCCACACCCATGACTTCACCGGTGGATTTCATCTCAGGGCCGAGGATCGGGTCAACACCCGGGAACTTGGCAAACGGGAACACCGCTTCCTTGACGCTGTAGAAGTTAGGAATGATTTCCTTGGTGAAGCCGATTTCCTTCAGCGACTTACCCGCCATGACGCGAGCAGCGATCATCGCCAGGGAAGTACCGATGCACTTGGAGACGAACGGTACGGTACGCGAGGCGCGCGGGTTGACTTCGATCACGTAGATCTTGTCGCCCTGCAGGGCCAGCTGGACGTTCATCAGGCCGACAACGCCGAGCTCCAGAGCCATCTTCTTGACCTGCTCACGGACTTCGTCCTGAACGTGGGCTGGCAGCGAGTACGGAGGCAGCGAGCACGCCGAGTCACCGGAGTGAACACCCGCTTGTTCAATGTGCTGCATGATCGCGCCGATAACCACGTCGGTACCGTCGCACACCGCATCCACATCCATCTCGATGGCGCAGTTGAGGAAGTGGTCCAGCAGTACCGGGCTATCGTTGGACACTTGTACCGCTTCACGCAGGTAGCGCTTGAGCTCGTCCAGTTCGTAGACGATCTCCATCGCACGGCCGCCCAATACGTAGGACGGGCGCACCACCAGCGGGTAGCCGATGACGCCGGCAGCGCGGATGGCTTCGTCTTCGCTGCGCACGGTGGCGTTTGGCGGCTGCAGCAGGTTCAGACGCTGAACCATCTGCTGGAAACGCTCACGGTCTTCGGCACGGTCGATAGCGTCAGGGCTGGTACCGATGATCGGCACACCGGCTTCTTCCAGGGCGCGAGCCAGTTTCAACGGGGTCTGGCCGCCGTAGTGGACGATGACGCCTTTCGGCTTCTCGACACGCACCACTTCCAGCACGTCTTCCAGAGTCAGCGGCTCGAAGTACAGGCGGTCGGAGGTGTCGTAGTCGGTGGAGACGGTTTCCGGGTTGCAGTTGACCATGATGGTCTCGTAACCGTCTTCGCGCAGCGCCAGTGCGGCGTGTACGCAGCAGTAGTCGAACTCGATACCTTGGCCGATACGGTTTGGACCGCCACCCAGGATCATGATCTTGTCGCGGGTCGAAGGGTTCGCCTCGCACTCTTCCTCATAGGTCGAGTACAGGTAGGCGGTGTCGGTGGCGAACTCGGCAGCGCAGGTATCGACGCGCTTGTAGACCGGGAACACTTCGAGCTTGTGACGGTGACGACGCAGGTTCTTGTCGGTGATACCCAGCAGCTTGGCCAGACGCTGGTCAGAGAAGCCTTTGCGCTTCAAGCGCAGCATCAGGTCCTTGTCGATGGCCGACAGGGCCAGGGTCTTGACCTTCTCTTCTTCCTTGATCAGATCTTCCATCTGTACCAGGAACCAGTGGTCGATACCGGTCAGGTCGAAAATTTCGTCGCAGCTCATGCCGGCGCGCATGGCGTCGGCCACATACCAGATACGCTCGGCGCCCGGCACGGTGAGTTCGCGCTTGAGGATGCTCGACGCTTCAGGGCTTGCCAGGTCGACTTTAGGGTCCAGACCGCAAACGCCAACTTCCAGACCGCGCAGGGCTTTCTGCAGGGATTCCTGGAAGGTACGGCCGATGGCCATGACTTCACCCACGGATTTCATCTGGGTGGTCAGGCGGGCGTCAGCCTTAGGGAATTTTTCAAAGGCAAAGCGCGGCAGCTTGGTAACGACGTAGTCGATCGACGGCTCGAACGACGCCGGGGTACGACCGCCGGTGATGTCGTTCTGCAGCTCGTCGAGGGTGTAGCCGACCGCCAGCTTCGCGGCGATCTTGGCGATCGGGAAACCCGTCGCTTTCGACGCCAGCGCCGAGGAACGCGATACACGCGGGTTCATTTCAATCACGACCATACGGCCGGTGTCTGGGCAGATACCGAACTGCACGTTGGAACCGCCGGTCTCGACACCGATTTCACGCAGCACCGCCAGCGAGGCGTTGCGCATGATCTGGTATTCCTTGTCGGTCAGGGTCTGTGCTGGAGCAACGGTGATCGAGTCACCGGTGTGCACGCCCATCGGATCGAAGTTTTCGATCGAGCAGACGATGATGCAGTTGTCCTTTTTGTCGCGGACCACTTCCATCTCGTACTCTTTCCAGCCGATCAGCGATTCGTCGATCAGCAGTTCCTTGGTTGGCGACAGGTCCAGACCACGGGCGCAGATTTCCTCGAACTCTTCACGGTTGTAGGCGATACCGCCACCGGTGCCGCCCATGGTGAAGGACGGACGGATGATGCACGGGAAGCCCAGCTTCTCGAGCACGGCGTTGGCTTCTTCCATGCTGTGGGCGATGCCGGAGCGCGGGCACTCAAGACCGATGGCCTTCATCGCAGTATCGAAGCGCGAGCGGTCTTCGGCTTTGTCGATGGTATCGGCGTTGGCACCGATCATTTCCACGCCGAATTTTTCCAGGACGCCTTCGCGCTCCAGGTCCAGGGCGCAGTTCAGTGCAGTCTGGCCGCCCATGGTTGGCAGCAGTGCATCCGGACGCTCTTTCTCGATGATCTTGGCCACTGTCTGCCACTTGATCGGCTCGATGTAAGTGGCGTCGGCCATGGCCGGGTCGGTCATGATGGTCGCTGGGTTGGAGTTCACCAGGATGACGCGATAGCCTTCCTCGCGCAGGGCTTTGCAGGCCTGGGCGCCGGAGTAGTCGAATTCGCAGGCCTGGCCGATCACGATCGGGCCAGCGCCGAGAATCAGGATGCTTTTAATGTCTGTACGTTTTGGCATGGGTTGTCACTCAATTCCGCAGGTCAGTCGGCAAGCCGCATTGAACAATCGTGGGGGCGGCACCTGAACGCGGCTTGCACCGGTCCAGGGCCTTCTCGCCAGGTGCTCAGCGGCGCTTGGCCATGGCATCGATGAAACGGTCGAACAGAGGCGCGACATCGGTCGGGCCCGGGCTGGCTTCAGGGTGACCCTGGAAGCTGAAGGCGCTCTTGTCGGTGCGCTCGATACCCTGCAGGGTACCGTCGAACAGAGACTTGTGGATGGCGCGAACGTTGCCTGGCAGCGTTGCTTCGTCTACCGCAAAGCCGTGGTTCTGGCTGGTGATCATGACCACACCGGTGTCCAGGTCCTGGACCGGGTGGTTGGCACCATGGTGACCATGGCCCATTTTCACGGTCTTGGCACCCGAGGCCAAAGCCAGCAGCTGGTGCCCCAGGCAGATACCGAATACAGGGATCTCGGTCTCGAGGATGTCCTTGATCGCCTGGATCGCGTAGTCGCAAGGCTCCGGATCGCCAGGGCCGTTGGACAGGAATACACCATCAGGATTGAGTGCCAGGACTTCGCTGGCCGGGGTTTGCGCCGGCACGACGGTCAGGCGGCAGCCGCGGGCAACCAGCATGCGCAGGATGTTCAGCTTGACGCCGAAATCGTAGGCAACGACGTGGTACGGCAGCTCAGCGGCGTCGATGGTCGCGTGGCTGTCGGTTTTCAGTTCCCAGACGCTGGAGCGCCATTCGTAGCTGCTCTTGGTGCTGACGACTTTTGCCAGGTCCATGCCCTTCAGGCCCGGGAAACCGCGAGCGGCGGCGATTGCAGCCTCTTCGCTGATGTTGTCGCCGGCCAGGATGCAGCCGTTCTGCGCGCCCTTCTCACGCAGGATGCGCGTCAGGCGACGCGTGTCGATCCCGGCGATGGCAACTACGTTGTTGGCTTTGAGGTAGTCCGGCAGCGACTGCTTGTTGCGCCAGTTGCTTGCGATCAGAGGCAGGTCACGAATGACCAGGCCGGCCGACCAGACGCGGTCGGATTCGGCGTCTTCCGGCGTGGTGCCGGTATTGCCGATGTGAGGGTAAGTCAGGGTAACGATTTGCTGCGCATAGGAAGGGTCAGTCAGGATTTCCTGATAGCCGGTCATTGCGGTGTTAAACACCACCTCACCAACGGTCTGACCGTCGGCTCCAATGGCTTCACCGCGAAAAATGCTGCCATCGGCAAGGGCGAGTATGGCTGGCTTAGTCAAGAAGACCTCCCGTAAATCAAGCCTGAAGGGGCGATCGCAGGTTGCAAAAAAGCGGAATGACGTATAGACACGTCACCCCGCTTTCTTCGTCGAATTATCTGCGCGCTTTTAGTGGACACACTAAAGCTGTAGCTTACAGAAAAACGCTTTTTTGGTCTACCGCTGAAGTGCCTAGAAAACACAGGATTGCGACAAGGCGCATTGGGAGGGGCTGTAGGAGCGGGCTTGCCCCGCGATTCGGTCGTCATGTCCGGAACCGATCGCGGGGCAAGCCCGCTCCTACAGTGGGCGCTTAGCGCAGGTCGAGCACATCTTGCATGTCGTACAGGCCCGGCTCTCGACCGTCCAGCCAGAGGGCCGCGCGTACCGCGCCCTTGGCGAAGGTCATGCGACTGGAGGCCTTGTGGGTGATCTCCAGGCGCTCACCTTCGGCAGCGAACAGCACGGTGTGATCACCGACCACATCACCGGCACGCACGGTGGCAAAGCCGATGGTCTGACGATCACGGGCACCGGTCTGGCCTTCACGACCGTAAACCGCCACTTCCTGCAGATCACGCCCCAGTGCCTGGGCAACCACCTCACCCATGCGCAGCGCGGTACCCGACGGCGCATCGACCTTGTGACGATGATGGGCTTCGATGATTTCGATGTCGACGTCATCGCCCAGAACGCGCGCAGCCATGTCCAGCAGCTTCAGGCTAAGGTTCACACCCACGCTGAAGTTGGCAGCGAAGACGATCGGGATTTCCTTGCCCGCTTCAGCCAGCAACTGCTTTTCTTCAACACTGAAACCGGTCGTCCCGATGATCATGGCCTTGCCCGCCTTGCGGCAGAAGGCCAGGTTCTTCAGGGTTACCGACGGATGCGTGAAGTCGATCAGAACGTCGAACTCATCGACCACCTTGGCCAGGTCATCGGACAGCAACACACCGATCCGCCCCAGGGCCGCCAACTCACCTGCATCCGCCCCGACCAGCGTGCTGTCAGGACGATCAATCGCCGCCGTAAGCCCGGCACCCGGGGTTTGCTGAATAGCTTCGATCAGGGTCTTGCCCATGCGCCCTGCCGCGCCCATTACCGCTATACGTCGCATGCCCTATTCCTTCTTACAAGTCGCCGAAGAAGCGCTTTACGCCTTCAAACCAGCCATTGGCCTTGGGCGAATGGGAACTGTCACCTTCCAGCGAGTCGCGCAGCTCTTCGAGCAGCTCACGCTGACGGCGGCTCAGGTTGACCGGGGTTTCGACCGCAACCCGGCACATCAGGTCACCGGCACCACCACCGCGAACCGGCGCGACGCCCTTGCCACGCAAGCGGAACTGCTTGCCGGTCTGGGTACCTTCCGGAATCTTCAGCTTGACCCGACCATCGAGGGTCGGCACTTCAAGCTCGCCACCCAGCGCAGCATCGGTGTAGCTGATCGGTACTTCGCAGTACAGGTGCTTGCCATCACGCTGGAAGATCGCATGCTCGCGCACGTTGATCACAACGTAGAGGTCACCGGTCGGGCCGCCGTGGGAGCCCGCTTCGCCTTCGCCGGAAAGGCGAATGCGGTCACCGGTATCGACACCTGCTGGCACCTTGACCGAGAGTGTCTTGTACTCTTCGATACGGCCTTCGCCGTGGCAGGAGTTGCAAGGATCAGTAATGATCTTGCCCTGGCCATGACAACGTGGGCAGGTCTGCTGAACAGAGAAGAAACCCTGCTGCATGCGCACCTGACCAATACCGCCGCAAGTCGGGCAAGTCGAAGGCGACGAGCCCTTCTTGGCACCGGAACCGTCACACGGCTCGCAATTGACCAGTGTCGGTACGCGGATGTTGACGGTAGTGCCGCGCACCGCTTCTTCCAGGTTCAGCTCCAGGGTGTAGCGCAGGTCGCTGCCACGCTGGGCACCGCCACGCGAACCACCACGGCCACCGCCGAAGAAATCGCTGAACACATCACCGAAAATGTCGGAGAAGTTCGCGCCACCAAAACCGGCACCGCCGCCACCCATGCTCGGGTCGACGCCGGCATGACCATACTGGTCGTAAGCCGCGCGCTTGCTGGCATCGGAGAGCACTTCGTAGGCCTCGTTGGCCTCCTTGAATTTCTCTTCCGACTCTTTGTCATCAGGATTACGGTCCGGGTGATGCTTCATCGCCAGACGGCGATACGCCTTCTTCAGGTCCGCTTCACTGGAGCCGCGCTCAACTCCCAGAACTTCGTAATAGTCACGCTTTGCCATAAGTCTTTGCACTCTTGAGGACGTTCGGCAAACCTCTGCGCATTTAGCGCTGTGCCGCCAGCACCTGCCCCATGCCCTCCACGAGGCCTGACAGATGCTGTAGAAAATCGGGTATTCCAGACACGCCAACGCGGGAGCAAGCCCCCGCGCGGCGACATCCTACCAGCCAACCACTAAAAAGCAGTCAACCGGCCGACAACATGCAGTAATTACTTGTTGTCTTTGACTTCTTCGAACTCAGCGTCGACGACGTCGTCGTGCTTAGGTTCTTCAGCCTGCTGCGCGCCAGCTTGTGGCTGTTCGGCTTGCTGCTCGGCGTACATCTTCTGAGCAACTGGAGCCGACACTTTCGACAGCTCTTCTACCTTGGCATCGATGGCAGCCTTGTCGTCGCCTTTGATAGCGGCTTCCAGGGCAACCACGGCAGCTTCGATCGCAGTCTTCTCTTCGGCAGTGACTTTGTCACCGGCGTCAGCGACCATCTTGCGAGTCGAGTGAACCAGTGCATCACCCTGGTTACGGGCAGCGGCCAGCTCTTCGAACTTGCGGTCTTCTTCCGAGTTCGCTTCCGCGTCGCGAATCATCTGCTGAATTTCTTCATCAGACAGGCCGGAGTTGGCCTTGATCACGATCGACTGGGTCTTGCCAGTAGCCTTGTCCTTGGCGCCTACGTGCAGGATGCCGTTGGCGTCGATGTCGAAGGTTACTTCGATCTGTGGCACGCCACGTGGTGCTGGTGGAATCTCGGCCAGGTCGAACTTGCCCAGGGACTTGTTCTGGGCAGCCTGCTTGCGCTCACCTTGCAGCACGTGAATGGTCACGGCGCTCTGGTTGTCGTCTGCGGTCGAGAACACTTGCGACTTTTTGGTCGGGATAGTGGTGTTCTTCTCGATCAGCGCAGTCATCACGCCACCCATGGTTTCGATACCCAGGGTCAGCGGGCTGACGTCCAGCAGCAGTACGTCTTTCACGTCACCGGCCAGTACCGCGCCCTGGATTGCAGCACCCATGGCAACAGCTTCGTCCGGGTTGACGTCCTTGCGTGCTTCTTTACCGAAGAAATCGGTAACCGCTTTCTGTACCAGCGGCATACGAGTCTGACCGCCAACCAGGATCACGTCGTCGATCTTGCTGACGTCGATACCGGCATCTTTCATGGCGATACGGCATGGCTCGATGGTGCGCTGAACCAGGTCTTCTACCAGCGACTCCAGCTTGGCGCGGGAGATCTTCACGTTCAGGTGCTTAGGACCGGTGGCATCTGCAGTGATGTACGGCAGGTTGACGTCGGTCTGCTGGCTCGAGGACAGCTCGATCTTGGCTTTTTCAGCAGCTTCTTTCAGACGCTGCATGGCCAGCGGGTCACCCTTGAGGTTCATGCCGCTTTCTTTCTTGAACTCGTCGACGAGGTAGTCGATCAGGCGAATGTCGAAGTCTTCGCCACCGAGGAAGGTGTCACCGTTGGTGGCCAGAACTTCAAACTGGTGCTCGCCATCGACTTCGGCGATTTCGATAACCGAAACGTCGAAGGTACCGCCACCCAGGTCATAAACGATCACGGTGTGATCGCCCTTGGCCTTGTCCATACCGTAAGCCAGAGCAGCTGCGGTTGGTTCGTTGATGATACGTTTTACGTCCAGACCGGCGATGCGACCGGCATCCTTGGTGGCCTGACGCTGGCTGTCGTTGAAGTAGGCCGGAACGGTGATGACCGCCTCGGTAACAGGCTCGCCGAGGTAGTCTTCGGCGGTCTTCTTCATCTTCTTCAGGATTTCAGCCGAAATCTGAGGCGGTGCCATTTTCTGGCCGTTTACTTCGACCCAGGCGTCGTTGTTGTCAGCCTTGACGATTTTGTACGGAACCATCTGGATGTCTTTTTGCACGACATCTTCGTCGAAGCGACGACCGATCAGACGCTTTACCGCGTACAGGGTGTTGTGCGGGTTGGTAACGGCCTGACGCTTGGCCGACTGGCCAACCAGGATTTCGCCGTCATTGGCGTAAGCGATGATCGACGGCGTGGTACGCGCGCCTTCAGCGTTTTCAATAACCTTGACGTTGCCGTTTTCCAGAATGGAGACGCAGGAGTTGGTAGTCCCCAGGTCGATACCGATGATTTTGCCCATGTTCACTCTCCCGAAACTTGAATTTTGTTGCCGCAGCAGTGGTGGCTAACTGCGGTAATACCTGAATGCTTGACACCTAAATGGGGGCGCCCGAAACGATTTCAAGCCTGCTCGTCAATCGACGGCGAAACCGCTGCAGGGGCCTTGCTGACCACGACCATCGCAGGGCGCAACAGGCGGCCATTGAGCTGGTAGCCCTTCTGGAACACCTTGAGCACGCTGTTCGGCTCAACCTCGGCGCTTTCCTGCATGGCCATGGCTTGATGGTGCTCGGCATTGAAGGGTTCGCCGTGCGGATCAATGGCCTCGAGGTTGTAGCGCTTGAGGGTGTCGTGGAACATCTTCAGGGTCAGCTCGATACCTTCGCGCATTGGACGAATGCTCTCGTCCTCGGCACTGGACAGCTCCAGACCGCGCTCCAGGCTGTCGATGACCGGCAGCAGATCGCCAGCGAATTTTTCCAGGGCGAACTTGTGTGCCTTCTCGACATCCTGCTCGGCGCGGCGGCGCACGTTCTGAAGGTCAGCAGCGGTGCGCAGGGATTGATCCTGGGCCGCCGCCAGCTGCTCTTCGAGCACCTGCACGCGGGCGTTCAGCTCTTGCGCGCCGGTTGCCTCGGCGTTCAGATTCTGTTCATCCAGCTGTTCGTCAGCCATAAAATCTCTCCTCTCGAATAGTGTCAGCGAGCTGTACTCGCGCTTCTGCCGGCTATATGGGGTCTTAAAACCCAGGTTCAAGGGGCAGAAGAACACCGCAGACCGTTTCGCTCATAACCCATCGCACTCATAGCGACGCCTTGATAACCAAATCGACCTAAGCGCGCCCATTGTCAGCAGATCGAAAAACACTGTATAAATAACCAGACTTCACGCCTGGGAGCCGCCCCAATGCTGGTGCACCTGTCCGTACACAACTATGCCATCGTCGAACACCTGGACCTTGAGCTCGCCCGCGGGATGAGCGTCATTACCGGTGAAACCGGGGCCGGCAAATCGATCATGCTCGATGCCCTGGGCCTTACCCTGGGCGATCGTGCCGACAGCGGCGTAGTACGCCCCGGCGCCGACAAGGCCGACATCCTCGCCACCTTCGATCTTTCGGATATTCCCGAAGCCCGCGCCTGGCTGGCCGAGCGCGATCTGGAGACCGATGGCCCGTGCATCCTGCGCCGGGTGATCACCGCCGAAGGTCGCAGCCGCGGCTATATCAACGGCACGCCCTGCCCGCTCGGCGATCTCAAGGCCCTGGGCGAGCTGCTCATCGACATCCACAGCCAGCATGAACACCAGTCACTCTTGAAGGCAGACACGCATCGCCGCCTGCTCGACGAGTACGCCGGGGCGACGGATCTGGCGCGCCAGGTCCAGTTAGCCGCCCAACGCTGGCGACAAACCCGCCAGGAACTGGAGCGGCTGTCCAACTCCGGCGATGAGCAACGGGCGCAGCACCAGCTGCTCAGCTATCAGCTCGAAGAGCTCGACAACCTCGGCCTGGGTGAGAACGAGCTTGAGCAACTGGAGCAGGAACACAAGAACCTGACCAACGCCGAGGCCCTGTTCGGCATTTGCCGCCAGGTCATCGACCATTGCAGCGAAAACGATTCGGGCAACGTGCTCAACGCCCTCACCGCCAGCCTCAACCGGTTGACCGCAGTGCAGAATGCGCCCAAGGCACTTGGCGAGGCAGCCAACATGATCGCCAGCGCGCAGATCCAGGTTGAAGAAGCAGTCGGCGAGCTCAATCGCTTCCTTGATAACTTCGACGCGGACCCGGCTCGCCTGCAGCAACTCGAAGAGCGCCTCGACAGCATCTATACCCTGGCCCGCAAACATCGGGTTCATCCCACCGAGCTGGCCAACCTGCAACAACGGCTGATGGAAGAGCTCGAAAGCCTTAACGCCAACGACGAATCCATCGAGCGCCTGGGTGACGAACTGGCCGCCTTCGCCCGCCACTATCAGGACAAGGCGGGCGAACTGAGTGCTTTGCGCTACCAGGCCGCCAGCCAGCTGGCCGGAGCGGTCGAGCAGGAAATCCAACGCCTGGGCATGCCCGGTGGCCGCTTCAGCATCGAGCTGCACAGCAACACCAGTGACGACCTCTCACCCAACGGGCTCGAACACGTGGAGCTACTGGTCAGCGCCAACCCCGGTCAACCGCTCAAGGCTTTGGCCAAGGTCGCTTCCGGAGGCGAGCTGTCACGGATCAGCCTCGCAATCCAGGTCATCACTGCGCAAACGTCGCGCATTCCCACCCTGGTGTTCGACGAAGTGGACGTGGGCATCGGCGGCCCTACGGCAGAGATCGTCGGCCAGCTGTTGCGCCGCCTGGGCGAGCGCGGCCAGGTACTGACCGTGACCCACCTGCCGCAGGTCGCCGCTCAAGGCCACCATCATCTGTTCGTGCACAAGGTGCGCAACAGTGACGCCACCCACACGGCCGTGGCCAGCCTCGGCAAGCGTGAACGCGTAGAAGAAGTGGCGCGGATGCTGGGCGGCATTGACCTGACCAAGGAGTCCCTGGCCCACGCCCGCAAGATGGTGGTCACCAGCAAAGCCTGATGCCTTATCCCAGAAAGCACAAAGGCGACCCCAGGGTCGCCTTTGATGCTGCGCAACAAGAAGCTATTGCTTACTTTTTCTTGCGCACGTACAGGACCAGATTATGGTCAACCAGCTCGAAACCGTGCTCGGCAACGATTTCCTTCTGACGCTTTTCAATCTCGCTGTCGAAGAACTCGATAACCTCGCCCGACTCCACGTTGACCATATGGTCGTGGTGGCCACCGTCGGCCAGTTCGAACACGGCGTGACCGCCGTCGAAGTTATGGCGCACAACCAGGCCAGCAGCTTCGAACTGGGTCAGAACACGGTACACCGTGGCCAGACCGACGTCCTCGCCTGCCTCCATCAGCGCCTTGTAGACATCTTCAGCACTCATGTGACGCTGCTCGGTAGAGTCGAGCATCTGTAGAATCTTCACTCGAGGCAGTGTCACCTTGAGACCGGCTTTGCGCAGTTCGCTATTTTCAACCATGGTCAGCTTTCTCGCCGATGCTGCTTCGCAGCTTCTCTGAATACGGGTATGATCGGGGTTTACGTTGTCCAGCCAAGATAGTGGAAGTCGCCCACCGATGCAAAACACCAAGCTCTTGCTAACCAGCCTCACCTTCGTGGGACTGCTCGCACTCGCCGGTTGCTCGTTCCCCGGGGTTTACAAAATCGACATCCAGCAGGGCAATGTCGTCACGCAAGACATGATAGACCAATTGCGCCCCGGAATGACCCGCCGGCAAGTAAGGTTTATCATGGGCAATCCGCTGATCCAGGACACCTTCCACACCAATCGCTGGGATTACCTGTACAGCCTGCAGCCTGGTGGCGGTCAACGCCAGCAAGAGCGCATGAGTATTTTCTTCAACGAGAGCGACCAACTGGTCAGCCTGTCCGGCGACTTCATGCCAGGTGTGAGCCGCGACCAGGAAATCCTCGGCGGCAGCGGCGACACCAGCGTCACGCCAGTCCAGCCAGGCACTACCGCTGAGCCTGCTGAGCAGATCAAGGAAACCCCGGCCAAGCCAGGTTCCCTGGAAGAGAAGATCCAGCGCGAAGTCGATACCATCGAGACCATCCCGGTACCGACCCCTGCCCCACTGGAAACCTCGCCGCAGTAAATACTGCAGGCAAACAAAAGCCCGGACATTCCGGGCTTTTTTGTACCTGCATTTTGCGCGCTAGCGCTTGGCCTTCTTGAACACCCGCGCCACCTTGTCGGCGCGCTGCTTGCGCACTTCCTTGGGGTCGATCAACAACGGCCTGTACAGCTCGATCCGATCTCCCTCGGCAACCGCCTGGTGTGCAGCGTCACTGACCACCTTGCCGAAGATGCCAAGCGGGCAAGCCTCGACATCGAGCCCTGGCACTTGCCCAGCGATACCTGACAAGCGCACAGCCTCGCGCAGCGTGGTACCCGAGGGTACCTCCACAGCCAATAGCCATTGCTGTTCAGCGGTGGCGTAAACCACCTCAATCTGCAGCAAGTCAGCCATTGAGCTGTTTTGCCCGCTGACAGAAGGCATCGACCAGGGTATTGGCGGCCTGGTTGAACAATGGCCCCAGGGTGGCCCGCACCAGCGGCCCGGCGTAATCGAACGACAGGTCCAGGCTGATCTTGCAGGCCTTCTCACCCAACGGCTTGAAGATCCACAAACCATGTAACTGATTGAACGGCCCCTCCTCCAGATTCATCTCGATGGACTGCCCGGGCACCAGCACATTCCGGGTGACGAACTTCTGGCTCATACCGCCCTTGGCCACTTCCAGGCTGGCACGCATCAGCGTGTCACTGACCTCCAGCACGGTGCTGGTTGAGCACCACGGCAGGAACTCCGGATACCGCGCAACATCGTTGACCAGGTCGTACAGCGCCTGGGCGGGATAAGGCAGCAGGGCCGAACGTTGAATATGGGTAGTCATCCAGGTGTCACTTCCAAAGCTGAGCGGCAAACACAACCAGAATGCCGAGGGGCGCCACATAGCGCATCAAGAAGAAGGTCAGAGCAAACAGCAGCGGGCTGCGCATGGCCAATTCGTCGCGCACCGCCTCACGCCCCATGATCCAACCTGCGAATATCACAAAGCACAAACCGCCCAGCGGCAGCATGATTCTGGAGGTGAAGAAGTCGATCACCCCAAAGAAGTCCAGGCCGCCAGTCGCTCCCCACTGATAGAGCTGAAAACCGCTGTCGTCGTTCACGAAAAAACGTGCCTGCTGCCAGATATTGAACGAAAACACCGTGCCCAGCCCCACCAGCCAGCAGCTGAACGCCAGCCAGGTAGTGATCCAGCCGCGCCGCACGCCCGTGCGCTCCACCAGGTAAGCCACCATCGGTTCCAGCAGGGAAATCGCCGAACTCCAGGCCGCGACGGCCACTAGAACAAAGAATACGACGCCCATCAACTGGCCAAACGCCACATTGCCAAAGGCAAAGGGCAACGCCACGAACATCAGACCCGGGCCCTCGCTCGGGTTCAGGCCAGCGGCGAACACGATCGGGAACAGGGCCATGCCGGCCAGCAGCGAGACAAAGGTATCGAGCAGGGCCACGGCGACAATAGTGCCGCCGATGGAGGATTGCTTGGGCATGTACGCGCCGTAGATCAGCAACGAGCCCACGCCGACACTCAGGGAGAAAAACGCATGCCCCATGGCCGGCAACAGGCCGTCGAGCAGCCGCGAGGTATCGAAGTCGAACATGAAGTGCAGGCCCTGCATGAAGTGCCCGGTGGTCAGGCTGTAGCCCAACAAAATCACCAGCAGCAGGAACAGCAGCGGCATCATGATGCGCAGGCTCTTCTCCAGCCCCGCCACTACGCCACGGGCAATCACCAGTGCCGACAGCAGCATGAACAGGCTGTGCCACAGCACCAGCCGCCAGGGGTCACTGATCACGCCATTGAAGTAGCCGCCAACCTGATCGGCCGTCACGCCCTGGAAGTCACCCCTGCCCATGTTGATGATGTAGTCGAACGACCAGCCCCCGACCACACTGTAGAACGACAGGATCAACAGCGCCGTGATCATCCCGGCGAAGGCCCACCACGACCAGCGCGGCGAATGCCCGGCCTCCTGGGCAAGGTCGCGCAGCGCATTGGCCGGGCTCTGCCGGGTGCGGCGGCCGATCAGCGTCTCGGCGAGCATCACCGGAATACCGATCAAGGCAATGCAGGCCAGAAACACCAGGACAAAAGCACCGCCGCCATAAACGCCGACCATGTAGGGGAATTTCCAGATACTTCCCAACCCCACCGCAGCACCTGTGGCCGCCAGCACGAATACCCAGCGACTGGCCCAGCCACCATGGACAGAAACCTTGTCCGTCGACATCAACACGCTCAACTGTGGAAAAAAAGAGCGCGCATTGTCCGGGATTCACTCCTGGGGCTCAAGCTCACTGCTACCCCGTAGCCGACAGCGCGACGACTGCCTATAATGCCGCCCCTATGGCTAAACAAAAGAAACATCCGACAGGGACAATCGCGCAGAACAAGAAGGCGCGTCACGATTACTTCATCGAACACAAGTTCGAGGCCGGATTGGTCCTGTCCGGTTGGGAAGTAAAAAGTCTGCGTGCCGGCAAGGCGCACCTGACCGACAGTTACGTGGTGCTCAAGGATGGCGAGGCCTGGCTGATGGGCAGCCATATCACGCCGCTGACAGCCGCCAGTACTCACGTCATCGCCGACCCGACACGTACCCGCAAACTGCTGCTCAATCGTCGAGAGCTGGAGCGCCTGCATGCCGCCGTCCAGCAGAAGGGCTACACCTGCGTGGCCTTGTCGATCTATTGGAGCAAGCACCTGATCAAGTGCGAGATTGCACTGGGCAAGGGCAAGAAGGAATACGACAAGCGCGATACCCAGCGCGAGCGTGATTCCGATCGCGAACTGCAGCGTGCAGTGCGCAACAAGGGCAAGGAAGACTGATTCAGTCCGAGAGCGCCTGATCGCGGGGCAAGCCCGCTCCTACGATGGGAGCGGGCGTGCCCCGCGACGCGTATTTCAGTTCCCGCTACGCCGCTCCGCACGCGCCACCCGCTGAACCTCCTGACGCACTTCATCGAGCACTTCCTGCACATACAGAATGTGCCGGCTGGAGACTTCCCGCGCGTCGTTGGCACGCCCCTCGACAATCGCCAGGTACAGCTCGCGGTGCTGACTGATCAGCATGTCGCGGGTTTCGGCACGCTGCTGGTACATGCCGCCAATGTTGGTGACCACGTTGCGCTTGAGCAAGTCGAACAGGCCTCGAATGGTGTGCAGCAGCACAGCGTTATGGCTGGCCTCTGCAATCGCCAGGTGGAAGCGCGCATCGGCCGCACCCTCCTCGGCCCGACTGACTTCGTCGGCACGCGCGTAACAGTCCTGCAAGGTATCGAAGGCGGCCTTGAGGCGCTGGCGATCCGGTTCGGTTGCCCGGATGGCGGCGTAATAGGCGCAGGACGCTTCCAGCGTGTGGCGAAACTCCAGCAAATCGCGCTGAGCTTCCGGATTGCTTTCGAGCAATTGCAGCAACGGATCGCTGAAGGTCGTCCCCAGTGACTCGGCAACGTAGTTGCCCCCACCTTGCCGACTGACCAGCAACCCTTTGGCGACCAGTTTCTGGATCGCCTCGCGCAATGACGGCCGCGACACCCCGAACTGTTCCGACAGTGCCCGCTCAGCAGGCAGCCGCTGACCGGCAGCCAGGGTGCCCTCAAGAATCATCCCCTCAAGCCGCTCGACGATATCGTCGGACAAACGGCGTTGGCGGACCTGATCAAAAACCATCACATGCTCTCCACAATCCCGAGTGCGTTCGGGGCTGTCTATTCTGGCGCATCCGCTGCCCGCCGACACCCATCAGTTGGCAAATTTCCATACCGCTCACCCCCACCTTCCGACACCCATCCGACGAAAGTTTTGCAGGGACAAATTGACACACCCTCAAAGAGGCTTTTAACCTAGCGCCTCGACATTGTAAATTGGTCTTACCAATTATCCAATGCCAGTGCCACCAACAACAATTAGGGGCCACCCCATATGCAAACCTGGCAACAGATCTACAGTCCGCTTGGTAGTCTTGGCCTGTCCGCGCTCGCGGCAGTCATCCCGATCGTATTCTTCTTCCTCGCGCTGGCGGTGTTCCGCCTCAAGGGTCATGTGGCCGGCAGCATCACGCTGGGCCTGTCGATCCTGGTGGCGATCTTCGCTTTCCAGATGCCTGCCGACATGGCGATTGCCGCCGCCGGCTACGGTTTTGCCTACGGCCTGTGGCCTATCGCCTGGATCATCGTTGCCGCGGTGTTCCTCTACAAACTGACGGTCAAGAGCGGCCAGTTCGAGGTCATCCGCAGCTCCGTGCTGTCGATCACCGACGACCAGCGCTTGCAGGTGCTGCTGATCGGTTTCTGCTTCGGTGCGTTCCTTGAAGGTGCAGCCGGTTTCGGTGCGCCGGTGGCCATCACCGCCGCCCTGCTGGTGGGCCTGGGCTTCAACCCGCTCTACGCCGCGGGCCTGTGCCTGATTGCCAACACTGCACCGGTGGCCTTCGGCGCCCTGGGTATCCCGATCATCGTCGCAGGCCAGGTGACCGGCATCGACGCGTTCAAGATCGGCGCCATGACCGGCCGACAACTGCCGCTGCTGTCGCTGTTCGTGCCGTTCTGGCTGGTGTTCATGATGGACGGCCTGCGCGGCGTCAAAGAGACCTGGCCAGCCGCCCTGGTTGCCGGCCTGAGCTTTGCCGTGACCCAGTACTTCACCTCGAACTTCATCGGCCCGGAACTGCCGGACATCACCTCGGCCCTGGCCAGCCTGATTTCCCTGACCCTGTTCCTCAAGGTCTGGCAGCCCAAGCGCTCGTTCACCACCGCCACCGGTAGCGTCGGCGCTGCCGTGGTCAATGCCGGTGGCAGCCAGCCTTCGCCTTACAGCTTCGGCGAGATCTTCAAGGCCTGGTCGCCGTTCCTGATCCTCACCGTGCTGGTTACCATCTGGACCCTCAAACCGTTCAAGGCAGCGTTTGCCGCAGGCGGCTCGATGTACAGCTGGGTGTTCAACTTCGCCATCCCGCACCTTGACCAACTGGTGATCAAGACCGCCCCGATCGTCGCCACCCCGACTGCGATTCCGGCCGTGTTCAAACTCGACCCGATTTCCGCGACCGGTACCGCGATTTTCTTCTCGGCGCTGATCTCGATGCTGGTCCTGAAGATCAATTTCAAAACTGGTCTGACCACTTTGAAAGAGACCTTCTATGAACTGCGCTGGCCGATCCTGTCCATCGGCATGGTGCTGGCCTTCGCCTTCGTCACCAACTACTCGGGCATGTCGTCGACCATGGCCCTGGTACTGGCCGGCACTGGCGCCGCGTTCCCGTTCTTCTCGCCGTTCCTTGGCTGGCTGGGCGTGTTCCTGACCGGTTCCGACACCTCGTCCAACGCCCTGTTCAGTTCGTTGCAGGCCACCACCGCCCACCAGATCGGGGTCAACGACACCCTGTTGGTCGCGGCCAACACCAGCGGCGGCGTTACCGGCAAGATGATTTCGCCGCAGTCCATCGCCGTTGCCTGCGCCGCCACCGGCCTGGTTGGCAAGGAATCGGACCTGTTCCGCTTCACCCTCAAGCACAGCCTATTCTTCGCCACCATCGTCGGCCTGATCACCCTGATCCAGGCTTATTGGCTGACCGGCATGCTGGTTCACTAAAGTGACAGAGGCCGGGCGCGTTACCACGCGCCCGGCAGCCGCCTCTTTCAACTTACGCTGCGAGATCACATGATCATTTCTGCCTCTACCGACTACCGCGCAGCAGCACAACGCAAGCTGCCGCCGTTCCTGTTCCACTATGCCGACGGCGGCGCCTACGCCGAATACACGCTGCGTCGCAACGTCGAAGACCTGGCGGGTATTGCCCTGCGCCAGCGGGTGCTGAAGAACATGTCCGAGCTGAGCCTCGAGACCCGCCTGTTCAATGAAACCCTGAGCATGCCGGTGGCCCTGGCCCCCGTTGGCCTGACCGGCATGTACGCGCGGCGCGGCGAAGTGCAGGCAGCCCGTGCGGCAGCCGCCAAAGGCATTCCGTTCACGATGTCGACCGTGTCGGTGTGCCCGATCGAAGAGGTGGCGCCAGCCATCAACCGCCCCATGTGGTTCCAGCTCTATGTGCTCAAGGACCGCGGCTTCATGCGCAACGCCCTGGAGCGCGCCAAGGCCGCCGGCGTCACCACGCTGGTGTTCACCGTGGACATGCCCGTGCCGGGCGCCCGCTACCGTGACGCCCACTCCGGCATGAGCGGCGCGAATGCACCGCTGCGCCGTGTCTGGCAGGCCATGACCCATCCACAATGGGCGCTGGACGTCGGCTTGCTGGGCAAGCCCCACGACCTGGGCAACATCTCCACCTACCGTGGCAGCCCCACCGGCCTTGCCGACTACATCGGCTGGCTGGGCAACAACTTCGACCCGTCCATTTCCTGGAAAGACCTGGAGTGGATCCGCGAATTCTGGGATGGCCCGATGGTCATCAAGGGCATCCTCGACCCCGAAGATGCCAAGGACGCCGTGAAGTTCGGCGCCGACGGCATCGTCGTCTCCAACCACGGCGGCCGCCAGCTTGACGGCGTGCTGTCCAGCGCTCGCGCCCTGCCGGCGATTGCCGATGCAGTGAAGGGTGACCTGAAGATCCTCGCCGACTCCGGCATTCGCAGCGGCCTGGACGTGGTGCGCATGATCGCCCTGGGCGCCGACACCGTACTGATCGGCCGCGCCTTCCTTTACGCTCTGGCCACCGCAGGCGAAGCCGGCGTGAAGAACCTGCTGGACCTGTTCGAGAAAGAAATGCGCGTAGCCATGGTGCTCACCGGCGCCAAGTCCATCAGCGAAATCACCCGCGACTCGCTGGTACGCGAACTGGGCGCCTGATTGTCGCGCCCTCACGAATCACCGCCTGATTGACCGGGGCACGTGGCGCACCAGATGCCACGGTCCCGCGAGGAGATTGCATGAGTCTGCCCGCCGCGTTCCTCGACACGGTTGAACACCTGATCCCTCGCGAGCGACGTTTCGACGACCCGCTCTCGACCCTGGCCTTCGGTACCGACGCCAGCTTCTATCGCCTGATTCCCAAACTCGTTATCCGCGTCGAGAGCGAAGACGAAGTCGCCACCCTGCTCAAGGCCGCACAGGCCCAGCAGGTCGCAGTCACTTTCCGCGCCGCCGGTACCAGTCTGTCTGGCCAGGCCGTGAGCGATTCGGTGCTGCTGGTGCTGGGGGACAACTGGAACGGTCGTGAGATCCGCGACGGCGGCACCCAGATTCGCCTGCAGCCGGGCGTGATCGGTGCCCAGGCCAACGCCTGGCTTGCCCCTTTCGGCCGCAAGATCGGCCCCGACCCGGCCTCGATCAACGCCTGCAAAATCGGCGGCATCGTGGCCAACAACGCCAGCGGCATGTGCTGCGGTACGGCCCAGAACAGCTATCACACCCTCGCCGGCATGCGCCTGTTGCTGGCCGA
This sequence comes from Pseudomonas sp. JQ170C, assembly GCF_035581345.1. Classification (NCBI taxonomy): domain Bacteria; kingdom Pseudomonadati; phylum Pseudomonadota; class Gammaproteobacteria; order Pseudomonadales; family Pseudomonadaceae; genus Pseudomonas; species Pseudomonas sp. JQ170C. The sequence goes on from NZ_CP141608.1 coordinate 5,254,468, forward strand.
CGGCACTCTGCTCGACAGCGAAAACCCGGCGAGCATCGCCGCATTCCGTGAACACCACGGCGCACTGCTCGCAGGCCTTGGCGAACTGGGTCGCCAGACCCGCGCCAATACCGAGCTGGCCGCAAAAATCCGCCACAAGTACCGGCTGAAGAACACCACCGGGCTGTCGCTCAATGCGCTGGTCGACTACGACGAGCCGCTGGATATCCTCACCCACCTGATGGTCGGCTCCGAAGGGACCCTGGGCTTTATCAGTGCGGTCACCTACAACACCGTGCCGGACCATCCGCACAAAGCCAGTGCGCTGATCGTCTTCCCGGATGTCGAGACCTGCTGCAACGCAGTGCCGGTGCTCAAGCAGCAACCGGTATCGGCCGTTGAACTGCTCGATCGCCGCAGCCTGCGCTCGGTGGAGAACATGAAAGGTATGCCGGAATGGGTGAAGAGCCTGTCCGCCAGCGCCTGCGCACTGCTCATCGAATCCCGCGCGGCCACCCAGTCGTTGCTGCACGAACAACTGGCGCACATCAGCGCGTCCATTGCCGGCTTCCCGGTAGAGAAGCAGGTCGACTTCAGCGAAGACCCGGTGGTCTACAACCAGCTCTGGCGCATTCGCAAAGACACCTTCCCGGCCGTCGGCGCCGTGCGCGAGACCGGCACCACGGTGATCATCGAAGACGTCACCTTCCCCGTCGAAAAACTGGCCGAAGGCGTCAATCGCCTGATCGCCCTGTTCGACAAGCACGGCTACGACGAAGCGATCCTGTTCGGCCATGCCCTGGAAGGCAACCTGCACTTCGTGTTCACCCAAGGCTTCGATTCACCTGAGCAGGTGGCGCGTTACTCCGCCTTCATGGACGACGTTGCGCAATTGGTGGCTGTGGAATACGGCGGCTCGCTCAAGGCCGAACACGGCACTGGCCGCAACATGGCGCCGTTTGTGGAACTGGAATGGGGCCACGACGCCTACCAACTGATGTGGCAGCTAAAGCGCCTGCTCGACCCTGCCGGCATCCTCAACCCCGGCGTGGTGCTGACGGACGATCCACAGCTGCACCTGAAGAACCTCAAGCCGCTGCCGGCGGCCGACGAGATCGTCGACAAATGCATCGAGTGCGGGTTCTGTGAGCCGGTTTGCCCGTCCAAGGGGCTGACCCTCAGCCCGCGCCAGCGCATCGTCATGTGGCGCGATATCCAGGCGAAGAAGCATGCTGGCGTGGATACCCGTGAGCTTGAACGCGACTACCAGTACCAGGGCATCGACACCTGCGCCGCCACTGGCTTGTGTGCCCAGCGCTGCCCGGTGGGCATCAACACCGGCGAGCTGGTGAAGAAACTGCGCGGCCAGGGTGCCGACCACGTAAAAGCCGCAGAGTGGCTGGCGGAGAACTTCCACACCGCACTGCGTGGCGCACGCTTTACCCTGCAAGCGGCCAATGGTGCGCGCCGGTTGCTGGGCGCTCCGCGCTTGAGCCGCTTCAGCGCTCACCTGTCAAAACTCAGCCACGGTCGGCTACCGCAGTGGACGCCGGCCATGCCGCAACCGCTCAAAGCCATCTCGTTCAACCCGGCGAGCCACGATGCACGGCCGCGGGTGGTGTACCTGGCGGCCTGCGTCTCGCGGGTGATGGGCCCGGCAGCGGCTGACCGCGAACAATCGTCACTGCTCGACAAAACCCGCGCCTTGCTGGAAAAGGCCGGCTACCAAGTGGTGTTCCCAGAGAACCAGGACAACCTCTGCTGCGGCCAGCCCTTCGCCTCGAAAGGCTATGCCGAACAGGCCGAACACAAGCGCCAGGAACTGATCAACGCGCTGCTCCACGCCAGCCGCGGCGGCCTTGACCCGATCTACTGCGACACCAGCCCCTGCACCCTGCGCCTGGTCCAGGACCTGGCCGAAACCCGCCTGGACCTCTACGACCCGGTGCGCTTCATCCGCACTCACCTGCTCGACAAACTGGAGTTCACCCCCCAGGACGAACCGATCGCCGTCCACGTGACCTGCAGCACCCAGCACCTGGGTGAAAGCCAGGCCCTGATCGACCTCGCCCGGCTGTGCAGCAAGCAGGTGGTGATTCCCGAGGGCATCCACTGCTGCGGCTTTGCTGGCGACAAGGGCTTCACCACCCCGGAGCTCAACGCCCACTCGCTGCGCAGCCTCAAGGATGCGGTGCAGTACTGCAGCGAAGGTATCTCTACCAGCCGTACCTGCGAGATCGGCCTGTCGAACCATGGCGGGATTGATTACCACGGGCTGGTCTACCTGGTGGATCGCGTGACCCGGGCTCGACAGACCTGACTCCGCACCGCGATCACCCGCCAACATCCATCTGAACCCCTGAAAACCGGTGCAGTCCACTCAGGTAAGCGCCTCATTCGAGGCCTTACCGCCAAGGAGACTCACATGAAGCGTACTGCGATTTCCGGACTGTTCATTGCCGCCGCACTGCTTGCCTCACCCGTGTTCGCGGCCGAAGACCTGTGCAATGCCAACTTGCAGAAAATCAGCGACAACATGGCCACCGCCGGCGCCACCTCCGAAGGTGCCAACGACGCCATGAACAAAGAGGTCGACAGAGCCAAGGCCGCCCAAGCGGCGGGTAACGAGAAGGACTGCATCGCCATCACCAGCAAGGTGCTTGAAAAACAAGGCAAGGCCGAGAAAGGTGACAGCGGCGCGTGAAGCCTTGTGGAGGGCGACCGGTACAGCAGTCGACGTCGCCCGACCATTGGCGTATACTCCGCCTTACGCGTTGAAAAACGCGTCTAGAGCAGAAAATGGGGCCGATTAGGATTCGACGCCGGTAGTGAAACTCTAGGTGCATGCCGAGTTGGTAACAGAACTCGTAAATCCACTGTTGCAACTTTCTATAGTTGCCAATGACGAAAACTACGAGGGTTACGCTCTCGCTGCGTAAGCAGCTGAGCCCGCTCTCCTGGTAGCTTCGGCTCCAGCAATCACTAGGGGATGCCTGTAAACCCGAAGTGATTGTCATACAGAACAGGATCGCTGCGTAGTACGTTGTGGACAAAGCAGCTAAAACTTACACAACTCGTCCAAAGCACCCTGCCCGTCGGGCGGCTGCGGATTAACTCAATAGACACGGCTAAGCATGTAGTACCGAAAGCGGAGCACTGGCGGACGGGGGTTCAAATCCCCCCGGTTCCACCAAATTCGCAAAACAAAGAAAGGCACTGGCGCCCTGCGCAAGTGCCTTTTTTTGTGCCCGCAAGAATGACCGGTATCGCTGCATTTCTGCTCCAGACGGACGATACGCACGCCCCACCCCTCCCGGTATTGTTGACTCCCGAACAGTTGATTCCTCCTGATCGTCGGAGCCCCTCCATGCTCGCAGCCACCATGCCCACACCCAGCGCCCGCGACCGCTTGCTCGACGCTGCACTGGAGCTGTTCGCAACGCACGGTTTCCAGGCCATCGGCCTGCGTGACCTGGCCGGGCATGTAGGGCTGCAGGCGGGCTCTTTGTACCATCACATTGAAAACAAACAGTGCCTGCTGTTCGAGCTGATCGAGTCCGCCCTGTCGGACTTGCTGGCAGATACGCAGCGACGACTGAAAGGCGCCGGCACCACGTGCGAACGTGTGCGCCGCTTTGTTCATGCGTTCGTGGTCTTCAGCCTGAAGGAGAAGTACGGGCTCACGCTGATCACCCGGGAGTTCGTCAATCTGAACGACGAGAACAAGCAGCAGGCGCAGGCGCTCAAAGCTGCGTATTGCTCGCTGCTCACGCCGATCATCGCCGAGGAGTACCAGAACAACAGTGAGCGTAAAAAAGAGATCGGGCTTATCACCCATGCTGTGATCGGGATGCTGTACGGCCAGTCACAGTGGAGTGACGTGGCGGTATCGGAGCAGCAGCTGACGGAAGTTCTCACTCAATGCGTACTGTGCATTATCAGCAGTGGGAAGACGTCGCCTGTTTCGTAGCCATCGGCTATTTCGTGGCCAATCCCTGGATAGACACCGCAATGGCTTCCTCGATCAGCGCTTCACGCTCGTGCTGTGGCGGCGCTTCCTGCAACCCCAGCAAGCAGCGCAGCTGGAAGTTGCCGGTCAGTGCATCGAGAAAGACGATCGCCCGGGTCCTTGCATCGCCAGGGATGATCAAGCCTTCGCCTTGCGCCCAGTCGAAGTAATCACTCAAACAGCTATAGGCCGTGCCCGGCGCCGCATCGAAGAACGAGCGAGCCGCCTCCGGCGCACGCAGCGCTTCGGCCACGATCAGGCGGTGCAAGGCAATGGTGCGGGGATCGAGCACCACGTCCAGGAAGGTGTGAGCAATGGTCGACAACGCATCACGCAATGACTGGTGCTTGAGGTCCATGTGGGTCAGGGGGTTGACGATGTCTTCGCACAGTTGCGCGACGATTGCCGCGAACAGCCCCTCCTTGCCGCCAAAGTAGGCGTAGAGCGTGCGTTTGGAGCCGCCAATACGGGCGATGATCGCGTCGACGCTGACCCCGGCGTAGCCTTCCTCAAGAAACATTTCGGTGGCAGCCGTAAGAATGTTCTGCCGCTTTTCCACTTGCCTTGGACGTTCCATGCACCCGCGCCTGACCGGAATGCAATGTTCCGGCGAATTGGTCTGTTTGGCAGCACAGAGTACCCCGCAGCCCATCAGCCTTCCAGCGCCTTGCAGTGACCCCCGGGTATATCGGCCCCTGTGAATATTCCAAAAAAGACGTGAGCGGCCATTGACGCCCCAAGGTTTTCAGTCCAAATTTCGCAAAAGGGTACGGTAACGTACCGTATCAAAAAGCTCTGACCGATTACCCCAAAGAACAACAACAGAGGTAGTGATCATGCGTTTTGTACATTTCAGCGAAGGCCACTCACCAGGCCTGGCAGTCGACCTTGGTGGCGTATTGCACGGCATGACGGCGGATGAGCCGGGCTACCCCGGTTCGTTGCAACAACTGCTTGGCAACGGCAATCAGGCACTGCAGGCGGCTCACCGGGTACTGAGCAGCGCCAGGCAGATCGAGCGGTCGGCCATCCGCCTGCTACCTCCCCTGTCACGGCCTGGCAAGATCATTTGCGTCGGCCTCAACTATGCCGACCACACCAAGGAAAGCCCCTACGAGCAACCGGACTACCCCACCTTCTTCCCCCGCTTTGCATCAACCCTGATCGGTTGCGACGAGCCGATCATCCGCCCGCTGGCTTCCGAGCAACTGGACTATGAAGGCGAACTGGCCGTAATCATCGGCAAGGGCGGCCGCCATATCAGCCGGGCACACGCCTTGGAGCATGTCGCCGGTTACTCGATCTTCAACGAAGCCTCGATCCGCGATTACCAGTTCAAATCCCCGCAATGGACCATCGGCAAGAACTTCGATGCCACAGGCGCGTTCGGCCCGGTGTTCGTCAGCGCCGATGAGCTGCCCGCCGGGGCCAAGGGCCTGGGGCTGGTGACCCGCCTCAATGGTGAAGTTGTCCAGCAGGGCAATACCGCCGACATGATCTTCGATGTCGCCGAACTGATCAGCGTGCTCAGTGAAGCCCTCACCCTGGAACCCGGCGACCTGATCGTCAGCGGTACTCCGGCCGGCATCGGCTGGGCACACAAGCCCCCACTGTTCATGAAGCCTGGCGATCTGTGCAGTGTCGAGATCGAAGGCATCGGCACCCTCAGCAACCCGATCGCTGACGAAGCCCCAAGGCGCTAAGTAACGCCCGCACTGGCCGGGCGAAATCCCAGTAGCACCTCTGCCCGGGCCATTCGATGGCCCGCGCACCCGGCCGCCTGGCGTTTGCCTTTTACATCCCCATTGATACCCGTTCGCCTGGTCTGCGCACGGGTCGAGGAGGACCTACCGTGTTGCAGCTCAAAGATGTCAATCACGTTGTCTACCGCCATACCGACCTCGAATCCATCGAGCGTTTTCTCACTGATTTCGGCCTGGTTGTCGCCCACCGCACCCCGCAGCGCGTGTACCTGCGTGGCGCCGGTCCACTGCCTTACGCCTATGTGATCGAACGCGCCGCAGAGCCGGGTTTTGCCGCCATTGCGTTCGCCGTAGAGCGCTTTGAAGACCTGCAGGCCGCACAGCTTTTGCCTGGTGCATCCCCCATCCAGCCGCTGGAAGCGCCGGGAGGCGGCCATTGCGTAGTCCTGCATGACCCCTCCGGACGGCGCATCGAGTTGGTCCACGGCATCACCCCTGTCGAGCCAATGCCCGTGCGCGCGGCGTTGACGCTGAATTCGGCCCAGCACAAGCAGCGCTTCGGCGATGTCCAGCGCCCCGGCAAGGGACCGGCCCAGGTACTGCGCCTGGGCCATGTGGCGATTGGTGTCCGCGACATGCAACGCCTGTTGCAGTGGTACTGCCAGGTGCTGCACCTGCTGCCCTCGGACCTGATTGTCGACGGCCATGACCACAGCTGCCCCAGCGCCGCCTTCCTGCGGCTCAACCGCGGCCCGCACTGGACCGATCACCACACCATCGCTCTGTTCCAGGCCGATCACGACTTTGTTCACCACGCCTCCTTCGAGGTCCAGGACTTCGACGCCCAGTGCCTTGGCCATGCCTGGATGACCGAACAGCAGTGGACGCCATTCTGGGGCGTCGGCCGCCACGTGCTGGGCAGCCAGATCTTCGACTACTGGCGCGACCCGTCCGGCAACCTCATCGAGCACTTCACCGATGGCGACCTGTTCAACCACCAGTCCCCCACCAACGCCACCGCCGCCTGCGATTCGAGCCTCTACCAATGGGGGCCGCCGATGTCGGTGGAGTACTTCCTCGGCGGCAGCCAGGCCAACGCCCCCCTGGCGCCGCGCTCGACGCTTACCCGGCAACGCAACGCCCCCCCTCAGCAAGGAGACACCCATGAATGAGCGACTGTCCGAAAGCGGACTCGACCTGCTGTTTCGCAACGCCCGCAGCCACAATGCCTGGCGCGACCAGGCGGTGAGCGAAGCAACCCTGAGGACCTTGTATGACCTGGTTCGCTGGGGGCCCACCAGTGCCAACAGCTGCCCGGCGCGCATCCTCTTTTTGCGCAGTCGCGAGGCCAAGCAACGGCTGTTGCCGGCACTCAATCCCGGCAATGTGGAAAAGACTTTGCAGGCGCCGGTCACCGCCATCATCGGCTACGACCTCGACTTCCACGAACAACTCCCGCAGCTGTTCCCCCACAACCCCGGGGTGCGTGACTGGTTTGCCGAGCAATCGCAACTGATCCAGACCTCGGCCATGCGCAACAGCTCGCTGCAAGGTGGCTACTTCATTCTCGCCGCGCGGGCACTGGGCCTGGATTGCGGACCGCTGTCGGGCTTCGACGAGGCAAAAGTCGACCAGGCGTTTTTCTCCACAGCCCGGCACACAGCCAGCCTCAAGGCCGGACAGGTGAAAACCAACTTCATCTGCAACCTGGGCTACGGCGACCACGCGCACCTGTTCCCGCGCAGCCCACGGCTGAGCTTCGAGGAGGCGTGCCTGCTGCTCTGACCCCTCCCCCGTGCACACCCTTGCATCAAAACAAGAACAACAATCGCAGGAGAACACCCATGTCACCTACCCGTACTCTCGGGCGAAGCCGCCTGTCACGCTGGCACGTACTGATCGGCGGCTTTCTCGCCTACCTGTTCGACGCCATGGAAATCATCCTCCTGACCATCGCCTTGCCAGTGATGCGTCAGGACCTGGGCCTGAGCATCACCGATGCCGGCATGCTGGCATCGGCCACGCTGCTGGGCATTGGCCTGAGTGGCGTTACCACCGGCTGGTACTCGGACAACTTCGGCAGGCGCAAGGCATTGCTCGCCTCGCTGATCATCTTCGGCAGCTTGACCATGCTGGTCGCCAGTACCCGCGAGAGGGGCTTGCTGTTGTTGCTGCGCTTTTTGTCCGGCATCGGGCTGGGAGGTGTCTGGGGCATTGTTTCGGCCTACATCTGCGAAACCTGGCCGTCCCACCAACGGGCGCGGGCCATCGGCTTCGTGCTCAGCTCCTTCCCGGTCGGTGCTGCCATCGCCGCACTGGCCGCCGGGGCGTTACTGCCCAATTGGCCGTTACTGTTCCTGCTGGCGGGCATCTCGACACTGCTCCCGGTGCTGTACATCTGGCTGTTCGTGCCCGAGTCGGCCGAGTGGCAGGCAAACAAGGCCCAGCGCCAACAGGCGCCGAGCACTGAACGGCATGTGTCGATCAAGGAGATTTTCGCCCCGCAACTGCTTCGCCTGACCTTGCTCGGTACCTTTGCCGCCACCTGCGCGGTCATTGGCTTCTGGGGCGCGAGCACCTGGCTGCCGACCTATCTGGTGCAGGAGCGAGGGCTGAACGTGAGCATGATGTCCAGCTTCATGGCCATGCTCAATGTTGGCGCTTTTATCGGCATCAATACCTTCGGCCTGATTGCCGACCACATCGGCAAGCGCAACGCCACCTTGCTCTCCTTGCTCGGCTGCGCGGTGATGCTGGCGGTCTATTCGCAGACCGGACAGAACCATCTGCTGTTCTGGCTGGGCCCGGTGTATGCGTTCTTCTACGCCTTCGCCAGCCTGTTCGCTTCCTACTTCAGCGATCAGTACCCGCTGCGGGTCCGCACCCTGGGCGCCGGGTTCTGCTTCAACTTCGGCCGTGGCCTGGCCGCTTTCGCACCGCTGCTGCTCAGCAGCATTGCCAGCAGCTACAGCCTGGCGCTGGGGCTACTGGTGTGTGCCGGGTTCTTTGCCGTCGCCACGTTGTGCATGTTTTTCATGCCCGGCGATGCCCGCCCCGTCGTTGATACGGCGAACGTCCCGGCCACCGGCAACTGAGATTCGGAACCTGAAAAATGAACTCAAAACAATTACAAGAAAACGCGTTCACCCTGTTCCTGGCCTGCCTGCTCCTGCCCTTGGCCAGCGCTGTACACGCTACGACCTGGAGCGACACCTTCATCGGTTATCGCTACGGCACCGACTTCACCGAGCCAGGCATCGCCGACAAGATCCAGAAGAACATCCTGCAATTGGGGCATGCCAGCGGCTACTCACTGGGGCAACATTTCTTCAATCTGGACGTGTTGCGCTCCGACCACCACGACCCGAAAAAAGACAGCCACTCCGGGGCCACTGAAGGGTATCTGGTGTATCGGCACCAGCTGTATCTGGGCAAGGTCTTCGACCGCTCGCTGGCCTTCGGCCCGGTCAAGGAAGTCGCGCTGACCACCGGCATCGAGCTCAACTACAAGAACACCGCGTTCGCCAACCGCAAGCGCATGCTGGAGGTGGGCCCGACGCTCAAATTCGACGTTCCCGGGTATCTGGATGTCAGCTTGCTGTACGCCTATGAATGGAACCATTGCGGTGTGTCCAGCTGCGCCACCGAGAACGTCGACTTCGACCCTCATTACCTGCTGCACGTAGCCTGGGGCCTTCCCTTCCAGCTCGGCGGTGTGCCGTTGAAGTTCCAGGGTTTTGGCCTGTACAAGACCGACAAGGGCAAGGACTACTTCAAGGCCGACACCTCGGAAGAAACCCAGGTCCGCACCGCGTTGATGGTCGATGTCGGGCAACTGACGTTCAACCGCAAGAACACCCTGCTGATCGGCCCGGGTTACGAGTACTGGCGGCACAAGTACGGCTCGCACGGCAAGCCCGGCACCCATACCAGGGCACCAACCCTGCATGTGGAATGGCATTTCTGAGGGCAACAAAAAAGGCCGGTGCAACACTGCACCGGCCTTTGCACAACACCAGCCCCGCAGCCTTACCAGCCGCCAGGCAACCAGCCAAACGCACTGGCAATCGCATACATCATGCTGCACAGGTACAGGATCACGACCAGCACCTGGATCAGCGGATGAGCAATCCAGCCGCACTGCCAGGCAGGGACGATGTCGCCATTCTTGCGCGCCGAGCGCAGCATCAGGATCGGCATGATCGACAGGATCACGCCACTGAACACACCGGCAAAATACAGCGCGTTAACAAAGCCGACCATGCCGCTGTAGGCCAGGATGAACGGCGGTACGCAGACGATGGCCAGCACCAGCAGGCGGTTCTTGGGGTTGCTTTCCGAACCCAGGCTCTTGAACTTGTCGAAGATGTTGGTCAGGAAGCTGCCGCCCAAGCCCCAGTACGAGGTCATCATGGCGCACAGGGCAAAGGTGTTGGCGGTGTAGAACGCCCACTGCCCCAGGGCCTGGCCCCACGCCAGGGTGGCCACTTCGGTCTGGTTTTCCAGGCCGTTGAGGGCGATCACCGACATCGGCACGATGGCCAGCAGGATGAAGGTAATCACCATGCCGGTGATCACGGCAACCGGCAGGCGCTTGGGCGCATGGCTGAAGCCACGGGCCATTTCCGGTACGACGTACTGCGCCGAGAAGCAGAACACGGCGATGTTGAACACCGGGATCATGTAGATCCAGCTGCCATCGAACAGGTTGGCAAAGTCGGTTTTTTCGTTGATCAGGGTCGCAACCACCAGCACCAGGGTCATCGACACCATGCCGATACTGATGAACTTCTCACCCTTGCCGATGGCCTTCAGGCCCAGGTACAGCACGAAGGCGGCAGGCAGGAAGAACAGCAAGCTGCCGATTGCCGGGCTGATGCCGAAGAACTCGCTGAGGATCTTGCCGCTACCGCTCATGTACGCGGTCAGGGCGCCGATGCTGTTGACCGCTACGGACAGGAAGATCGCCCAGGCCCCGAACGAGCCGACATAGCGCTGCGCCAGGCCACTCAATTGGTGGTGGCTGCGGGTGCGCAAGGTCGTTTCCGAGACATAGAGCATGGAGATGGTGGTGAAGACACCGGCCACGGCGAGCCACAGCAGCAATGGCATGTAGCCGGCCAGGCGGCTGGCATAGGCCATCGACAGTACGCCGGCACCAATGTTGGTACCCACGATCATTGCCACCGCCTCGACGAACGTCAGGCGTTTGACCTCAAGGCCTGAAGATTCAACCACGGACGGGTCAGCACCGCCCACGGCGGTGTTGGGGGTTGCACTCATGATCACACTCACTACGTATTTGTATTTATTACCGGATGCACCTGAAGCGATGCGTCACAGGCCCAGAGGGCGCTGTGCCATGGATTTCTCGAGCGGCGGGCAAAATATCACACAAGGTGTTTGAAATAACACCCACGCGAGGCGAAAGAGTGTGGTCCAAAAGTTACTGAAAAATTCTTTAAAAGCAGAGAGTTAGCGAGTTTCGAGGAAAGCGGTCGAGGTCAAGCCCGACCAAGGTCGGGCCGCCTCAAGGGGAAGGAGAATCAGAATTCCAGACAGATCTTGCCGAAGTGCTGGTTGCTTTCCTGGTATCGGAACGCCTCGACGATCTGTTCCAGGGCGAACGATTTGTCGATCACCGGACGCAGGCCGTTGGCATCAATGGCGCGCACCATCGCTTGCTGTTGTTCCCGGCTGCCGACCAGCACACCCTGCAGGCGGATCTGGCGCACCAGCGCCTGAACCAGGGGCAGTTGCCCGGCCACACCGGTGAGAATGCCGATCAGCGAAATGTGCCCGCCAATGGCCGCCGCGATCATCGACTGCTCAAGGGTCGCCGGGCCGCCCACTTCGATCACATGGTCCACACCCCGGTTGCCGGTGAGCTGGCGTGCGGTTTCGCCCCAGGCGGGGGTCTTGCGGTAGTTGATCAGGTGATCGGCGCCCATGGCCTTGAGGCGTTCGAGCTTTTCGTCACTGGACGACGTCGCGATCACCGTCGCCCCGGCGAGCTTGGCGAACTGCAGGGCGAAAATGGAAACGCCACCGGTGCCCTGCACCAGCACCGTGTCACCGGGTTTGAGCCCGTCGTCGGCCATCAGTGCGCGCCACGCCGTAAGACCGGCGGTGGTCAGGGTGGCCGCTTCGGCGTGGCTGTAGCCTTTGGGCGCATGGGTAAACGAAGTGGCCCGGGCCGTTACCTGCTCACGGGCATAACCGTCGATGCCGTCACCCGGCACCGCGGCAAAGCCCTCCACCTGCGGGTGGCCGCCCAGCCAGTCAGGGAAGAAGGTGCTGACCACCGCATCGCCGACCGCAAATTCGCTGACGCCCTCACCGACCGCTGTCACTACGCCCGCGCCATCGGCCATGGGAATGCGCGGCTCGGTGGGCCCCCACATGCCGCTGACCACGGCAAAGTCGTGATAGTTGAGTGAGTTGGCGTGCAGACGCACAGTAATCTCGCCAGCCCTGGGTGCGGCTGCCTCGCGGGTACCGACCTGAACCTTGTCGTAACCGCCGCCCGCCTGGACGAAGATGGCCTTGCTGGTCATGGGTAGCTCCTGAGTGATCGGGTAAATAGCTGTTCAGTCTTTGCCCAGGTTTTACTCAGGTCAAGCGCCGCCTCTTGCGAAACATCCTGACAAACTACAATAATGCGACTAATTATCAATTACCGCATTGGTTGTGCCGTTCATGTCTGCTCCCGATCACGCTGCCCTGCATACGCTCTACAGCGAACACAACGGTTGGTTGAAGAGCTGGCTACGCGCCCGCCTGGGCAATGCCAGCGATGCCGCGGACCTCGCCCAGGACACCTTTATCCGAGTGCTGACCGCCCGCAATGTGCACGCCATTCGCGAACCGCGCAGCTACCTGGGCGCCATCGCCCATGCGTTGATGGTCGACAAGTTCCGCCGCAAGGCCCTCGAGCAGGCCTACCTCGCCGAGCTGGCGACCCGTCCCGAGCGGCTCGCCGACTCGCCGGAAACCCGCTTGCTGATCCTCGAAACCCTGGTGGCCGTGGATACCCTGCTCGATGGCCTGGGCGAACGAACCCGGCAGATCTTCCTGGCCGTCCAGTTGGAGGGCCTGAACTACGTCACGACTGCCGAGCGCATGGGCGTATCGGTCACCACGGTGAAGAAACACCTGATCCGTGCCATGACCCACTGCCTGCTGCTGACGGACGACTGAATGGCCCAGCCCCTGGATTACCGCACCCTGGAAGCCGCCGCCACCTGGTACGTGCAACTCAATGCCAAACAGCCTAACGAAGCCCAGCTCCAGGCCTGGCAAGACTGGCTGGGCAAGAACCAGGCCCACGCCCAGGCCTGGGCCCGGGTAGAGAAGCTGCAACGACAGCTGGGCAACCTGCCTGCCGATGTCGCCTTGCCGACCCTGGCCGGGGTCCGTGCCCGTCGGCGCGCGGTGCTCAAGACCCTGGCCATGCTCATGGCCGTCGGCGCCACCGGCTGGGCCGTGCGTGAAAGTACCCCGGGCCAGGCAATGATGGCCGAGCTGCGTACCGGCAAGGGCGAGCGTCGGCAGGTCAGGCTCAGCGACGGCAGCCAGCTTGAACTCAACACCGACAGCGCCGTGGATATCCACTTCGACGGCGAGTATCGCCAGGTGCATCTGTACCGTGGCGAGATCATGGTGCAGACCGCCAGCGATCCTGCCGCCCGCCCCTTCGAGGTGCAGACCGCAGAAGGCCGCGTGCGTGCCCTGGGTACGCGCTTCAGCGTGCGCAGCGACGATGGCCGGAGCCAGGTCAGCGTGCTGCAACACGCCGTGGAGATCCGCCCTGTGGATAACCCGCTGCTGATGCTGCGCCTGGATGCCGGTCAGTCCGCCCACTTCGACCACCAGCGCATCAGCCCCGCCCTCACAGCGGCCCCCGGCAGCGGTGCCTGGACACAAGGCATGCTGACGGTGATCGAGTGGCGCCTGGCCGACTTTGTCAGCGAACTGCGCCGCTACCGCCCGGGCGTACTGCGCTGCGCAGGCGACGTTGCCGACCTGCGCCTGTCGGGTGCGTTTCGTATCGACGACACCGACACCATTCTGGAAAACCTCAGTGCCTCGTTGCCCGTCAAAGTGCGCTACCTGACTCGCTACTGGGTCAGCATCGAACCTGCCTGAACAATTTTTACCCATGGGGTTGCCGATTTTCATTCTCATTCGGCTACGCAGGTAAAGCAGCACATTCAAGCTGCCCCTCTGCCCAGCCAATCGAAGGAAAACCTGCATGACCCGCATTTGCCCACGGGCGCCCCGCCCTCTGGTTCGCGCCGTTCACCTGGCGCTGTTTGGTCTGACCCTGGCCCCGCTGCCGATGCTGGCGATGCTGCCGGCCCAGGCACAGGCGCAAAGCGCCAGCACCGCATTCCAGATCGCTCCGGGCCCGCTGGGTACCAACCTGAGCCTGTTCGCCACCCGCGCCAACATCACCTTGTCGTTCGATGCTCGCCAGACCCAGGGCCGTCAGTCGGCCGGGCTGCAAGGCAACTACTCGGTGGAAGAAGGCCTGGCGCGCCTGCTGCAGGGCAGCGGCCTGCAGGCCCAGCGCCAGAGCAACGGCGGTTATGTGCTGGTCCCGGTCAACAGCAGCGGTGCCCTGGAACTGGGGGCCACCAGCATCAACGGCCAAGTGCTGGGTGAAACCACCGAGAACACCGGCTCCTACACCACGGCAGCGACCCGCACCGCAACCAAGCTGCCCCTGTCGATCCGCGAAACGCCGCAGTCGATCACCGTGGTCACGCGCCAGCAGATGGACGACCAGGGCGACCAGAGCATCTCCGACGTATTGCGCAACACCCCCGGTGTTTCAGGCCAGACCTACGACAGCGACCGGGTCGACTTTTCCAGCCGCGGCCTGGTGATCACCAACTACCAGTACGACGGCGTCAACACCATCTATGACGGCGTGTACGGTGAAGGCACCGCCCATGTCGACATGGCCATCTACGACCGGGTCGAAGTGCTCAAGGGCGCGACCGGCCTGATGACGGGCTCTGGCGATCCGTCCGCCACCGTCAACCTGATCCGCAAGAAGCCCACCGCCCAGTTCCAGGCTTCGCTGGCCGGCAGCGCCGGCAGCTGGGACAACTATCGCGGCGAGGGTGATGTGTCTGGGCCGCTCAATGACAGCGGCACGCTGCGTGGCCGCTTTGTCGGCGCGCAACAGGACAAGCAGGGCTACCAGGATCACTATCAGCAGAAAAAAGAGGTGTACTACGGCATCCTCGAAGCCGACATCACCCCCGATACCCTGCTGACCGTCGGTATCGACCAGCAAACCACCACCCCGCGTGGCTCATCCTGGACCGGCAACCCGGTGTACTACACCGACGGCGGCCGCACCGACTTCTCGCGCTCGTTCAACCCGGGTGCCGACTGGAGCCGTCGCGACTTCCAGAACCGCACCTACTTCGCCTCCCTGGAGCAGGCACTGGTCAATGACTGGTCGCTCAAGCTCAGCGTCAACCAGCTGCAAAGCGACCACGACACCCGCCTGGCCTCGGCCAGTGGCGGCAGCCCGGACCGTGACGGCAACGGTATGTTTTTCTTCTGGGGGCGCTGGGAAGGCCATCGGGTGCAAAACAGCGCCGACCTGAACCTCTCCGGCCCGTTCAGCCTGTTCGGCCGCCAGCATGACCTGGTGGTGGGCTTCAACACCGCGCACTCGCGCCAGACCGGCAGTACCTGGGACACCAGCGAGTTCGCCATGGTGCCGGGCAGCATCTTCGACTGGAAAGGCGATATCGGCGTGCCCGACTTCCCGAAGAACGGCAAGTACGAGCAGCAGAAAAGCCAGAACGGTGCCTACATCGCCACTCGCCTGCGCCCTACCGACGAACTTTCGCTGATCCTCGGCACCCGGGTCAGCACCTTCAAGTACCACGACGACTACAACTACGATGACCTGAACCCGATCTTCCAGGACAACTCGGCCAGCTACAAACAGCATGGCGTGGTCACCCCCTACGCCGGCGCCGTGTATGACCTCGACGACACCTACTCGGTGTATGCCAGCTACACCTCGATCTATCAGCCACAGACCAACAAGGACAGCAACGGCTCGACCCTGGACCCGGTTGAAGGCGACAGCTACGAAGCCGGTTTGAAGGCGGCGTACTTCGACGGCCGACTCAACGCCAGCCTGGCCGTCTTCCGCATTGAGCAGGACAACGTCGCCGAGTCGGTCGGCACCAACCCGTTCACCAACGAAGGCATCTACAAGGCTGGCGAGGGTGCGACCACCAAGGGGATCGAGCTGGAGATCGCCGGTGAGCTGATGGAGGGCTGGAACCTGTCGGCCGGCTATACCTACGCCCGCACCCGCGATGCCGACGAGCAGCGCATCTATGGCTTCCCCATGAGCACCAGCATGCCGGAACACCTGGTACGGATGTTCACCACCTACCGCCTTCCGGGGGTGATGGACAAGGTCACCGTCGGTGGCGGTGTGAACTGGCAGAGCGCGTTCTACGGCAAGATCTACAGCGGTGCGGTGAACGACTACACCTACATCAAGCAAGGCGGCTACACCCTGGTCGACCTGATGACCCGCTATCAGTACGACGAGCACCTGAGCTTCACGCTCAATGCCAACAACGTGTTCGACAAGCGCTACCTGAGCGGGTTGGGCAACTTCGACACCACCTATTACGGTGAAGCACGCAACGTGATGCTGACCACGCGCTGGGACTTCTGATGACGTTCGCGGGGCAAGCCCGCTCCTACCGGTAGGAGCGGGCTTGCCCCGCGATCAAGTCCAGTCACCCACGCAACAAACCCTGCAAGGCCCGGCAATCCGCCGCATGCCAGTCGGTCAACTCCGGCCAGGGGTTGTCCGGCAGGTTGACCAGAATGGTCCGGGTGCCCGCCGCTCGACCGCAATCCAGGTCGAAGCGGTAGTCACCCACCATGACCATCTCGGCCGGCGCCACGTCCCAGGCCTCGGCTAGTTTCAGCAAGCCACCGGGATGCGGCTTGGGCGGTGCTTCATCACGCCCCAGCACGTACTGTTCGGCAAAGCAGTCGGCCAGGCCGATGGCCTCCAGCGTCACGTGGGCCAGTTCCCGGGCATTGCGGGTCAGGATGCCCAGCTGGCATCCGCGCCCGGCCAGCTCGCGCACTAACTCCACCGCGCCAGCGGCGGCCTGCGAACCGATCGCCAGGTCACGCTCATGCTCCAGCAACCAGGCGTGCTTGGCCGCGGCTTCTGCCGCAGGCAACGCGGCCAGGTGGGTGAGGATGTCGTCGGCAGGCGGGATCTCCAGCGCTTCGCGAATGGCGGCAAAATCATGCACCGCCACGGTCAGCGTGCCATCCATGTCGAAGACCCAGTGACGAATGTCCTTGAGGCTCATGCCCAGTCCTTGCGATGGCGGATCAGGCCTTCCTGACACGAGGAAGCCACCAACTGCCCGGCCTGGTTGTAGATGTTGCCGCGGGAGAAGCCACGGGCGTTTCCGGCCCAGGGGCTGTCCATGGCGTAGAGCAGCCACTCGTCCGCGCGCAGGTTGCCGTGGAACCACAGCGCGTGATCGAGGCTGGCGATCTGCATGTCCTTCTGCCACACCGATTTGCTGTGGGGCAGCAGCGAGGTGGTCAGCAGGCCGAAGTCCGAGGCATAGGCCAGCATGTATTTGTGCAGCGCCGGCACATCCGGCAAGGTGCCGTCGGCGCGGAACCAGATGTACTTCACCGGATCGCCCGGCTTGGGATTGAACGGGTCTTCTTCAGTGACCGGGCGCATCTCGATCGGCTTGGCACACAGCATCTTCTCGCGGATCGACTCGGGCAGGCGGTCGGCGATACGCTGGAACAGCTCCACTTCCGACGGCAGGTTTTCCGGACCCACCACGGTTGGCATCTGCGTCTGGTGATCGAAGCCCTCTTCGTCGTACTGGAACGACGCACTGCAGGTGAAAATCGGCTGCCCCTTCTGGATCGCCGTTACCCGCCGGGTGCTGAAACTGCCGCCATCGCGCACACGGTCAACCGAGTACACCACCGGCATCGCCGCATCGCCCGGGCGCAGGAAGTAGCCGTGCAGCGAGTGCACATGACGCGCCTCTTCGACGGTCTGGCTGGCAGCCGATAACGACTGGCCCAGCACCTGGCCGCCGTACAGCTGGCGAAAACCCAGGTCCTGACTACGCCCGCGGAACAGGTTTTCCTCAATGGCTTCCAGACTCAGCAAGTCGACCAGATCGTCCAACACGTGGCTCATTCACAATTCTCCAAAGCTATGCGCAACTGCGACAAATGATACAGGGTTTGTCATTACCCACCCGTATGTTGTGCAATTCAGCCGCGCAGCGTTTGCTGCCACTGGGCCCGGTTGATGCGGTACAGCACGTGCGGGCGCAGGGGATGAAACTCGGGCAGTTTCGGGTGCAGGAAACCGCCAGCCAGGTCCTGCTGCATGCCAATGGCCTGCATCACCTTCTGTGACGGCAGATTGCTCTCGGTGGTGAACGACACCACTTGCTCAAGGCCCAGTTGGGCAAAGGCACAGCGCAGGCTGGTCCAGGCCGCCTCACTGGCAAACCCCAGGCCCCAATGGCGACGCGCCAGGCGCCAGCCGATTTCCACCGCCGGGGTGAAGTCAGCCTGGAAATTGACCTTGAGCAACCCGGTCATGCCGATGAAGGCACCGCTGTCCTTGCGCTCCAGCGCCCAGAGGCCGTAACCGTATTCATTGAAGTGGCCACGAATGCGGCCGATCAGAGCAGCGCTTTCCAGGCGTGTCAGCGGCGCGGGAAAGTAGCGCATCACCTGTGGGTCGGCGCACAGGGCGGAGAACTCGGCAAGATCGTCGTCCTGCCATTGGCGCAGCACCAGGCGTGCGCTTTCCAGTTCGAGTATGGGGGTCATTGCCTGCTCCTGAAGCACATCACCTGCAGTCTACAGCGTAGGCAGACGTAGGAGATGTGGCGATCAGGCAATGAGAAAATTCAGCGTCTCGACCGTGCGGCCAGCGCCGGTACGGTCGAGACATTCGGGGGCGGGAAGCGTCAGAACTTGAAGTTTGCGGTCAGCTCGGCCGAGCGGCCCGGCGCCACAGTCGCGAACAAGCCGACGTGGGATGCGTCGTAGATGGTTTCGTCGGTCAGGTTCAGGACGTTGAGCTGCAGGTCCAGGTTCTTGTTGACCTTGTAGCCAACCATCGCATCGTAGCGCCAGTAGTCATCCACGGTGATGGTGTTGGCGTCGTTCATGTAGCGCTCGTCCATGTAGTTGGCGCCTGCACCGACCATCCAGCGGTCAGTGATGTCGTAGGAGCTCCACACGCTGAAGCTGTTGGGCGCGATGAACTTGGACTGGTTGCCGTCGTTGCTGCGATCGCCGCCCGACTTAACCACTTCGGCGTCCAGGTAGGTGTAGCCCGCCCAGACCGCCCAGGCGTCGGTGATACGGCCCGTTGCGCCGAGCTCGATACCCGTCACTTTCTGGTCGCCATCAAGCGCCACCAGGCCGGTGATCGGGTCGGTTACCCGGGCATTGGTTTTCTCGGTGCGAAACACCGCGGCGGTCAGCGACAACTGCTCGTTGAGCACGTCCCACTTGGTGCCCAGCTCTACGCTGCGGGATTTTTCCGGGTCCAGGTTAGCCTTGTTGCCGTTGAGGTTACCGGCACCGGCGCCATCGGCACCGCCAGACTGGGTGTTCTCACCCGATGGGTTGGACGAGGTGCCGTACGACAGGTAAATGCTGCCGTTCGGCATTGGCTTGAAGACCACACCCACCTGGTAGTTCCACAGCTCGCTGGACGACTCGGCGCCGCCTTCAACGCGATTCTTCACTTCATAGTCGTCGTAGCGCAGGCCCAGGTTCAGGTCCCACTGCTCGTGCAGGCCAAGGGTGTCGAAGACATACAGCGACTTGACCTCGGTCTGGTTCTTGCTGGTGACTTCACCGGTGCCTGGCAACAGGGTCCAGCCGCCGTCATGGGGGTTGGGGTTGTACAGGTCCGCCGGCTGGCCGTTGTTACCTGCGTGTTTGTCTTTGTCGGTGATGGTTTCGCGGCTGACTTCCAGGCCGGCGGCATAGCTGTGTTTGATAGTGCCGGTCTGGAACTTGCCAAACAGGTCAGTCTGGTTGATGACCGACGTATTGACCACATTGCGCGGGCGGAAGCCGCGTCCGACCAGCCCGGCTTCTTCTTGCGCGACGTTGGCAAATACCGGACGGCTCATCACATAGTTCTGCATGGTACGGCCACCACGCAGGGTATTGCGTACCGACAGTTCTTCATTGAAATCATGTTCGAGTATCAATGTTGCAAGGTCGGCTGAAGTTTTACGGAAGTCACGATCCACCAGGCCGTAGAAGTTGTCGCGATCAACGTTTACCGGCTTTTGGGTGATCAGTGAAATCGGGTGGCCTTGGTCCGGAATATCATCGGTTTCAAGGTGGTAGTAACTTGCCGTTACCCGGGTTGGGCCTTGCAAGCCCCAGGTAACGGTCGGAGCGATACCCCAGCGTTTGACTTCGACATCATCACGACCCGGTGTGTCCGCTTCGTGCTTCATGGCGTTCAGGCGCAGGGCCAGGTCCTGCTCGGGCAGGTACTGGTTGATGTCGAGGGTGTTGCGCCACAACTGGTCAGTCCCCATGGTCACGCTGCCGCCGATGGAGTCTTCCATCTTCGCGGTCTTGCTTACCATGTTGATCGTACCGCCGGTCGAGCCCCGTCCGCTGTACGCCGACCCCGGGCCTTTGACAATCTCGATCGACTCGACGTTGAACGCCTCGTGGGAAATCCGGCCCAGGTCGCGCACGCCATCGATCTGGATATCGGTACTGGCTTCAAAGCCGCGAATGAACGGGCGATCACCCAGCGGCGTACCGCCCTCACCCGCGCCCAGGGTAATGCCCGGCGTGGTGCGCAGCACATCAGTGAGTGAGGTGGCGGCCCGTTCTTTGATCAAGGCTTCATTAATGATGGTGATCGACTTGGGCGTTTCACGCAGCGGCGCCGTGAACTTTGGCGATGACATTTCATCGACTTTGAACGTTTCGTGATGCTTGCCGGTGATATCGGTGGCATCCAGTTCCAATGCGGTTCCAGGTTTGGACACCGGTGCATTGGTGGTTTCAGCCAGACTCACCGAGGACCAGGAAGCTACCGCCAAGCCAAGTGCCGTATAAAGATGACCGGGTTCTGAACGACGTGTTGTTTCAACTTTATGTGCCATTAGTACTGCCACCATCAGAAAATGATGCGCAATACTATTTACGAGCAATTATCAAACGAAGTTTATTTACAATATTTACGTCGAGTAACATATTATTTCAGAAGTTATATATTGATACATATATTTAGTTACAAACTCCGTTCCGACACGTGGTTACTTACTGCAGTGCATCTCTGACAACCCACCCCTGTTTTTTGTTCAAGCCAACGCCAAAAGCGTCGCCCGCCATTCATTTGCACCACAAAGATTTTTTTCACATCCACTTCACCTGCTCACCACGGGCCACCGCCTACAGTGCGGCCATTCTCGTGGCACCTGCCCCTGCGGCTGCTACCCGATCCGATTCCGCGTCATGGAGTAGCAGCATGCTGCCAAACACCCCTCATAACACCGCCCTGCCGCCGTCCGGACGACGACGTCTGCCCTCAACCAAAACGATGATCATCGGCCTGTGCGTCGTTCTCGCCCTGGCCACCCTCACCGCATGGGCATCAACGAGAACTCAAATTGTGGACCTTGGCAGCGACAATCAAATGCGCAGCAGTGGTGTGTACAAAGAATGGTCAAAAGGCGCGGTGATCGTGCTGATCCGCCACGCCGAACGCTGTGACCGGTCAAGCAACCGCTGCCTGGGCGACCCGAGCGGGATCACCGTGGCGGGCAGTCAAAGCGCCACCGATGTCGGCCATGGCCTGCGCCACCTCGGCCTGGACAATGCCGAGGTGATGAGCAGCCCGCAGGTCAGGACCCGGCAGACCGCGCACTTTATCTTCGGCAAAGCCATCGGCAGTGAACACTGGGTGCAGCAATGCGACAGCGACTTCGCCAGGACGGCCCTTGCGCACAAGTCGGCAGCGCACAATCTGGTGCTGGTTACCCACAGCGGCTGCATCGACCACATGGAACGCCAGTTGAATGTGCCCGGCGGGGAGCGCTCCAGTGAATACGCCAGCGCCTTGTTCGTCTCGGTCGCGGCCAACGGCAAACCTAGAATCCTCGGCCAGATGAATGCCGGCGAATGGCAAAAGCTCCTGAACAGCACAAGGACGTAAGCATGCAGGTCGGTTCACGCAAAGCCAACTACCTGGTCAACCTGGGCATTCCGCTGCTGCTCGCCACGCTGGTTTTCCTGCTGTTCGACCTGACCTCGCTGGACCGGCTGATCAGCAACCTGGTGCTGGACCCAGCCACCGGCCAGTTCCCGCTGCTGCATGATCAATGGTTCGAGAAAGTCACGCACAAGTGGCCACGGATTCTGCCGAACTGGACCGGCGAGGCGGCAATCATCGGCTCGCTGCTGTCGTGCATCTGGCCGCTGTTGGCAAAACGTCCCGGGATCGCCCGCAGCCGCTTCCTGGAAGCCTCGCGTATCGCCCCGCTGCTGCGTTTTACCGCAGCCCATCGGCGCGACTTTCTCTTCGTGGTCGTGGCCTTTGCCTTGTGCACCACGGTGATCCACTACCTCAAGAGCCACACCAGCGTGTATTGCCCGGTAGAGACCACCCTGTACGGCGGCGCGCACGTGCGCACGGAGTGGTACGAGCAGTTTTCCTGGTTCAGCAAGGCCGGAGACGGTCGCTGCTGGCCGGGTGGGCATGCCTCCAGCGGCTTCACCTTGCTGGCCCTGTACTTCGTCGCCCGGCGTTACCGCTGGCACCACGCCCGCACCTTGCTGGTGACGATCCTGGTGCTGGGGTTCGTTTATGGCACCACCCGCGTCCTGCAAGGCTGGCATTACATGTCGCATACCTTCTGGGCGGGACTGTTCGTCTGGCTCACCACCTGGATAACGGCGTTGTTCTTCTATGGCCGTCAGGCACTACAGGCACCGGTTTCGCGCCGCATACGCACGCTACCCGCGACCGCCCTCAGCGCCATGCCAGCATCACTACGCCCAGAGTGACCAGGCTGATGCCTGCCCACTGACGCAGGTCGAGCCGTTCGCCGAGCAAGGTGACGCCGAGCACGGCGACCAGCACCACGCTGAGTTTATCCACAGGGGCGACTTGCGAAGCCTGGCCCAGTTGCAGGGCGCGGAAGTAGCAAATCCAGGAAGCCCCCGTGGCCAGCCCTGACAGCACCAGAAACAAGTAGCTGCGCGCAGAGATCGAGCTCAGCGACTGGTACTGGCCGGTGGCGTACAGAATCAGCGCCAGGCTGATGAGCACCACGACGGTCCGCAGCAAGGTGGCGAAATCCGAGTTGATGCCACTGATGCCCACCTTGGCAAAAATGGCCGTCAGTGCCGCAAACACGGCCGAAAGCACCGCCCAGAACGTCCAGGAAGCCAGCATCTTGAGTACGCCTGTGGAAAAGTCGTTGGTCTGCTTACAAAGTAGCGCAAGGGCATCGGCTGCTGGCAAGATCAGCGTCTGACCTGCTCAAGTACCCGCCATGCCCCTGCCGCTGATCTACCACGACGACTACAGCCCCGAGTTCCCTGCCGACCACCGCTTTCCGATGGACAAGTTCCGCTTGCTACGCGATCACCTGGTCGACAGCGGCCTGACCACCGACCAGGCGTTGCTGCGCCCGGACATCTGCCCCAACGACGTCCTCGCCCTGGCCCATGACCGCGACTATATCGAGCGCTACATGAACGGCGAGCTGTCCCGCGAAGACCAGCGCCGCCTCGGCCTGCCCTGGAGCGAAGCACTGGCGCGGCGTACCGTGCGGGCCGTCGGTGGCTCGTTGCTGGCGGCCGAACAGGCCCTGGAGCATGGCGTCGCCTGTCACCTGGCCGGTGGCACGCATCACGCCCACTACGACCACCCGGCCGGCTTTTGCATCTTCAACGACCTGGCAGTGATCAGCCACTACCTGCTCGAAGCCGGGCGCGTACACAAGGTGCTGATCTTCGACTGCGACGTCCACCAGGGCGACGGCACCGCCCGCATCCTTCACGACACCCCGGATGCCATTACCGTGTCGCTGCACTGCGAGCAGAATTTCCCGGCGCGCAAGGCCCAGAGCGATTGGGATATTCCTTTGCCGCGGGGGATGGGCGATCACGCCTACCTGAAAGTGGTCGAAGACGCCCTGAATTACCTGCTGCCGCTGTACCGCCCGGATCTTGTGCTCTACGACGCCGGCGTCGATGTGCACAAGGACGATGCCCTGGGCTACCTGCAACTGACCGATGCAGGCGTCGCCGCCCGCGACGAGCACGTGCTGCGCCAATGCCTGGGCCGGGATATCCCGGTGGTCGGCGTGATCGGTGGCGGTTACAGCAAGGACCGCCAGGCCCTTGCCCGACGCCACGGTATCCTTCACCACAGCGCCAGCCGGGTCCTGGGTTACTCACAATGACTGTGGAACCGCCTGTGGATAACCTGAGTGAAAGCCGCCCGAGCCCTTTAACCGCCTGGGTTTGAGAAGGCTGTACATTTTCTGATCAGTGTTTCCAAGCGGTGTGCTGGGGTAGAATGCCGGCTCTTTTTCCCAGCTTGCAGCCGACCATGACCGACACCCGCTCCGCCGACCGCCCACACGTTGCCATTATCGGAGGCGGGCCTGCCGGGCTGATGGCCGCCGAAGTGCTCAGCCAGGCTGGCGTTGCAGTGGATCTCTACGACGCCATGCCATCGGTGGGACGCAAGTTCCTGCTGGCCGGGGTCGGCGGCATGAACATTACCCATTCCGAACCCTACCCTGCCTTTGTCTCCCGCTATGCCGAGCGGGCCGAAGCCGTTGCTGAACTGCTCGAAGGCTTCGATGCCGATGTCTTGCGTCAGTGGATTCACGACCTGGGGATCGAAACCTTTGTCGGCAGCTCCGGCCGGGTGTTTCCGCGCGACATGAAAGCGGCGCCCCTGCTGCGCGCCTGGCTCAAGCGCCTGCGTGATGCCGGGGTAGTTATCCACACCCGCCACCGCTGGCTTGGCTGGAACGCCGAAGGTGCCTTGCGGATCGGTTATCCACAGGGCGAACTGACATTGAAACCCGCAGCCACGGTGCTGGCCCTGGGTGGCGGCAGTTGGGCGCGGCTGGGGTCCGATGCGGCGTGGTTGCCGTGGCTTGTGGATAAAGGCGTTCAAGTCGCGCCGCTACAGGCTGCCAACAGCGGATTCGAGGTGCAGGCCTGGAGTGATCTGCTGAAAAGCAAATTCGCCGGTGCACCGCTGAAGAACATCGCCCTGAGCCTGGCCGGGCAAACCCCGCGCCTGGGTGAATGCATCGTCACCGCCCAGGGGCTGGAAGGCAGCCTGGTGTATGCCTGGTCGGCGCAGATTCGCGAGGCGATCAATGTGGCCGGTAGTGCCACCGTGCTGCTTGACCTGCTGCCCAACCGCACGGTGGATAACATTCAGAAGGCTTTGGAAAAACCCCGTGGCTCACGCTCGATGGCCAAGCACCTGCACAGCCAGCTGGGCCTGGATGGCGTCAAAGCGGCGTTGCTGCGTGAGCTGACCGATGCCCCGACGTTTTCCGAGCCCGCCCTGCTGGCTCGTGCGATCAAGGCGTTACCGATCGTGCTGGTGCGCCCTCGCCCGCTGGATGAAGCCATCAGCACGGCCGGCGGCGTGGCTTTCGAGGCGATGGACAAGCGCTTGATGCTCACACCATTGCCGGGCGTGTTCTGCGCCGGTGAGATGCTCGATTGGGAAGCGCCGACCGGGGGGTACTTGCTGACGGCGTGTTTTGCCAGTGGGCGCAAGGCGGGGCTTGGCGTGCTGGACTGGATCGCATCGCGGGGCAAGCCCGCTCCTACAGGCGTGTAGAAGCGGGCTTGCCCGGCGATTCATCTCAAGGCTTGCGCTTGCGCGGCCCGGTGTTGAAGGTCGGCACCTTGCGCACCGGCTTGGCCGCAGGCGTTGCCGCCGGTGCATCGCCGCTGTCCATCCAGCGGCCCAGGCTGCGCTTGCTGCTTTCCTTGGGTTTTTTCGGCTTCTTCGGTTTCTTCAGCACCTGACCACTGGCATCGGTCATCGGTACCTTGTGATCGGGAATGAAATCCGGCTCTTCATGACGCGGCAAGGTCTTGCGCGTGAGGGTCTCGATGGCCGACAGCAACTGCACTTCATCGGCGCACACCAGCGAAATCGCTTCGCCCGTGTTACCGGCGCGACCCGTGCGGCCGATGCGGTGGATGTAGTCTTCGGCCACGATCGGCAAATCGAAGTTGACCACCAGGGGCAGGTCGTCGATATCCAGGCCTCGGGCTGCCACGTCCGTGGCCACCAGGATCTGGATCTCGCGCGCCTTGAAGCTGTCCAGCGCGCGCTGGCGCGTGGCCTGGGGCTTGTCACCATGAATGCCATCGGCGTTCACACCCTGACCACGCAGGCGCTCGACCAACTGATCGACGCCGTTACGCGTCTTGGCGAACACCAGCACCTGCTTCCAGCGTTGCTTGCGCAGCAAGTGGCTGAACAGCTCCGGCTTGCGCTTCTTGTCCACCGGCACGATCCACTGCTTGACGGTGCTGGCAGTGACGTTGCGCGGGCTGACTTCGATGCTCAGCGGATCGTTGAGGGTCTGCTCGGCCAATTGGCGAATTTCGTCGGAGAAGGTCGCCGAGAACAGCAAGGTCTGGCGGCGAGCCGGCAGTGCGGCATAAACGGCGCGCAGCTCTTCGGCAAAGCCCAGGTCGAGCATGCGGTCGGCTTCGTCAAGCACCAGGGCTTGGAGCTGGTTGAATTTGACGGCGTTCTGGCGGAACAGGTCGAGCAGGCGCCCCGGGGTGGCCACCAGCAAGTCGATGCCCTTGCGCAGTTTCATCATCTGCGGGTTGATGCTGACGCCGCCATAAACGGCATAGGTGCTCAGTGGCAGGTGCTCGGCGTAATCGCGAATGTTGCTGTGTACCTGCTCGGCCAGCTCGCGGGTCGGCACCAGCACCAGCGCACGCACCGAGTTGCTGGCGACCTTGGCGCCTTCCAGGGTCAGGCGCTGCAGCAGCGGCAAGGCGAAACCCGCGGTCTTGCCGGTGCCGGTCTGGGCGGCGGCCATCAGGTCACGGCCGGCCAATACGGCAGGAATGGCCTGGGCCTGGACCGGCGTCGGGGTGTTGTAGTCCAGGCGCTCGAGCGCGCGCAGCAAGGGTTCAATCAGGCCGAGTTTGGCGAATGTCATAGCGGTACCGTCAGGGGAATTCAGCAATGGCGGCAGTTTACCTTGTTCGGCCACCGCCTTCCTGACAAACCTCGATCACTTGCACAGCTCGCCTTGTGTCTGGGGTTGCGGCTTGGCTGCTTCGGTAGCCGGCTTGCGCCATTGCGGCAGGCCAATCAACACCACCGCCCCGATGATCACCGCCATCGCCACGCATTCTTCAAAGCCGATCTGCTCGCCGGCAAACACGATGCCGAGCATCACCGCCACCGCCGGGTTGACGTAGGCATAGCTGGTGGCCGCCGCCGGGCGCACGTGCTTGAGCAGGTACATGTAGGCGCTGAAGGCCAGGATCGAACCGAAGAACACCAGGTAAGCCAACGCGCCCCAACCGGCCGCTGTCGGCATCTGGGTCATGCGCTCGCCACTCAGGGCGCTGCCCAGCAACAGCACGGCGCCGCCCACGAGCATTTCCGCCGCACTGGCCATGGGGCCCTGGGGCAGCGGCAAGGTTTTGCTCCAGACCGACCCGAAGGCCCAGGACGCGGCGGCAAACAGGATCAATGCGGCGCCAGCCGGGCTGGCCTGCAAGTTGGAACCCAGGTTGAGCAGAGCGATACCGACCAGGCCGAGGCAGATCCCTGCCCATTCCAGACGCGTATTGCGATGGCCCCAGAACAGGCCGAACAGCAAGGTGAACAACGGTACGGTCGCCACCGCCAGGGCCGCGACACCCGAGGCCACGCCGGCATGCTCGGCCAGGGTCACACCGCCATTGCCACAGCTGAGCAACAGCACGCCGATGATGCCCGCGGCGCGCCATTGCGGCCAGGTGGGCGCCGGCACCCCGCGCCAGCGCAGAAAGCCATACAGCAAGGTACCGGCAATCAGGAAGCGCACGCCCGCCATCAGCAGCGGTGGCCAGGACTCGACGCCAATGCGGATGACCAGGTAGGTCGAACCCCACACCAGGTACAAGGCAAGGAAGGCGCCGATCAACACCAGCGGAAAGCGACGAGGGGCAGGCATGGGGGGCTCGAGTTTTAATTGTCGGGGGATTAGTTTAGAAAGGCACGACCGTAAACTTAAGTTACAAAACCTGTTTAAACGAGCAGTACACTTTTGAAAGCACGTTTGTTCAGGCCAAAAACCATCGATTCCAAACCTACTTCCGGAAGCTCATGGACAAGTACGATCGAATGCTGCTCAGCACCCTGCTGGAAAATGGCCGCGCCTCTTTTGCCGAGCTTGCTCGCAAGGTCAATCTGTCGGCGCCTGCCGTTGCTGAGCGGGTGGCCAAGCTTGAGGCCAGCGGGGTGATCACCGGCTACCAGGCCAAGGTCGACCTGGAGAAGATCGGCCTGCCGATCCAGTGCGTGATAGAGCTGCGCCTGGCCAGCCACGGTAACCAGCAGACTTACGAAGAACTCACCCAGATCCCGCAATTGACCGAGTGTCATCGGGTAACGGGGGATCCTTGCGTGATCATGCAGGCGGCCGTGGGCTCAATGCCGGAGCTGGAAGAGTTGATCAACCGGGTGGCCCAGTTCGGTTTCAGCAAGACCTCGATCATCCTCTCCAGCGCGGTGGAGCGGCGAGTGCCGCTGGGTCACCTGGAGCACAACGGCAAGAAGGCCTAGCGGTAGGCCTTCAGCGCTTCGCCAATCTTCGCCGCCGGGACTTTCTGCAGGCTGCAGAACAGCGTGTGGGAAGGCGAACCGATACCCTGCTCGCGCAGTTGCCCGGCCAGGTGCTGGGCCAGGTTGGCAGCCATTTCGGCATCGGCCATGGCCCGGTGGGCGGTGCCGGTGTCTGGCAGCCCGGCCCAGCGGGTCAGGGTGCCGAGCTTGTGATTGGGCGCTGCCGGCATCAGCCGACGGGCCAGCAGCATCGAGCAGGCAAAGCGCTGGCTGCGGCTGCGGCCGATCTGCGCCAGTTCGTAGTCCCAGAACTTCTGGTCGAACGAGGCATTGTGAGCCAGCATCGGCGTATCGCCCACGAACTCGGCCACCTCGTTCATCACCCGGGCTATGGGTGGCGCGCTGCGCAGCATGGCGGTGGTAATCCCGGTCAGGCTGGCGACGAAGCCCGGCACGGACAATCCTGCGTTCATCAGGCTCTGGTAGCGCTCGACGATGCGCCCGCGTTCGAGCATGACCACGGCCACTTCGGTCGCCCGGCAGCCTGCGCCCGGCGAGATGCCCGTGGTTTCAAAGTCGATGACAGCTATACGTTCCAAAAAAGCGACCTCTGTAGAACCTAGTGCTTGAGCAGCAAGGCGCCCTCGATGGGCACATAGCGGCTCGCGGCGCGAATCAATGAATTGGCGGTCAGCCCCGGCACGCCGTAGGCCACCGCCTGGATGCCGTGGCGACTGATGACACGTTCGAGCAACAGGTCAAAATCGCCATCGCCCGAAGCCAGGACCACTTCGTCGACCCGGGCAGCGGCATCGATCACATCCAGGGTGATCCCCACGTCCCAATCGCCCTTGGCCGAGCCGTCGCTACGCTGGATGTAGGGTTTGAGTTTGACCGTGAAGCCCAGGTTGCGCAGGATCTGCTGAAACTGCTGTTGCTTGCTGTCGCCACGGTCGATGGCATAGGCGACCGCTTCGACGATCTGCCCGTGCTGGCTGATATCGGCCCACAGCGCGGCATAGTTGAAATGACAGCCGTAGGCCTGGCGCACGGTGTAGTAGAGGTTCTGCACATCGGCGAATACCGCGATCTTCTTCACCGCTTATCCTCATGGCGCCACGGCGCTGTTGCCGGCCGCCGCACACCGGGGCCGTTTCGGCGCCCAGTATGCCAGCCTGGAAGCAGTGCGGGTAAGCAAGGTCACACGAAGCTGTCGTCACCGTCGAAGAATCCACCGTCATCGTTGCCGTAATCGGCGTCCATCAAGCCTCCCTGCTCATTGCCATAACTGTTGTCGGCGGTCAGGCGCTGATCGTCATTGCTGCCCCAGCCACCGCTATCGCTGGCAGGTGACGGTTCTTCCTTGATCACCTCGACCACCTCTTCAGGCTGCGCATTGTGGTTGAACAGGCTGCTGATGCCCTGGGCCAGCATGACGCCACCGGCCACCCCGGCGGCCGTCTGCAAGGCGCCGCCGAGAAAACTGCTGGCGCCGCTGCGCGCTGCGGGAGCGGGCGCTGCGTTGAAACCTTGCTGTGGTGTGAAACCGGGTTGATTGAACGAGCGCGATGGCTCGCGCCAGCCGCCGCCACTTGTCGCCGGTTGGGCCTGGGGCCGGGGTTGGGCCGGCTGCGGATCACGGGCGCTGCTGCCAAAGAGGCTGGAGAGAAAGCCGCCACCGCTGCTCGGCGCGGTGGCCGTCGACTGAGCCCTGGCTTGATTCAGTTCGGCCTGCAGTTGCTTGTTCTGCTCATCCAGGCGCTTGAGGGCGGCTTCCTGAACCAGGATCGCCTGGGCCATGTAGTACGGCGCTGCAGGCTGTTGCGCAAGGTGCTCGGCGATACGCGCCTGGGCCTGGGCATCGCGAGGCACGGCGGGGTCCTCGGCTTGCTTGAGTCGGCCGAACAGGCCATCGATCAGGGTTTGTTCTTCGCTGTTCATGGGCAACCTCATACACGCCGGAAAATTCGGCCTCATTGAAAATGGGGCGTCTGGAACGCGGATTCAACACAAGTCGGGATGAAACTTTCTTCAGCTTGGAGAGCGGCTGGGCTACAGTTACGCCCTGCTTTTTCTGCCATGCGATGTTGACCGATGAATCCGCTGAGCGTTTTGCGCGACTCCCTGTATTTTTTCCGCCGCCACCTGACCAGCATCGTGCAGCTGTGCCTGCCGCTGGTGGTGCTCGAAACCCTGTGTACCCAACTGCTCTACAGCCAATTGGGCGAAAAACCCTCGCCGGCCTACGGCATGTTGGTCAGCTTGCTGTTCTACCCGATCTACAGCGCCGCGCTGATCCTCTACCTCGACACCCGCAGCAACGGTGAAGCACCGCCCAAGCGCGACCTGTTCGCCAGGGCCCTGCAACTGTGGCCGACGCTGGCGTTGCTGATCATGATCAGTTCGCTGCTGATCATGGCCGGTGTCGCCCTGTTCGTGCTGCCGGGCATCTGGGTGATGATCAACCTGGTGTTCGCCGAATACCTGCTGGTACTGCGTGGCCTGCCGGTCATTGCCGCCATGCGCGAGAGCGCGCGCATGACCACAGGCAACTTCTGGCGCATCCTGATCTGCGTCCTCGCGGTTCTGGCGCCGCTGTGGCTGATCGACGGCCTGCTCATGATGGCGTTCCCCGAACCGCAGGGCGGCGTGCAGTTTGCCCTCGACTGCCTCAACAGCTTCCTGCAGTTGTTCAGCACGGTGGTGCTGTACCGCCTGTTCATGCTGATCGAGGCCAACGCGACGGCCTGATCCGCCGCCAGGCAGCGATCACTCGCTAAGAAAGCCTTCGGCCTCCCATCCCGATTGTCAGGTTTCTATGGTGCGTTTGTGCAGCCCGGCGCTGCTCACCATCGAACCTGACAATCAACGGAAAAGGAGTTTCCCCATGGGCGACGATCAAAAAACCACGCTGCAGACCGATGCGATCGAGTCGTTTCTCGGCAAGATCTACATGCTCGACAAGGGCCGCGAAATCCCCCTGCGCCTCAGCCAGACCCGCGACAAATTCACCTGGGGTTTCGCCCCGGAATACGACTGGCTCCAGGCCGGCGGAAACGAAGACTCCCCCGCATTCAATTTCGTCTTTCATTCACACGCCGAAAACCGCCTGCACTTCCACATCCTCGGTACCGGGCAGGATGCTGCCAAGCGGCTCGGCAGCAGCCGTAATGGCTACCTGGGCCTGTACGCGCATGCCGAGATCAAGGACTACTGGAAACTCGAGCCGCTGGACTGGCGCGAAAACGATCTGCTTTGTCACTGGCGCGACCACCGGGGACACCGTGTCAAAGCCATCCCCGACGCCCCGCACTACAAGACTGGCGCCTTCTACCACTTGAATGTCGAAAAAGGCGAAACCTGCGAGTTTCTGGTCAGACGTATCGGCTGACGCCATCGACTGGCACACGACCTCCAGGCCTGATCCCCTGGTGGCCGCAGTGCAACGTTCAGACCTTGCGCGGCTTCGCCCGTGCCGTTGCCTCAGCTACCAGCGGATCATCCGGCCAGTAGTGCTTTGGATACCGCCCCTTCAAATCCTTCTTCACTTCGGTGTAGGTACTGCGCCAGAAGTTGGCCAGATCCTGGGTGACCTGCACCGGACGACGCGCCGGAGACAACAGGTGCAGCAGCACCTGTTGACGGCCCTGGGCAATACGCGGGGTATCGGCCAGGCCGAACAGCTCCTGCAGGCGCACGGCCAGAATCGGTGGCGTCTCGCTGTAGTCCAGGCGAATGTTTGAACCCGATGGCACGCTCAGGTGCGTCGGCGCCCACTCGTCCAGGCGTTGAGGCAGAGGCCAGGGCAGCAGGTTACGCAGGATCGACGACACGTCGAGTTGAGCGAAGTGGCTCAGGCGCGTGACTTTGCCCAGGTACGGCTGCAGCCAGTCCGGCAGCGTCGCCAGCAAGGTGGCGTCACTCAGATCGGGCCAGTCCGTGCGGTTGCCTGCCTCAAGGTCCAGTTGGCGCAGCAAGGCCACCCGGGCCTGCCACTGCCGTAGTTCAGGGGTCCACGACAGCAACTCCAGCCCCTTGCGCCGCACCAGCTCCAGCAAGGCCCGGGCGCGGGCGTCTTCGTCCAGGCCAGTCAAGGGCTCCCGGCTGAGCACCAGTTCACCGACCTTGCGCTGGCGCT
Source organism: Pseudomonas sp. JQ170C (assembly GCF_035581345.1). Taxonomy (NCBI): domain Bacteria; kingdom Pseudomonadati; phylum Pseudomonadota; class Gammaproteobacteria; order Pseudomonadales; family Pseudomonadaceae; genus Pseudomonas; species Pseudomonas sp. JQ170C. Next base: position 5,287,212 of record NZ_CP141608.1, read on the forward strand.
CGGCACGCAGCACATTCTCGCGCTCATCCCAATCCAGAATGTCGAGGCTACGCACTTGTTCGGCCAGGACACCGTCGAACAGTGCCGGGTCGAAGTCTGCGGCCAGATAAATACGCTCTTCACGCTGCCCCTGGCGGCTGCCCAGATCGGCAACCACCAACCAGGGATGCTTCATCAGCGCATCCGGCTCACCGAACTGCGCTGCCCGGCCATTGGCCAAGCGATACTCACCACCCCCGGCGCGCCGTTGCTGGGCGACCCGGTCCGGGTAGGCCAACGCGAGCAAGGCGCCCAGCCAGCGCGAATGCTCGGGGTCTGCGACCGCTGAGCCCGGTTTGCCACGCAGATAGCCGCGATACTGCCTGGCCAGTTGCCGGGCACGCTGCACGCCACCCTGCCCGCCCCTTGCCGCGCGGGCTTCACCGCTGAGCAGGGCCAGGCGACTGTGCAGGTCGGCACCGCCACCGCGCAGGATGTCGCGCTCACCGAGCAACGCGGCAACATCACAGGCCATGCTCGCCAGCCCCAGGTCCTGGCCACGCAACAACAGATGGGCGATACGCGGATGGGCCGGCAGTTCGGCCATGGCCTGGCCGTGGGCACTGAGGCTGTCCTGGCTCTCGGCCTTGAATGCACCCAGGCGCTGCAACAGATCCAGTGCCTGGGTATAGGCGGCTGCGGGCGGCTGGTCGAGCCAACGCAGCTGCTCCGGGGTCACGCCCCAGCGGGCCAGCTGCAAGGCCAGGCCGGCAAGGTCGGCCTGGAGAATTTCCGCACTGCCGAACGCGGCCAGTTGCTCGTGCTGGGCCTCGGACCACAAGCGGTAGCACACGCCCGGCTCCAGACGCCCCGCCCGCCCCGCCCGCTGGGTGGCGCTGGCCCGGGATATCCGCTGGGTATCCAGCCGGGTCATACCGCTGCCCGGATCGAAACGCGGCACCCGCGCCAGCCCCGCATCCACCACGACGCGAACGCCATTGATGGTCAGGCTGGTCTCGGCGATGTTGGTGGCCAGCACCACCTTGCGTTTACCCGGTGGCGCGGCATCGATGGCGGCGCGCTGGGCATTGAGGTCCAGCTCGCCATGCAAGGGGCACAACAGAATGTCGGGGCGCTCGCCGAGGGCATCCTGCAGTTGCTGATGCACCCGGCGGATTTCCGCCTGGCCCGGAAGAAACACCAGCAAGCTGCCGCTTTCGTCGGCAACGGCCTGCAAGACGGTATCGACTACCCGCGGCTCGATGAACTCGCCCGGCTGGAACGGCCGCCCCCAGCGCACATCCACCGGGTACATGCGCCCTTCGCTGCTGATCACCGGCGCCTCGGCCAGCAGGTTCGACAGGCGCTCGCCTTCGAGCGTCGCCGACATCAGCAGGATCTTCAGCGGTGGCTCGTCGCGCAGCAACTCACGGCCATTGAGACTCAGGGCCAGGGCCAGGTCGGCATCCAGGCTGCGCTCGTGAAACTCATCGAAGATCAGCAGGCCAACGCCTTCCAGTGCCGGGTCCGCCTGCAAGCGGCGGGTGAGAATGCCCTCGGTCACCACTTCGATACGGGTATTGGGGCCAACCTTGCTGTCCAGCCGTATCCGGTAACCGACGGTCTGCCCGACCTGCTCGCCCAGTTCACTGGCCAGCCGTTCAGCCGCCGCGCGGGCTGCGAGTCTGCGTGGCTCGAGCATGAGAATGGTCTGGCCGCCCAGCCACGGCTCATTGAGCAGCGCCAACGGCACGCGGGTTGTCTTGCCGGCGCCGGGTGGCGCTTCGAGCACGGCTTCGTGGCGCAGGCGCAAGGCATCACGCAAGGCTGGCAGTACGGCATCGATCGGTAATGAATTCATGGTGGTCCTCAAACAATGCGCCGAGTATAACGGCGAACCGAGCCTGCCTTATCATGGTCTTAGCTGTAGATACCGGCTCTTTGCCTGTATCTTTGAGGCCTTCATTCCGGAGATTTCCATGCGTATTCCCTCCCGCGTCATCGGCGGCGTTCTGGTCGCCACCCTGCTGACTCAACTGACGGCCTGCGGCACGATTTTCTTCCCTGACCGACGCGGCCAGATCGAAGGCAAGATCGACCCGGTGGTCGCGGCCCTCGATGCCATCGGTATCTTGTTCTATGTGCTTCCGGGCCTGATCGCCTTCGGCATCGACTTCGCCACCGGGGCCATCTACCTGCCGGGCGGCACCACCGCACACGTGGCCCCTGAAAAGCTCAACCAGGCCATTGGCGCCGACGGCAAGGTCGACAACAGCAAGCTGCAGGCTATCCTCGAAAGCGAACTGGGCCAGCGCCTGCCGCTGAACGACCCGCGCCTGATCCAGCACAAGGGCAGCGTCGAGCAACTGGCCATGTACGGCCTCACGCCCGCCGCCTGAGCACTGAAAGGAAGCCCCCGGCAGCATGACCCCTTCGGCTGAACATCAACGTCTGCTGCGCCTGGCCACCCGCGCGTCGCTGGCGGTGGCCAGTATCCTGATCCTCACCAAGGCCGTGGCCTGGTGGCTCAGCGGTTCGGTCAGCCTGCTGGCCGGCCTGACCGACTCGGCGCTCGACGGGGTCGCTTCGTTCCTCAATCTGTTGGCCGTGCACTATGCCTTGCGCCCGGCCGATGATGATCACCGCTATGGCCACGGCAAGGCCGAAGCCATGGCCGGGATGGCCCAGGCGTTGTTTATCGGGGTCAGTGCGGTGCTGATCGGCGTACAGGCCGTGGAGCGCCTGCAAAATCCCCAACCCTTGGGCGACACCGCCATCGGCATTGCCGTGATGCTGCTGTCACTCGGATTGACCGTGGCCTTGCTGATGCTTCAGGCCAGGGTGATCCGCATCACCGGCTCCACCGCCGTGCGCGCCGACTCGCTGCACTACCGCTCCGACCTGCTGCTCAACGGCAGCATTCTGATTGCCCTGGTGCTGGCGCGCCTGGGCTGGCCGCAACTGGATGCCTTCTTCGGCCTGGGTATTGCGATGTACATCCTCTGGAGTGCCGTGCAGATCGCCCGGGAGAGCACCGCGATCCTGATGGACAAGGAACTGCCCACCGACATCAGCGAGCAGATGCTGGCGCTGGCCTGCAGCGTGGCGGGTGTACGCGGCGCCCACGACTTGCGCACCCGGGTGTCGGGAAGCCATTGGTTCGTGCAACTGCACCTGGAGCTACCGGGCGATTTGCCGCTGACCCAGGCCCATGCCCTGTGCGACCAGGCGGCAGCGGCGATTCATCGCAAATACCCCAGGGCAGAAGTGCTGGTGCACGCCGACCCGGTACCGTAACGCCGGGCTACCAGACAAGTTACTACTGCCTTATGCCCCGCTCGGCCAGACACTTCGCCAGCGCACGCCGGTAATTAAGCTGTTGCTCGGCCCAGCGACCACACAGGTAGCGATCCCGCTCCTGGCGCCGATACCAGTCATTGCCACGGCGGGGAATATCCTCGTAGTAGCCAACGCGAGGCGGCTGGGTCTGGCGCACCTGGTCCGGGCGCGACTGCAGCGGCGAGCCTTCTTGCGCCCACACTTGCAGACTGAAATTTATCCACAGCGAAGCAACACCGGCGAGCTGCCAGATACGCGACTTCATGTTCTTCCTCTCGGGCCATTGAACGTGGGCGTGTGCAACGCTATCGGCCGCAATCGGAAAAATCGCAGGCATTAAAAAAGGGAGACCTGTCGGTCTCCCTTCGAGAATTTTGTCCGTGCTCGACGCTTGTGACGTCGGCTCACCTCACGCTGTCTTGTGGACAGTGTGTAGCCCGGGGGCCAAGCACAACCCTTTAGGTTGCTGGCCGCAGCTGCCCTGATAAGGCCAGCTGCACTGGACTGATGTCCGGGCAGTGATTCTGGGTGTAAGCATAAGGCTGCAGCTCCGGCAGCGGATTGCGAAGATTGCTCAATCAAATAGCACTTGCGCAATTTTTAGCTACGGATTGATAATTCGCCGCAATCGAAACAGAAAAGGCATGTCCCATGAGCAAACTGGACCGCTACGACCTGAGCATTCTTGCCGAATTGCAGCGTGACGCGCGCATCTCCAACCAGGAACTGGCCGAACGCATCGGCCTTTCGCCCTCGCCCTGCTCGCGTCGGGTCAAGCAACTGGAGGACGACGGCTACATTTCTCGCCAGGTTGCCCTGCTCGACCGCAAGAAGCTGGGCCTGAGCCTCACCGCCTACGTGCTGATCGGCATGGACCGGCACACCCCGGAGCGCTTCGAGGCCTTTGAAACGGCGATTCGCAATCTGCCCCAGGTGCTGGAATGCAGCCTGGTCACCGGGATGGACGCCGACTATCAGCTCAAGGTGGTAGTGCCCGATATGGACCACTATCAGAAGCTGCTGCTGGGCCACTTGACCCGAATCGAAGGGGTGACCAGCGTGCGTTCGAGCTTTGTGCTCAACCAGGTGCTGGCCAGCACCGAACTACCGCTCACGCACCTGCGTTAGTCAGACCGGCAAGCGGGGCGTATAATCGCGCGCCTCAACCTGCCGGAGAGTATCGATGGATCCTGCGTTGTTTGAAGAATGGATGATGACCATCCTGGTCACCATCCTGATTGGTTTCATGGGTTTTATCGTCTGGGACCTGGCGAAAAAGTCCAAAGCCGGCAAGTTCGGCACCTTTATCCTGTTTTTCGTGCTGGGCCTGGGCATCCTCGCCTTCATCATCAAAAGCGTGGTGATCGGCTATATCGAAAGCGCCTAGCGTTTCGCTGGCACTTCCCGCCACTGCCCCTGATCCAGCCCCTCCAGCGTCCAGTCGCCGATCCGCACCCGTACCAGGCGCAGGGTCGGCAGGCCGACGGCGGCGGTCATGCGCCGCACCTGACGGTTACGCCCTTCCTTGATCACCAGTTCCAGCCAGCTGGTCGGCACGCTCTTGCGAAAACGCACCGGCGGATTGCGCGGCCATAGCTGCGGCTCTTCAAGCTGGCGGGCCTGGGCGGGCAAGGTGGGGCCGTCATTGAGCTCGACACCGTCGCGCAGACGCTGCAGCTGCTCCTCGGTCGGCTCGCCCTCTACCTGTACCCAATAGGTTTTCGCCAGCTTGTGCTTGGGGTCGGCGATGCGCGCCTGCAACTGGCCGTCGTTGGTCAGCAACAATAGCCCTTCGCTGTCGCGGTCCAGGCGACCGGCCGGATAGACGCCAGGGATGTCGATATAGTCCTTGAGGGTCGCACGCCCTTCACCGTCACTGAACTGGGTCAGCACGTCAAAGGGCTTGTTGAACAGGATCAACCGCGGCTCGGCCGGCGGCGCCTTGGCTTGGCGACGCGGACCGGCGGGTTTGGCCGCGGGACGACGCGGCGTGGAACGTGGGGGTAACGGCATGGGGCCTCAGCGGAACGGCGGCTCATCGAAACTGCGCAGTTTACGCGAGTGCAGCGAATGGAGTTCGGTGCGCAGCAGGTCCAGTGCCGCGATACCGATCTTCAAGTGCTGGCTGACCGCCCGGTTGTAGAAGGCGTTGGCCGCTCCCGGCAGCTTGATTTCACTGTGCAGCGGCTTGTCCGATACGCAGAGCAAGGTGCCATACGGCACACGCAGGCGATAACCCTGGGCGGCAATGGTGCCGCTCTCCATGTCGACCGCCACGGCCCGCGACAAGTTGATCAACGGTCGCTCCTGGGCCCAGCGCAGCTCCCAGTTGCGGTCGTCGTAGGTCAGCACGGTGCCGGTGCGCAGGCGCTTTTTCAGCTCATCGCCACGTTCGCCGGTCACTTGGGCGGCGGCTTCCTGCAACGCCAGCTGCACCTCGGCCAGGGCCGGGATTGGAATGTGCGGCGGCACCACTCGATCCAGAATGCCGTCACGGCGCATGTAAGCGTGCGCCAGCACATAGTCACCGATGGTCTGCGACTGCCGCAGGCCGCCGCAGTGACCGATCATCAGCCAGCAATGCGGGCGCAGCACCGCCAGGTGGTCGGTGATGTTCTTGGCGTTGGAAGGCCCTACGCCAATGTTGACCAGCGTGATGCCATCGCCATCGGCAGCAATCAGGTGGTAGGCCGGCATCTGGTAACGGTGCCAGACCACGCCAGCCACCAGGGCCTGGGCTTCACCGTTGTCCATGGTCTTTTCAATGATCACGTTGCCCGGCAACACCATGCGCACAAAGCGCGGGTCATCGCGCAACTGCTCAAGGCCATGGCTGACGAACTGGTCGACATAGCGGTGGTAGTTGGTCAGCAAGATCCACGGCTGTACATGGCGCCAGTCGCTGCCGGTGTAATGCACCAGGCGGCGCAACGAGAAATCCACTCGCGCGGCGTCGAACAGCGCCAGCGGCAAGGGGTCGACGTTGGCCCAGTCGTACAGGCCATCGGCGATGCCGTCGGTGGCCGCCGACAGGTCAGTGCTGGGGAACACCCGCGCCAGCGCCGCTGCGGTGATGCCGGAACCTGCCAGCTCATCGCCCTGCTCGACCACATAGGGGTACGGAATGTTCTGCTCGCTCACACCCACTTCGACCGTCACGGTGAAGTCGCGCATCAGTGGCTTGAGCTGCTCCAACAGATAGTTACGGAAGGACGCCGGCTGGGTCACGGTGACACTGTAGGTACCCGGCAACTGCACCTTGGCGTAGGCCCGGGTGATGGCCGGTACTTCGCCGTGGTACTCGTACGTCAGGCGCAGTTCCGGGTAGCGGAACTGCGCACGTTCTTCGGCAGTGGGCTCGGTACGGTCCTTGAGGTAGCGCTTGAGCGCCAGGCTCAAGGCTGCGGTGGCTTGCTCGTGCAGGCTCGCCAGACGATCGACGGCCTGCTCGGCGGTTTCTACGACAACGAAGGCTTCATCAGTACGGCTCACAATGTACTTCCTGTCTGACATGCATGCCCCCATCTTGCCTACTTATTCAGGCAAAGGCACGCACGTTAGAGCGGCCAGTTCGGGGTCGCGCGTGCCACCAGTTCGCCAACATCCACACCCCGCGGCAACACCCCGTAGACCCGGCCACTGCCGCCCAGGCGGCTGCCGATAAAGGCATCGCTGACCGTGGCATTACCGGCCTCGAGCAACAGCTTGGCCTGCAGGCCCAGGGCGATGTCTTCAGTGAGCTGGCGGGCGCGGTACTGGATGTCGCCGGTGTCGGCGAATGCCGCCTTGAGGTTGCCGATATGTGCAGCCAGTCGGGGGTCGCCATGGCCATCGCCCAGCTCGTCGAACAGGGTGTCGAGCACACCCGGCTCCTTGGACAGCGCGCGCAGTACATCCAGGCACTGAACGTTGCCCGAACCTTCCCAGGTAGAGTTGACCGGTGCCTCGCGGTACAGCCTTGGCAGGATGCTCTCTTCGACATACCCCGCGCCGCCCATGCACTCGGCGGCTTCGTTGATCATGGCCGGGGCACGCTTGCAGATCCAGTATTTGCCTACCGCCGTCACCAGGCGGGCAAAGCGGGCCTGGTGGGCATCATCGGGCTGGTCCAGGGCGTGCCCCATGCGCAGGCTCAGCGCCAGCGCCGCTTCGCTTTCCAGGGCCAGGTCAGCCAGCACGTTCTGCATCAGTGGCTGCTCGGCCAGCAGGCGTCCGCCGACCTGACGATGGGCGCAATGGTGTGCGGCCTGGGTCAGGGCCTGACGCATCAATGCGCTGGAACCGACCATGCAGTCGAAGCGGGTCATGGCGACCATCTCGATGATGGTCGGTACGCCGCGCCCTTCCTCGCCAATCATCCAGGCCAGGGCGCCACGGAATTCCACTTCGCTGGAAGCGTTGGAGCAATTGCCCAGTTTGTTCTTCAGGCGCTGGATATAGAACTGGTTGCGGCTGTCATCCGGGCGGTGGCGCGGCAGCAGGAAACAGCTCAGGCCCTTTTCAGTCTGGGCCAGGGTCAGGAAGGCATCGCACATCGGCGCCGAACAGAACCATTTGTGCCCGACCAGTTCGTAGGCCTGGCCCGGCCCCGGAGCACCCACCGGGTAGGCGCGGGTGGTGTTGGCGCGCACGTCGGTACCGCCCTGCTTCTCGGTCATGGCCATGCCCAGGGTCACACCGACCTTGTGCCGGTCACCGATGTTACGAGGGTCGTACTCAGTGGCAAGGACCTTTGGCAGCCAGTATTCAGCCAGTTCCGGCTGCAGCTTGAGCGCCGGCACGGCGGCAAAGGTCATGGTCAACGGGCAACCGCTACCGGCTTCGGCCTGGCTGTGCAGGTAGGTCATCGAGGCTCGGGCGACATGGGCGCCTTCACGAGGGTCGGTCCAGGGCAGCGACGGCAGGCCATGCTCGATGGCCGTGCGCATCAGCTCGTGGTAGGCCGGGTGAAACTCCACCAGGTCGATGCGGTGACCATAGCGGTCATGGCTACTGAATTGCGGCGTGTTCTGGTTGGCCAGAAACCCCGCCGCCATCAATGGCCCACCGGCCAGCGCCCCGTATGCATCAATGCGCGCCTCGGCCCAACCCGCCCCGTAACGCCGCGACCACTCCTGCAAAGGCAGATCGATGCGGTAGAGGTTGGCGCCATCCAGCGATGGCGGCTGGTTGGTGACCTCATGGGTTTCAGCGTACTGGTGCAGGTTCATCGGGGGGTCTCCTGGATCCGGACGTGTCTGAAATTTCAGTGAATCACGCCCCGCCCCCCGTACAAAGTGACAAAAACGCCTAACTAGCTGCGATTTAGCCCCTGCCGGCTCAGTGCCTGCGGCTGGCTCATGGCCAGGCTCAAGCGCAGTTCAAAACGGCTGCCAAGCCCCGGGTTGGACTCATGCTGCAGACGGGCGCCCATCAGTCCCGCCAACTGCCGGCAGATCGCCAGGCCAATGCCCAGGCCGCCATATTGACGGGTCATGGAGCCATCCACCTGGAAAAAACGCTGGTAGAGGTTGGCGTCGTCCAGGCTGTCGAAGCCGATGCCGCTGTCGCTGACACTGATGGCCAGACCGACCAAATGAGGCCCCTGCAACTGCCCCCTGACCTGCAGCATCACCCCGCCCTGATGGGTGAACTTGATCCCGTTGTCGAGCAGGTAGCTGATGCACAACGCCAGCTTGTGCCGGTCACCGACCACCATCTCGGGCAGGTCGGCCGGGGTATCCAGGCTCAAGTACAAACCCTTGGCCAGGGCCGCCGCTGCGTATTTGGCCCGCAACTCCTGCACCAGTGCGCGCAAGCCGAAGGGGGCGTTGTGGGCACTCAACCGCCCGGCCTGAAGCTCGGTAAGGATCAGGATGTCGTCGACCATACCCATCATGTCCTGGGCAGCGGCACTGGCGGTGCGCTGGTACTGGGCCAGTTCAGGCTCAAGGGGTAGCGTTTGCATCAGCTCCAGCGAGCCGATCACCCCGTTCATCGGTGTGCGCAGCTCGTGGGTCACCGTGGCCAGGAACTCGTCTTTGAGTCGGTTGCTAGTGGCCAACTGCTGGTTCAGCCGCTCCAGGGTCTGGCCGGTCTCACGGAGCGCCTGGGCCTGCTGGTCACGCATGCTGTTGATCCGGTCGGCCAGGGCCAGCGACAGCAGGCCGACCTCCAGGGCCGAGCCGATCTGGCTGGCGTACATGGTCAGGAACACATTGGGCAGGTAGCCCAGGACCATCAGCGTATTGACCAGCCCACCGAGCAGGAAGGCCGACCAGGCAATGATGAAGTAACGCGCCACCCGCAGGCCCCGGCGCCAGGCAAACACCCCGGCGGCAAAGATACTTACGGTAAACAGCAGGGCCAGCGCCGTGGCCAGGCGCAAGGCAATGGCATAGCTGCTGGTCAGCGACAGCAGCATGACCAGCACACCACCGGCCATCAGCAACTTGAGCAGGTTGTCGAACACCCGGCTGTGCTGGCCCAGCTGCAGGAAACTGCGGGCGAACTGGCAGCCGAACAATCCGGCAGCCCCGATGAACAGTGGCGTGGCGGCGTTCGCCCACCAGGGGTTGTCCGGCCAGAAGTACGCCACGCCGGCGCCGTTGACCGATACCTGGTAAAGGCCGAACGAGGCGATATAGAGGATGTAATAGAGGTAGCTGGTGTCACGCACGCTGAGATAGATGAACAGGTTGTACACCAGCATGCCCAGCAGTACGCCGTAGATCAGACCGAGCACATAGAGACGGGTGGGTTGCGCTTCCAGGTAGGCCTTGGCGGACCATAAGGTCAGGGGTGCCTGTACCGAGCCCTGGCTGTGCAGGCGCAAGTAGGCCGTGGTGGTTTGCCCGGGGGCAAAGGGCAACTCGAACAGGTAGTTGTTTTGCTCGATCTGGCGGCTGGCATAGGGCAAGGCGTCGCCGGTGCGCTGCGCCAGGCGGAACGTGCCGGTGGCGTCGGGCAGGTAGAGTTCCAGGTGGTCCAGTGGTGGGTAGGCCAGCTCCAGCAACCAACTGCGCGGGGCGGCCGAAGGCAGGGCGGTGTAGTGCAAATCGAGCCTGATCCAGAACACCGAGGTTGAATAACCCGCGTTGAGCACATCGGCCTGGTGTCGGCGAAAGTGCTCGCTGAATGCCGGAGCACTCACCTGCGCAATGCTGGCATTCCCCTCGCGATCCTCGAACACGTGCATTTCCCGCCCCAGGGGCAGGCTACGCGTTGAATCGTCGAAATCGACCGCCCCGGCCAGCAATGGCAACCAGCCCAGCACAACAATCAGCAAATAGCGCATACAGCCCCAGCATGGTCTGTCCCGGTCGTGTCGCAAAGGCCCCCTATCCGTTTGAGGCGACGCAATCCGGCAGTAACCGTTATCGGTAGATTCGAGCACTCTAGCATAGCTTTTCAGGGCTGCCAGAGGCTACTTAAAACTTTGATCGGAAGGCTCTAGAACGGTACTTTCAGAGATTTATACATGCACTTCCTGACCACTTGATCAAAAAACCTCACTGCAGGGGCAGACCCGACAAAAGCGATTGGTGGTAAGCTCGCGCACCATGAATACCTACAGCTCCCGCCCCGTTGTCCTCTGTCTCTCCGGCCACGACCCAAGTGGCGGCGCCGGCTTGCAGGCAGATATCGAAGCCCTGATTGCTCAAGGTTGCCACGCCGCTCCCGCCGTGACCGCTTTGACCGTGCAGGATACCGTCAATGTCAGTGACTTTCGCGTGCTCGACCGCGAGTGGGTACTGGCCCAGGCTAACGCCGTGCTCGCCGATTCGACGGTAGCCGCGGTCAAGCTGGGCATGCTCGGCTCGCTGGACATGGTCGACACCGTCGTCGAACTGCTCAGTGCCCACCCGCACCTGCCGCTGGTCTGCGACCCGGTACTGCGCGCTGGCGGCGGTGGCCGCCTGGGCAAGGATGAGGTTGGCTATGCCATGCGCGAGCGGTTGCTGCCGCTGGCGACCATTGCCACACCGAACCTGCCCGAGGCCCGCATCCTGGCCGAGCTGCCGGAAGGCACTGCCGACGAATGCGCAGAAAAACTGCTGCCCTTCGTCAGACACCTGCTGATCACCGGCGGTCACGGTGACGAGCATGAAATCCACAACCGCCTGTACAGCCGCGATGGCCAGCGTCACACCTGGACCTGCCAACGCCTGCCTGGCAGCTACCACGGCTCGGGTTGCACCCTGGCCAGCGCCCTGGCCGGCCGCCTGGCCCTGGGTGAACACTTGCAAAGCGCCGTACGCTCGGCCCTTGACTACACCTGGCGCACCCTGCGCGATGCCGAACAACTGGGCAAAGGCCAATACGTGCCGCGTCGCCTTCCCCTGGATTTCTGTTCCTGAACCCGAGGCCCCGAGATGAAGCTACGCGGTCTGTATGCCATCACCGACAGCCAGCTGTTGGCCGGCAAGTTTTTGCCCTACGTCGAAGCGGCCCTCGACGGTGGCGTGACCTTGTTGCAATACCGTGACAAAAGCCAGGATGAAGCCCGCCGCCTGCGCGAGGCTGAAGCCCTGGCCGAGCTGTGCAGCCGCTACAAGACCCGTCTGATCATCAACGATGATGCCGAGCTGGCCGCACGCCTGGGTGTCGGCGTTCATCTGGGCCAGACCGACGGCCCGCTGACCCCGGCCCGTACCCTGCTGGGGCGCGAGGCAATCATCGGTTCTACCTGCCACGCCCAGCTGGAGCTGGCCGAACAAGCCGCCCGTGAAGGTGCCAGCTATGTCGCCTTCGGCCGCTTCTTCAACTCCGTGACCAAGCCGGGTGCACCAGCCGCCGACACCGCGCTGCTGGAACAAGCCCGTACCCGGCTCAAACTGCCGATCTGCGTGATCGGCGGCATCACCCTGGACAACGCTGCCCCGCTGGTCGCCCACGGCGCCGACCTGCTAGCGGTGATTCACGGCCTGTTCGGCGCCGACAGCACGCAGGAAGTCACCCGCCGTGCCCGCGCCTTCAATGCCCTGTTCGCATCTGCCTGATTGAGAGAGCCCATCATGTCTCGTTCCGAAACCCTGTTTGCCAACGCCCAGAAGCACATCCCCGGTGGCGTCAACTCGCCGGTGCGGGCGTTCAAGAGCGTTGGCGGCACGCCGCTGTTCTTCAAGCATGCCGAAGGTGCCTACGTCACCGACGAAGATGACAAGCGCTACGTCGACTACGTGGGTTCCTGGGGCCCGATGATCCTCGGCCACAGCCACCCGGACGTACTCGACTCGGTGCGCAAGCAGCTTGAGCACGGCCTGTCCTACGGCGCGCCAACCGCCATGGAAACCGAGATGGCCGACCTGGTCTGCTCGATCGTGCCGTCGATGGAAATGGTGCGCATGGTCAGCTCCGGTACCGAAGCGACCATGAGCGCCATTCGTCTGGCCCGTGGTTTTACCGGCCGTGACAGCATCATCAAGTTCGAGGGCTGCTACCACGGCCACTCCGACAGCCTGCTGGTCAAGGCCGGCTCCGGCTTGCTGACTCAGGGCGTACCCAGCTCCGCAGGTGTACCGGCAGCCTTTGCCAAACACACCCTGACCCTGCCATTCAACGACATCGACGCCGTCGAGAAGATGCTGGCCGAAGTGGGCCAGGAAGTGGCCTGCATCATCGTCGAGCCGGTGGCCGGCAACATGAACTGCGTGCCGCCGGCACCGGGCTTCCTCGAAGGCTTGCGTGCACTGTGCGACCAGCACGGCGTGGTGCTGATCTTCGACGAAGTGATGACCGGTTTTCGCGTTGCCCTGGGCGGCGCCCAGGCGCACTACGGCGTTACCCCGGACCTGTCGACCTTCGGCAAGATCGTCGGTGGCGGCATGCCGGTGGGCTGCTTTGGCGGCAAGCGCAAGATCATGGAACAGATCGCGCCACTGGGCCCGGTCTACCAGGCTGGCACCCTGTCGGGCAACCCGCTGGCCATGGCCGCCGGCCTGACCACCCTCAAGCTGATCAGCCGCCCAGGCTTCCACGACGAGCTCACGGCCTACACCAGCAAATTGCTTGATGGTCTGCAGCAGCGCGCCGATGCAGCCGGTATTCCGTTCGTCACCACCCAGGCGGGCGGCATGTTCGGCCTGTACTTCAGCGGCGCCGACGACATCGTCACCTTCGATGACGTGATGGCCAGTGATGCCGAGCGCTTCAAGCGCTTCTTCCATCTGATGCTTGAAGGTGGCGTGTACCTGGCGCCAAGCGCCTTCGAGGCTGGTTTCACCTCGATCGCCCACGGCGAAACCGAGCTGAAAATCACCCTGGATGCTGCCGAGCGGGCGTTCGCCAAGCTCTGATTGCATCTGAACCATCGCGGGGCAAGCCCGCTCCTACACTGTACGGTGTAGGAGCGGGCTTGCCCCGCGATAACAGAAAATCGAGTAAAGACTTTGTAAGGTAGGCGCTGCTTATCCCATAATGTGCCACCAGACACTTTGGCCGCAGCTTTGCAGAGGTAAGTCGATCCCCATGAACCGCACCGGCCGCGCCCTCGCCCTGGGCTGCCTGTTGCTTCTTCAGCCCCTGCTGGCCTCGGCAGGCGGTAACTCGTTGCTGATTCCAGCAACGGGCCGCTGCACCCTCGATTCCCAACCTGAAGACCTGCCCCAGGCCCTGGCAGCGTGCCAGCAAGCCGCGCAGTCAGGCGACGCCCAGGCTCAATACGAATTGGGCGAATTCTATTATCAGGGCACCTACACCCCGCGCGATCTTCATCAGGCTCTGAGCTACTTCGAGCAGGCTTCGCTGCAAGGCCACGCCGAGGCGCAATATCGTCTGGGGACCATGTTCTACAAGGGCGAAGGCGTTGCCGCCAACAATGTACAGGCGTACATCGTGTTGAAAATGGCGGCGGTCAACGGCGCAGAGGATGCCCTGGACCTGGCCGACGAAGTGTCGGAAAAAATGCCGCGCGATGAGCTGGAAGTGGCGACCCAGGTACTGGGACAGATATTCCGCAAGTACCTGCTTGAGCTGCAGACCGCCGAAGGGCGCACCCCTTTCGCACCACTCCCCTGAACAGCCGGCCTACTTCTCCGGCATCGGCATCGGAAACGGCATCACGTTGCCCACGCCTCGGGCCTCGCTGATTTTCGGCGTTCCCAAGCGCTCGACCTCATCAATGCGCACGATCGAATGCATCGGCACGAAGCTGCGCACCACGCCCTCGAACTGGGCCTTGAGTTTTTCTTCACTCGGATCGACCACGACCTGGGTACGCTCGCCAAAGACAAACTCTTCTATCTCCAGAAAGCCCCACAGATCGCTCTGGTAGATCTGCTTGGCATACATCTCGAATACCTGGCCCTGGTTGAGAAAGATCACTTTGTAGATAGGCGCTTCACGTTTGGTCATTTCGAAGGGGCAGTCACAGGTTGAAAAGTAAGCGCTAACTATAACATAGGGCCTGGACCGACAATGCTAGGAACCGCCGGCCCACCCCCTTATAATGCGCGGTTCTTCGAATTACCTGATGATCTCCCATGGCCAAGAAGCTTTATATCGAAACCCACGGTTGCCAAATGAACGAGTACGACAGCTCGCGCATGGTCGATCTGCTGGGTGAACATCAAGCCCTGGAGGTCACTGCGCGGGCCGAAGACGCGGACGTGATCCTGCTCAACACCTGCTCGATCCGCGAGCGCGCCCAGGACCGGGTCTACTCCCAACTGGGCCGCTGGCGTGAACTCAAGGACCTGAAGCCGGACATGGTCATCGCCGTTGGCGGCTGCGTGGCCAGCCAGGAAGGCGAGTCGATCCGCAAGCGCGCGCCCTATGTCGACGTGGTCTTCGGCCCACAAACCCTGCACCGCCTGCCGGAGATGATCGACGCTGCGCGCACCACGCGCCTGCCTCAGGTCGATGTGTCATTCCCCGAAATCGAGAAGTTCGACCACCTGCCCGAACCGCGCATTGACGGGCCGACCGCTTATGTCTCGGTCATGGAAGGCTGCAGCAAGTACTGCACCTTCTGCGTGGTGCCCTACACCCGCGGCGAAGAAGTCAGCCGACCGTTCGACGACGTGCTGGCCGAGGTCATCCACCTGGCCGAAAACGGCGTGCGTGAAATCACCCTGCTGGGGCAGAACGTCAACGGCTACCGTGGCCAGACTCACGATGGCCGCCTGGCCGATCTTGCCGAGCTGATCCGCGTGGTCGCCGCCGTCGAGGGTATCGACCGCATCCGCTACACCACCTCGCATCCGCTGGAGTTCTCCGACAGCCTGATCCAGGCCCACGCCGAAGTACCGGAGCTGGTCAAGCACCTGCACCTGCCTGTGCAGTCGGGCTCTGACCGCGTGCTGGCGGCGATGAAGCGCAACCACACCGTGCTCGAATACAAGTCCAAACTGCGCAAGCTCAAGGCCGCCGTGCCGGGCATCTGCATCAGCTCGGACTTCATCGTCGGCTTCCCGGGCGAAACCGAAAAAGACTTTGAGCAGACCATGAAGCTGGTGGCCGACGTCGGTTTCGACTTCTCCTACTCCTTCGTCTACAGCCAGCGCCCGGGCACCCCGGCCTCCGACCTGCCCGACGAGACCTCGGAAGACGTGAAAAAGGAGCGGCTCAAGGCCCTGCAGCATCGCCTGGATACCCAAGGCTTCGAGATCAGTCGACAAATGGTCGGCAGCATCCAGCGCATCCTCGTCACCGACTACTCGCGCCGCGACCCTGGCCAGTTGCAGGGGCGCACCGAGAATAATCGTATCGTCAACTTCCGCTGCGACAATCCGAAGCTGATCGGCCAGTTCGTCGATATCCATATCGACGACGCACGCCCTCACTCGCTGTTCGGTTCGCTGGCCCATTGACCTGTCCAGCCGGGCCGCAACACTGGCCCGGCGACCCTTGATCGTTTCAGCGCTTTCGCCCTGCAGCGGCTAGGGTTATCCTTGAGTCCATATCCATTGCCGTCGGGCGGCTGAAAAACAACCTTGAACGCACCCATAGAACCTCATCGTTTCATCCTCGAGCCCTTCGAGGCCCATCGCTTCGCCAATCTGTGCGGGCAATTCGACGAGCATTTGCGCCTCATCGAACAACGCCTGGCCATCGAAATCCGCAACCGCGGCAATCAGTTCGAGCTGATCGGCGAACCCAAGCACACCTCCTCTGCCGAGCAACTGCTGCGCCGTCTCTACCGCGAGACCAAGGCCACTGAGCTATCGCCGGAAATGGTCCACCTGTTCCTGCAGGAATCTGCAGTCCAGGCGCTGGAAAACCCGGCGGTGAACGAAGTCAGTGTTTCCCTGCGCACACGCAAGGGCATGATTCGTCCTCGCGGGCTGAACCAGCAGCGCTACGTCAAGGAAATCCTCGGCAACGACATCAACTTCGGCATCGGTCCGGCCGGTACCGGCAAGACCTACCTGGCCGTGGCCTGCGCGGTCGATGCACTGGAGCGCGAACAGGTACGCCGTATCCTGCTGGTGCGCCCTGCGGTCGAAGCGGGCGAGAAGCTCGGCTTCCTGCCGGGCGACCTGGCCCAGAAGATCGACCCGTACCTGCGCCCCCTGTACGACGCCCTGTATGAAATGCTCGGCTTTGAACACGTGGCCAAACTGATCGAACGCCAGGTGATCGAGATCGCCCCGCTGGCCTACATGCGTGGCCGAACCCTCAACAACAGCTTCATCATCCTCGACGAAAGCCAGAACACCACCGTCGAGCAGATGAAGATGTTCCTGACCCGTATCGGCTTCGGCTCCACGGCGGTGATCACCGGTGACATCACCCAGGTCGACCTGCCGCGTGGCACCAAGTCGGGCCTGGCCCATGTGATCGAAGTGCTCAAGGACGTGCCGGGTATCAGCTTCACCCACTTCCAGCCCAAAGACGTGGTTCGCCACCCGCTGGTGCAGCGCATCGTCGAGGCCTACGAGCGTTTTGAAAACCAGCAGCCAGACCGTGAAGGCACCCGTCGCGATGCTTGAACTCGACCTGCAACGGGCCACGGATGCCGCTGCCCCTGATGACGCACTCTTCCGCCGCTGGTGCGAGCTGGCGTTGCGCCAGCGCACTGCCGACTCGGAAATGACCATCCGCCTGGTGGACGAAGCCGAAGGCCGTGAGCTCAATCACACCTACCGGCACAAGGACTACGCCACCAACGTGCTGTCCTTCCCCGCCGACGTCCCCGACGACCTGCTCGACATTCCCCTGCTGGGCGATCTGGTGATCTGCGTCGCCGTGGTCGAGCGCGAAGCCGCCGAACAGGGCAAGGCCCTCGAAGCCCACTGGGCGCACCTGGTGATCCACGGTTGCCTGCACCTGCTGGGCTATGACCACATCGAAGATGATGAGGCCGAGGAAATGGAAGCACTGGAACGCGAGTTGCTTGCCGAACTGGGTCACCCTGACCCATACGCCGACGACGAACACGACTTACCCCCCACTGATATCAGCAAGGAACACGAGTAACCGCCATGAGCGAAGATCGATCGAGCAACGGGCAAAAGTCCTGGTTGGGCAAACTGACCCAGGCTTTTGCCCATGAGCCGAAAAACCGCCAGGAGCTGCTTGAGCTGCTGCGCGAAGCCCACCAGAACAAGCTGCTCGACAGCGAGGCGCTGACCATTGTCGAAGGCGCCATCCAGGTGGCCGACCTGCAAGTACGCGACATCATGGTGCCGCGCTCGCAGATGATCAGCATCAAGGCCACGCAATCGCCACGCGAGTTCCTGCCGGCGGTGATCGACGCTGCGCACTCGCGCTACCCGGTGGTCGGCGAAAGCCATGACGATGTGCTCGGCGTGCTGCTGGCCAAAGACCTGCTGCCATTGATCCTCAAGGAGAATGGCGACAGCTTCAACATCAAGGACCTGCTGCGCCCGGCCACCTTCGTGCCCGAGTCCAAGCGCCTGAACGTGTTGCTGCGCGAGTTCCGTGCCAACCACAACCACATGGCCATCGTCATCGACGAGTACGGCGGTGTGGCTGGCCTGGTCACCATTGAAGACGTGCTCGAGCAGATCGTCGGCGACATCGAAGACGAACATGACGTCGAGGAAGACAGCTACATCAAGCCACTGCCAAGTGGCGACTTCCTGATCAAGGCCCTGACCCCGATCGAGAACTTCAACGAGTTCTTCGACAGCCAGTTCTCCGACGATGAGTTCGATACGGTCGGCGGCCTGGTGATGAGCGCCTTCGGCCACCTGCCCAAGCGTAACGAGACCACCGAGATCGGCCCGTATCGCTTCCGCATTCTCAACGCCGACAGCCGCCGGATACACCTGCTGCGTCTGACCCCTATCACCCGTTAAGGACAACCATGCGCTGGATCACCCGCCCCGGCTGGCCCGGTAACCTGCTGGCCGTGGCGGCTGGCGCAATCACCACCCTGGCCCTGGCGCCGTTCGACATCTGGCCGCTGGCTTTGCTGGCGGCCGGCCTGTTCTACCTTGGCCTGCGCGAGCTGAGCCCGCGTCAGGCCCTGGGCCGCGGCTGGTGCTTCGGCTTTGGCTTGTACGCCGCCGGCACCAGCTGGATCTACGTCAGCATCAACACCTACGGCGGCGCGACACCGCTACTGGCGACCGGCTTGCTGGTGGCGTTCTTTGCCGCCATCGCCTGGTTCTTTGCCCTGCCCGCCTGGGTCTGGGCACGCTGGCTGCGTCGCAACGAAGCGCCCCTGGCCGACGCCCTGTGCTTCGCGGCCTTGTGGGTGGGCCAGGAAGCGTTCCGCGGCTGGTTCCTCACCGGCTTTCCCTGGCTGTACTCCGGCTACAGCCAGCTTGATGGCCCGCTGTCCGGCCTGGCCCCGATCGGCGGCATGTGGCTGATCTCCTTCTGCCTGGCCCTGTGCGCAGCCTTGCTGTGCAACCTGCCACGCCTGCGTGAACGCAAGTCCTTCCTGGCGGTGGCCATTGTGTTGCTGCTGGCGCCCTGGGGCGTGGGGATGGCACTGAAGGATCACGCCTGGACCACGCCAGCCGGCAAGCCCCTGACCGTCGCGGCCCTGCAAGGCAACGTCGAGCAGGAAATGAAGTGGAACCCCGAACACGTCAATGCCCAACTCGCGCTGTACCGGGACATGAGCTTCAGCTCCAAGCCCGTCGACTTGCTGGTGTGGCCGGAGACTGCGGTGCCGATCCTCAAGGACCAGGCCCAGGGTTACCTGGACATGATGGGGAGTTTTGCCGCCGAGCGTCATTCGGCGCTGATTACCGGGCTCCCGGTACGCGAGATCGTCCACCAGCAACGTCGCTACTACAACGGCATTACCGTGACCGGCGAAGGCGATGGCACCTACCTCAAGCAGAAGCTGGTGCCGTTCGGTGAGTACGTACCCTTGCAGGACATGCTTCGCGGCCTGATCGCCTTCTTCGACCTGCCCATGTCGGACTTTGCCCGAGGCCCGTCGGACCAGCCATTGCTGCAAGCCAAGGGCTATCAGATCGCTCCGTACATTTGCTACGAAGTGGTCTACCCGGAGTTCGCTGCAAGCCTGGCAGCGCGCAGCGACATTCTCCTGACCATCAGCAACGATACCTGGTTCGGCACCTCGATCGGCCCGCTGCAACACCTGCAGATGGCCCAGATGCGCGCACTGGAGGCGGGGCGCTGGATGATCCGCGCCACCAACAATGGCGTGACCGGTCTGATTGACCCGTTCGGGCGTATCACGGTGCAGATCCCGCAGTTCGAGCGCGGGATCCTCTACGGCGAAGTGGTGCCGATGCAGCAGCTCACACCGTACCTGCAGTACCGCTCCTGGCCCCTGGTGATCCTCTGCGCGCTGTTGCTGGGCTGGGCCCTGCTCGCCAGCCGCATCGCCAAGACCGTCTAGTAGAACGTCCGATAGCCGAGCAGGCCGACTGCCTCGTTGAGCAGTTGGCCGCTCTGCCAGATCGACTTGCTCTCTGGCAGCCAGCCACCGAACGGCCGGGCATGATCGCGCCCAAGAAAGCCGACCGGCGCTGGCACCACCTCGAAGCCGGCCTGCTCGAAGCTCCAGCGCGAGCGCTGCATATGCCAGGCCTGAGTCACCACCACCACACGCTTGATGCCCAGGGGCTGCAGCATTTCGGCAGTCATCCGGGCATTTTCCCAGGTCGTGCGGCTGCGCCCTTCCTGCCAGCGCACCGCAACACCCAGGTCACGCTGGAGGGCATCGGCCATCAACTGCGCCTCGCTGGGAGGCGCACCAAAATGCAGGCCTCCACTGGTCAGCAACGGCAAGCCTGACGCCTTGGCCAATTGCGCGGCATAGCGCATGCGCTCCATGGCCACGCCGGTTGGCTGGTCGACATCGCCCCAGGCCGGATCGCCACGCTCTCGCCCGGCACCCAGAATGACAATGGCATCTGCCCGCTCGGCCAGTTGCGCCCAATTCGCCTGGTTCAGCGCCGGCTCGGTTTCCAGCCAGCGCGCCGAACGCTCGACAACAACCGGCAAGCTCATCAACCACAACCCACCCAGGCCCAGCACGAAGCACAGGGCAGAAAGCCGCGGCCAGGAGCGGCGCAGCCACCAGGCCAGAAGCAGCAAAAGGAATAGAATGCCAGGGGGCAGAATCAGTTGTTTGATCAGGTAGCGGATCGGCACAGGACACCTCCAGGGAGGTGCGCAGCCTAAAAGGATCGGCACCTGGCAACAAGCGTAGTCAGGCGCCGATCCTCATGGTTTTTCCGAATGTGGCGCACTCCGCATTGCGCCTGGGAATCCGAACGGCTATTTGAATTGCAGCGTCCTGGATTTTGCCGTGGTGGTGGGGCGCGTCTTGTCTTTGAGCCAGACGACTCTGGCCGAAGGTGGCGGCTCCGGTGATAGCTGTGCGCCAGCGCGTCCATGCCCGCCTTCTGGAAGGGAGTCCAGATAGGCCTTGATCACATCGAATTCAGCGCGGCTAAGACCACGCAACTCCAATTCAGCAGGCACTTCATCGCGTAACCGAACGGCCGTTCTAGCGACATCCAGGGCCAGCCCCAGACGATCAATCAGCCGCTCGTAAAGCTCGGGTTTTGTTGCTTGTAGCTGCGACTCTCCCATCCGTTCACCTCATTGAAGATAAATATATCTCCCCCACACCTGAGCTTAGCGTCACTCGCAAAAGCAGCAGGGCGCCGCGACCAACGGCCCGCTGCGCCGCAGGCTGTGCAATCAGGGTTTCCCTCGGTGGACAGCGCTCATGTATGCTAGGGCGTTCACCCTTTTGACACCGGATTGCCGATGCAGCGTTTTTATCGCTGCCTGGATAAGGTCTCCCATTTCTCAGCGCAAAGTAGCCATGCACGAACTCTATCAGCCCCGCGAAATCGAAGCCGCCGCCCAATCGTTTTGGGACGAGCGAAAGTCTTTTGAAGTCAGTGAACAGGAAGGCAAGGAGACGTACTACTGCCTATCGATGTTCCCGTACCCGAGCGGCAAGCTACATATGGGCCACGTGCGCAACTACACCATCGGTGACGTGATTGCCCGCTACCACCGCATGCTGGGCAAAAACGTCATGCAACCAATGGGTTGGGACGCCTTCGGGATGCCGGCCGAAAACGCCGCGATGAAGAACAACGTCGCGCCGGCCAAGTGGACGTACGAGAACATCGACTACATGAAGACCCAGCTCAAGAGCCTGGGCCTTGCCTTCGACTGGTCCCGTGAAGTCACCACCTGCAAGCCGGATTACTACCGCTGGGAACAGTGGCTGTTCACCCGCCTGTTTGAAAAGGGCGTGATCTACCGCAAGAACGGTACCGTGAACTGGGACCCGGCCGACCAGACCGTACTGGCCAACGAGCAGGTCATCGACGGCCGTGGCTGGCGTTCGGGCGCGCTGATCGAAAAGCGTGAAATTCCGATGTACTACTTCAAGATCACCGACTACGCCGACGAGCTGCTGGAAAGCCTCGACGAGCTGCCGGGCTGGCCTGAACAGGTCAAGACCATGCAGCGCAACTGGATCGGCAAGTCCCGCGGCATGGAAGTGCAGTTCCCCTACGACCAGGCCAGCATCGGCCACGCCGGGGCGCTGAAGGTCTTCACTACCCGTCCCGACACCCTGATGGGCGCGACCTACGTGGCCGTTGCAGCCGAGCACCCGCTGGCCACCCAGGCAGCCCAGGGCAACCCTGAGCTGCAAGCGTTCATCGACGAATGCAAGAGCGGCAGCGTCGCCGAAGCCGACGTCGCCACCCAGGAGAAAAAGGGCCTGGCCACCTCGCTGTTCGTCGAGCACCCGCTGACCGGTGAAAAACTGCCGGTGTGGGTCGCCAACTATGTCCTGATGCACTACGGCGACGGCGCGGTCATGGCCGTTCCGGCCCATGACGAGCGTGATTTCGAGTTCGCCAAGAAGTACAACCTGCCGTTCAAGGCCGTCGTTCGCACCTCCCTGGGCGATGACGTGGCTGCCGAGTGGGATGCTGCCTGTGGCGAACACGGCCCGCTGATCAACTCCGGCGAGTTCGATGGCCTGGACTTCCCAGGCGCCTTCGATGCCATCGAAGTGGCACTGATCAAGAAAGAACTCGGCAAGTCGCGCACCCAGTTCCGCCTGCGCGACTGGGGCATCAGCCGCCAGCGCTACTGGGGCTGCCCGATCCCGATCATCCACTGCCCGTCCTGCGGCGATGTGCCGGTCCCTGAAGACCAGTTGCCCGTCACCCTGCCTGAAAACGTGGTACCGGATGGCGCAGGTTCGCCACTGGCTCGCATGCCTGAGTTCTACGAGTGCACCTGCCCTAAATGCGGCACGGCAGCCAAGCGCGAAACCGACACCATGGACACGTTCGTCGAGTCGTCCTGGTACTTCGCCCGCTACGCCTCGCCAAACTACGAAGGCGGCATGGTCGATCCAAAGGCTGCCAACCACTGGCTGCCGGTAGACCAGTACATTGGCGGTATCGAACACGCCATCCTGCACCTGCTCTACGCGCGCTTCTTCCACAAGCTGATGCGCGACGAAGGCCTGGTCACCTCCAACGAGCCGTTCAAGAACCTGCTGACCCAGGGCATGGTCGTCGCCGAAACCTACTACCGTGTGGCCAGCAATGGCGGCAAGGACTGGTTCAACCCGGCCGACGTCGAAATCGAACGTGATGCCAAGGCCAAGATCATCGGCGCCCGCCTGAAAACCGACGGCCTGCCGGTCGAGATCGGCGGCACCGAGAAGATGTCCAAGTCCAAGAACAACGGCGTTGACCCACAGGCCATGATCGATGCCTACGGCGCCGACACCTGCCGTCTGTTCATGATGTTTGCATCGCCGCCCGACATGAGCCTGGAGTGGTCCGACTCCGGCGTTGAAGGCGCCAACCGCTTCCTGCGCCGTGTCTGGCGCCTGGCCCAGGCCCACGTGGCCCAGGGCTTGCCAGGCAAGCTCGACGTCGCGGTCCTGGACGACGCCCAGAAGGTGATCCGCCGCGCCATCCACGCTGCCATCAAACAGGCCAGCATCGATGTCGGCCAGCACCACAAGTTCAACACCGCCATCGCCCAGGTGATGACCGTGATGAACGTGCTGGAAAAAGCACCACAAGCGACCGAGCAAGACCGCGCCCTGCTGCAGGAAGGCCTGGAAACCGTCGCCCTGCTGCTGGCGCCGATCACCCCGCACATCAGCCATGAGCTGTGGCAGCGCCTGGGTCACCAGGATGCCGTGATCGATGCCGCCTGGCCGACGCTGGACGAAAGCGCCCTGGTCCAGGACAGCATCGTTCTGGTCATCCAGGTCAATGGCAAGCTGCGCGGACAGATCGAAATGCCGGCCGGCGCCAGCCGTGAAGACATCGAAGCCGCCGCCCGCAGCAACGAGAACGTGCTGCGCTTCACCGAAGGCCTGAGCATCCGCAAGGTCATCGTGGTACCGGGCAAGCTGGTCAACATCGTCGCCAACTGACAGGACTACGGGCCCGCCTGAACGGCGGGCCCGTACACAGAATCGGCCCAAGAGGGAGCTACAAGATGATCAAACGCAATCTGCTGGTGATCGGCCTGGCCGTCATGCTCAGCGCCTGCGGTTTCCAGCTGCGCGGCACCGGCCAGACCGAACTGGCATTCAATGAATTGGACCTGAGCGCACGCAACGCCTACGGCGACACCGTGGTCCAACTGCGCCAGGCCCTGCAGAACAGCGGCGTCAACGTACACGCGGGCGCACCGTACAAACTGATCCTGACCAACGAACAGGAATCTCAACGCGCAGCCTCCTACGCTGGCGGCTCCGGTCGCTCGGCTGAATACGAGCTGACCACCGTGCTGAGCTACTCCATCGATGGTCACAACGACACCAACCTGCTTAACGACAAGCTCGAAGTGCGCAAGATCTACGTGCACGACGGCAACAACATCACCGGCTCCCAGCAGGAAGCCACCCAGGCTCGCCAGGAAATGCGCCGCGAACTGGTGCAGAACATGCTGGTTCGCCTGCAACTGCTGACCCCGGCCCAACTCGAGGTGCTGCAGCAAAAAGCCGACGAACGTGCCAAGGCCGAAGCCGACGCCATGGAAGCGGCCCGCCGCGCCCAGGAAGAGACGCCTCAGCAGTCGCCCCTGCAACTGCCGATGAACTGAGCCTGAACGGGGCACTTCGGTGCCCCGCCTGCGACCATGAAACTCTCCCCCGCCCAGCTCAACAAGCACCTGCAAAGCCCGCTCGCACCGGTCTACGTGATCAGTGGCGACGACCCGTTGCTGTGCCAGGAAGCTGCCGACGCCATTCGCGGCGCGGCACGCCAGCAAGGCTTCGACGAGCGCCAGGTGTTCAGTGCCGACGCCAACTTCGACTGGGGCACCCTGCTCCAGGCCGGTGCCAGCCTCTCCCTGTTCGCCCAGCGCCGCCTGCTGGAACTGCGCCTGCCCTCGGGGAAGCCAGGCGACAAGGGCGCGGCAGCCCTGATCGAATACTGCTCCCGGCCTGCCGAAGACACCCTGCTGCTGATCAGCCTGCCCAAGCTCGACGGCAGTGCGCAGAAGACCAAATGGGGCAAAGCACTGATTGAAGGCTCACAGGTCCAGTTCATACAGATCTGGCCGGTCGATGCCCAGCAACTGCCGCAGTGGATCAACCAGCGCCTGTCCCAGGCAGGACTGTCGGCCCAGCGTGATGCCGTTGATCTGATCGCTGCCCGGGTCGAAGGCAACTTGCTTGCCGCCGCCCAGGAAATCGAAAAGCTCAAGCTGCTGGCAGAAGGCAATCAGATCACTGTCGAAACCGTGCAGGCTGCCGTGGCCGACAGCGCCCGCTTCGATGTCTTCGGCCTGGTCGATGCGATCCTCAACGGCGAGGCCGCTCATGCCCTGCGCATGCTCGAAGGCTTGCGCGGCGAAGGCGTCGAGCCGCCGGTGATCCTCTGGGCCCTGGCCCGTGAGTTACGCCTGCTGGCGAGCCTGGCCCAGCAATTCAGCCAGGGCGTGCCGCTGGACAAAGCGTTCAGCCAGGCACGACCACCGGTCTGGGACAAGCGCAAGCCGCTGATGAGCAAGGCCCTGCAGCGTCTTTCGGCGCAGCGCTGGAGCCAACTGCTGCAAGATGCCCAGCGCATCGACGCACAAATCAAAGGCCAGGCCCAGGGCTCGCCCTGGACCAGCCTGGCGCGGCTTTCGCTGTTGATGGCGGGGCAGCGGCTGACATTGCCTGCCGAGTGACCCCATCCGCTCGGTAGGAACGGGCTTGCCCCGCGATGCGTTCAATCCTATATTCGCGCCACAACCCACCCAGAGGTCATCCTCCCATGAGCAAAAAACCCACAAAAGCCCGGCCCAACAAGGCCAAATCACTCATCGCCCAACCGCTGTTCCGCTGCCGCCAGGAACAACCCGGCAAAGGCAAAGGCAGCTACCGCCGCGAAGCCTTCCAATCGAGAGATTGGGAGGCTTCTTACTTTTTGGCCGCATAAAGGCAAGATTTCAGCAGGCATGATATGGTCGGCACCTGACCTGAAATACCTGGACCTGTGCATGCCCCTTTGTCTTTCCCGTCGTTGGCAGCCTCGCCAACTGATTGCCGCCTCCAGCCTCATCTTCCTTGTCGCCTGCGCGGAAAAACCCACCGCCGCCGATGCACTGCCGCTGGCGCCCGCCCAGCCTGCTCCGGTCGTGACCGTGCCGAACCCGGCAGTCGACACCAGCAGCGAAATCCAACCGCTGCAAACCTTTGCCCAATGGCAGGCAGGCTTCCGTCAGCAAGCCCTGCAAGCAGGCATCAAGCCCACCACCTTCGATAGCGCTTTCCTTGGCGTCACGCCCGATATGGACGTGGTCAAGGCCGACCGCAGCCAGCCGGAGTTCACTCGCCCGGTGTGGGAATACCTCGACGGCGCCCTGTCGCCGCTGCGCGTGCGCAACGGTAAAGCCCTGCTGGAAAAACACGCCGTCCTGCTCGGCCAGATCGAACAACGCTACGGCGTCGACCGCGATGTGCTGGTCTCGGTCTGGGGCATGGAAAGCAACTTCGGCCAGTTCCAGGGTAGCAAGTCCGTCATCCGCTCCCTGGCTACCCTGGCCTACGAAGGCCGCCGTCCGGCCTTTGCCCAGGCCCAGTTGATCGCCGCCCTGCAGATTCTGCAAAACGGCGATATCCAGCCTGATGCCATGCGCGGTTCCTGGGCGGGTGCCATGGGCCAGACCCAGTTCATCCCCACCACCTACAACACCCATGCGGTGGATTTCGACGGCGATGGCCGCCGGGATATCTGGAACAGTTCTGCCGATGCACTGGCGTCTACCGCCCATTACCTGCAGAGCTCCGGCTGGAAACGCGGGGAGCCTTGGGGTTTTGAGGTGCAATTGCCTACCGGCTTCGACTACTGGCTCGCCGATGGCGCCCAGCGCAAGAGCGTGGCCGAGTGGATGCAACTGGGCCTGAAACTGCCGGCCGGCGTACGCCTGCCTGGCGGCAGCGAACAGCTCTCCGCCGCCCTACTGCTGCCCGCGGGCTATCGCGGCCCGGCATTTTTGGTGCTGGACAACTTCCGCGCCATTCTCAAGTACAACAACTCCTCGTCCTACGCGATGGCGGTTGGCCTGCTGAGCCAGCGCTTCACTGGCTCGGGCTATATCGCCGGCAGCTGGCCGAAGGATGATCTGCCGCTCAGCCGCAGCGAGCGCGTGGAGCTGCAAACCCTGCTCAGCGCCAAGAACTACGACGCCGGTGCTGCCGACGGCATTATCGGCGCCAACACCCGCAAGGCGATCCGTAGTGCGCAACAGGCACAGGGCTGGCCCGCCGATGGCTACCCGACCCACAAGTTGCTGGAAAGCCTGCGCCAGCGCTGAACGAAAAACGCCCCTTCAACGGGGCGTTTTTTATTGCGCGAACAAATCCTGCTGCAACAGCAGTCGATGACGGTCAGCGTCCAGATGTACCTGAGCACCCAGGGGCAACGTCAGGTTGGGATCACAGTGTCCGCTACGCCATCCGGCCAGCACCGGAATGTGCAAGGGCTCGAACATCTGCCTGAAAATCGGCGCGAGCTGCGCCAGCTCCAGACCTGCAAAGTCACCCACCAGTACACCACGAAGCCCCTCGAACTTACCGGCCAGGCGCAACTGGGTCAGCAGGCGGTCGATGCGGTACAGCGGTTCGTTGACGTCCTCGATGAACAGGATGCCGCCCTGGCAGTGCACTTCTGCAGGGGTGTTCAAGGTGGCGCACAGCATCGCCAGGTTACCGCCGGTCAAACGGCCTGAGGCGGCACCAGAAACGATCGTAGTCAATGGGTAGGCCTGCGGGTGCTCCAAGGTGTCACCCCGCCCGAGACGGCCCCTGAGCAGCTCAAACAGCGACGCCACGGTGGGTTCCTGCTTGTTGGCCAGTAGCTCGGACTTGAGCATCGCGCCATGGAAGGTCACGAAACCGGAATGCCGGGCGATGGCGCTGTGCAAGGCGGTGATATCGCTGTAGCCCACCAGCGGCTTGGGATGACGACGCAACAGCTCATAGTCGATGCCATCGAGCAGGCGCATGCTGCCATACCCCCCTCGCAGGCAGATGATGGCGTCGATATCCGTGGCAGCAAACGCTGCATGCAGGTCGGCCAGACGTCGCGCATCACTTCCGGCCAGATACCCCTCGGCTTCCGTTACCCCCGGATAGACCCGGCACTGGTAACCGCGATCCGTGAACCACTGGAGGGCCTTGAGCGTATCCAGCTGGGCAGGCCCGGCCGGTGCGATGATGGCGATACGGCCGTTGTCGGGCAGTGCCTTGGGCAACAGCGGGCTGCAGGCCGCTGCTTCGTGCTGATAGTCGATCGGCAGATTCATCCAGACGTCTCCTTGTAAGGACCGGGCAAACAAAAATGCCGATGTCGCTGGTCAGCGAACATCGGCATTCAGGTACCAGCCTTCGATCAAAGCTTGATCTTGGCCTCATGCGCCTGCTGGTCGGCGTGATACGAAGAACGCACCAATGGGCCGGAAGCGACGTTCTTGAAGCCCATCTTGTAGCCTTCCTCGGCGAACCAGGCGAAGGTGTCCGGGTGCACGAAACGCTGCACCGGCAAGTGGCTGCGCGATGGCTGCAGGTACTGGCCCAGGGTCAGCATGTCGATGTTGTGCTCGCGCATGCGATGCATCACTTCGATCACTTCTTCGTCGGTCTCGCCCAGGCCCAGCATCAGGCCGGACTTGGTCGGTACGTGCGGCACCAGTTCCTTGAACTTCTGCAGCAGGGTCAGCGACCACTGGTAGTCGGAGCCCGGACGCGCAGCCTTGTACAGGCGCGGGACGGTTTCAAGGTTGTGGTTGAACACATCCGGTGGCGTTTCGGCGGTGATCGCCAACGCTACGTCCATGCGACCACGGTAATCCGGTACCAGGGTCTCGAGCTGTACGCCCGGCGACAAGGCGCGGATCTCGCGGATGCAGTCGGCAAAGTGCTGGGCACCGCCGTCACGCAGGTCGTCGCGGTCTACCGAGGTAATCACCACGTACTTCAAGCGCAGGTCGGCAATGGCAACTGCCAGGTTCTTCGGCTCGTCGACGTCCAGTGGTTTCGGGCGGCCATGGCCGACGTCACAGAACGGGCAACGACGGGTGCAGATGTCACCCATGATCATGAACGTCGCAGTACCACCGGAGAAGCACTCGCCCAGGTTCGGGCAGGATGCCTCTTCACACACACTGTGCAGCTTGTGTTTACGCAGCAGTTGCTTGATACGGTCGACTTCCGGCGAAACCGGAATACGCACGCGAATCCAGTCAGGCTTTTTCGGCAGCTCGTCGGTGGGGATGATCTTTACCGGGATACGCGCAACTTTCTCTGCGCCACGCAGCTTTACGCCGGCTTCGACCTTGGGGCGTGGCGCCGGTGTCACGGTTTGCACTGGTTCTTGCACAACAGTAGTCATATTCAGAAGATTCCGCCCGTAAGGGTCGTCTGCTCAGCATAGTCGAGGTGCTTGACCAGCTGCCCGCGCAGCCTTGCCCTTACCTCAGAGAGTTCGATCGGGCCTGCCTGGTCGCTCAGCTGGGTCATGGCCAGCCCCGCATACCCGCAGGGGTTAATCCGGCGGAATGGCGCAAGGTCCATGTCCACGTTCAGGGCAAGGCCATGGAAGGAACAGCCATTGCGAATCCGCAAGCCGAGGGAGGCGATTTTTGCCCCATCGACATAGACGCCCGGCGCATCGGCCTTGGCCGCCGCCTCGACGTTGTAACTGGCGAGCAATTCGATCAGGCAGCGCTCCATGCGGCTGACCAGATCGCGCACACCGAAACCGAGTCGGCGTACGTCCAGCAATAGGTAGGCCACCAACTGGCCCGGACCGTGATAGGTCACCTGGCCTCCGCGATCGGTCTGCACCACCGGGATGTCACCCGGTATCAACAGATGCTCGGCCTTGCCCGCCTGGCCCTGGGTGAACACCGCCGGGTGCTCCACCAGCCAGATTTCGTCGCCTGTTTCAGGGCCGCGCTGGTCGGTGAACCGACGCATGGCCTCAAGCACAGGCTCGTAAGGCAGTAATCCGAGTTCACGAAAGCCGAGGCTCGCCGGCATCACAGCACCATTTTCACGATTCCGGTAGCACGCAGGGCACTGTTGATGTTGTGCAGCTGGTCTTCACCGGTGGCGACGATGTGCAATTGCACGGTGGTGTACTTGCCTTCCTTGCTCTGGCGCTCGGCCAGGGTCTTGAGATCGACTTCAGCGTATTTCTTGAGGATCTCGATCACCGTGTCCTTGAAATTGACCACGGTGTCGCCGATTACCTTGATCGGATAATCAGCGCAGGGGAATTCGATTTTGTGCGACTTGACGTCTGGTTCGGTCATGGCGGTAACGGCCTCGTAAGCCGTGGCAACAACAACGCCCCCGCATGTGCAGGCGGGGGCGTGGCAGGTCACGATATCAGTTGAACAACCCGTAGAAGAATAGCCGAATGCTATCCCAGACTCGACGGAAGAAACCACCTTCCTCCACAGGCTCCAGCGCGATCAGGTCAGCGCTGTGAACCACTTTGTCATCCAGTTTGACTTCCACTTTACCAATCACGTCACCTTTGGCGATCGGCGCCATCAGCTGTGGGTTCATGGTCATGCTTGCGGCCAGGCGTTTCAATTGGCCTTTAGGCAAAGTCATGCTCAGGTCGTTGGCCAGACCGGCCTTGACCTGGCTGGTGGTGCCCTTCCAGACCGGTGACTGGGCCAGCTCGGTACCCTTCTGGTAGAAGGTCTGGGTTTCAAAGAAGCGGAAACCGTAGGTCAGCAGCTTCTGGGTTTCGGCGGCACGGGACTGCTCGCTGTTGGTACCGAAGACCACGGCGATCAGGCGCATGCCATCACGTACGGCCGAGGACACCATGCAGTAGCCGGCTTCGTCGGTGTGGCCGGTTTTCAGGCCATCGACGGTCTTGTCGCGCCACAGCAGGAGGTTGCGGTTTGGCTGCTTGATGTTGTTCCAGAAGAACTCCTTCTGCGAGTAGATCGCATAGTGAGCCGGGTCTTCGTGGATGATCGCGCGGGCCAGCACGGCCATGTCGTGAGCCGACGAGTAATGCTCGGGGTTCGGCAGGCCGGTCGGGTTCATGAAGTGGCTGTTGGTCATGCCCAGGTCAGCGGCGGTCTTGTTCATCATGTCGGCGAACGCGTCTTCGCTGCCGGCGATGTGCTCGGCCAGGGCGACACTGGCGTCGTTGCCCGACTGGATGATGATGCCGTGCAGCAGGTCGCTGACGCTGACCTGGGTGCCGACCTTGATGAACATACGCGAACCGCCGGTACGCCAGGCGTTTTCGCTGACGGTGACCGGATCGTTTTCACCGATCTGCCCGCGACGGATATCCAGGGTCGCGATGTAGGCGGTCATCAGCTTGGTCAGACTGGCCGGCGGCAAACGCTCGTCACCATTGTTCTCGACCAGGACATTACCGCTGGAAGCTTCCATGAGCACGTAGGACTTGGCTGCCAGTTGCGGCGGCGACGGCATCATCTGCTCTGCTGCAAACGCAGCAGGGGTGATCATCAGCGGTACAAGCAGGCAAAGGCGTTTGGCAAAGCTGGTTATGTTCATCCGTCTCTCGAAATGGCTAATGGGCTCATGCCCTTATGGGCAAAACGTCTTCAGGCGCTGGGCCTTGCGAGCAAAACCGCCATTGTACATGGCGGTCAGGCCCGCTTGCATGACAAACCGACCAGTCCCCCCGGTCAGTCTGCCGTCACAACTTTGGGCTGGCCCAGATTGGCCAGACGCACACTGTCCTGCATTTGTTGGGCTTCGCCCTGGCTGTTGATCGGCCCCAGGCGTACCCGGTGCAGGGTTTGCTGGTTACGCACCACCGAACTGATGAAGACCGGGGCACTGACCATGCTGCTCAACTTGGAGCGCAGCAGCTCGGCGGCGTCCGGGTTGGCAAAGGCGCCGACCTGCAAGTAAAGACCATTGGCGGCCTGGGCACTGTTACTGGCGACCTGGAGCGGCACAACCGCGGCGGCATGTTGCTGCGGTGGCGGGGTCCATTGCTCGACCGCACCGGTGCTGACAGGCAGTGTCTGGGTCTGGGCGACCTGGGGCTGATTGAGCACCATCGGCGCCGGCTGACCGCGCTGGGCCCACCATTGCTTGGGATCGATACCCTCGACACGCACGCGCGCGGTGCCGGTTTCGGCATAGCCGAGCTTCTTCGCTGCCGCATAGGACAGGTCGATGATGCGGTCGGAGTAGAACGGCCCACGGTCGTTGACCCGCAGGATCACGCTGCGCTGGTTGTCCAGGTTGGTGACCTTGACGTAGGCCGGCAGCGGCAGGGTCTTGTGCGCAGCACTCATGCCATAGAGGTCATAGACCTCACCGTTGGCGGTGTTCTGGCCGTGGAACTTGGTGCCGTACCAGGACGCCGTACCCTCGGCGCGGTAATTGCGCGACTCCTGGATCGGGAAGTAGGTCTTGCCCAGCACCGTGTAGGGGTTGGCCTTGTAGTTGCCAGTGTGCACAGTCGGCGTGGCGTCAGGGATCTTCGACACATCGACGTCCCACCACGGCGCGCCATCCTTGTGGGCACGGTTGATGTCCAGGCCGGGCTTGGCCTTCACCACCGTAGGGCCTTGCGGCGCCGGCTTGCTCGAAGAGCAACTGGCCAGCAACAGGCCCAGGGCCGCGCAGCCGATCAGTTTCAGAGAGGTTTCAGAAAACATTACGCGCATTACTTGGCGCCCCGTGCTTGAACCAGCAGGTCCGATAGCTGATGTACCGCCATGGCGTACATCACGCTGCGGTTGTAGCGAGTGATCGCGTAGAAATTCTTCAGGCCCAGCCAGTATTCAGGGCCGTTGTCACCTTCGAGCCGAAAGGCGGTGACCGGCAGATCATCGCGCAGCGCATCATGACTCGACCAGCCCAGTACCCGCAACTCCCCGACCGTCTTGACCGCGTCTATACCGGGGCTCAGGCCCTCGTCGACACGCTCGCCGCTGACCGAGGCACGGCTGACCACCTGCTCACCCGCTACCCAACCGTGACGCTTGAAGTAGCTGGCGACACTGCCGATGGCATCGTCCGGGTTGTTCCAGATATTGATGTGGCCATCGCCGTCAAAGTCCACGGCGTAGGCGCGAAAGCTGCTCGGCATGAACTGCGGCAGGCCCATGGCGCCGGCATAGGAACCCTTGAGGGTCAGCGGATCGACCTGCTCTTCGCGGGACAGCAGCAGGAACTCGCGCAGTTCCTTGCGGAAAAACTCGCTGCGCGGCGGGTAATCGAAGCCCAGGGTCGACAGCGCGTCGATCACCCGGTAATTGCCGGTGTTACGGCCGAAGAAGGTTTCGACGCCGATGATCGACACGATCACCTGGGCCGGTACACCGTACTCTTTCTCGGCGCGCGCCAGAGTGGCCTCGTGCTGGCGCCAGAAGTCCACACCGCGTGCCACCCGGGCGTCGGTGAGGAACATCGGACGATAATCCTTCCAGGGTTTGACCCGCTCGGCGGGCCGGGAAATGGCGTCGAGGATCGACTGTTTGCGCTGAACATCGCGAAACACATCCATCAATTGTTCGCCGGCAAAACCATAGTCGCGGGTCATCTCGCCGACGAACTCGGCCACCTGCGGTGAGCCGTCATAGTCCCCGGCGGTCGCCTGCTGTGCTCCACCGAGCAGGCCGAACAGGCCAACCCAGGGCGCGCAACGAGCGGCCCAGCCACGCATAAATTGCATGTAATTCTTCACCTTATTCAAACCTGTGCAATCCATTTGCGGTGCGTGTGGATCGACATTAAAACCCCAAACGCTGACAGCAGCGTCACTAACGAAGTTCCGCCATAACTAATGAAGGGCAGCGGCACACCCACCACGGGCAACAAGCCGCTGACCATACCGATATTGACGAACACATAAACAAAGAAGGTCATGGTCAGGCTGCCGGCCAGCAACTTGCCATAGAGCGTCTGGGCCTGGGCGGTAATCACCAGGCCGCGACCGATCAGCAGCAGATAGATCAACAACAGCGCGCAGATGCCGACCAGGCCGAACTCCTCGCCCAGCACCGCAATGATGAAGTCGGTGTGGCTTTCCGGCAGGAAGTCCAGGTGCGACTGGGTACCCAGCAACCAGCCCTTGCCGAACACGCCGCCGGAGCCGATGGCGGCCTTGGACTGGATGATGTTCCAGCCGGTGCCCAACGGGTCACTCTCAGGGTCGAGGAAGGTCAGTACACGCTGCTTCTGGTAGTCGTGCATGACGAAGAACCACATGGCCACCGCCACCGGTACTGCAGCGGCGATTACGCTGATGATCCAGCGCCAGCGCAGCCCGCCCATGAACAATACGAAGGCGCCAGACGCCAGGATCAGCAAGGCTGTCCCCAGGTCGGGCTGACGGACGATAAGAATGAACGGCACGCCGATCATGATCAGGCTGATCATCACGTGCTTGAGGTGCGGCGGCAGCGAGCGCTTGGCCAGGTACCAGGCGATGGTCGCCGGCATGATGATCTTCATGAACTCCGACGGCTGGAAGCGGATCACCCCGGGGATGTTGATCCAGCGCGTGGCGCCCATGGCGTTGTGGCCCATGACGTCCACCACCACCAGCAGAATCACCCCGCAGATATAGGCCAACGGCACCCAGCGGGCCATGAAGCGCGGTTCCAGCTGGGCAATGACGAACATCGACACCAGGCCGATGCCGAAAGAGCTGGCCTGCTTGAGCAGCAGGTCCCAGTTCTTGCCACTGGCCGAATAGAGGACGAACAGGCTGCCGGCCGCAAGGGTCAGCAGCAGGATCAGCAAGGGACCATCGATATGAATGCGCTGCAGGAAGCTGGCGCGACGACGCATCACATCCTCGCTGGAGAGCATGCGATCGAAATTACTCTTCACGGGGCCGATTCCTGGGCAATGGACGGGTTGGCGAATTCAGGCTTGAGGCGGCCATCGGGGCCCAGCAGCCAGGCGTCCATGACCTGACGCACCACGGGCGCCGCAACGCCGGAACCGGACTCACCGTTCTCGACCATCACCGACACCACGATCTTGGGGTTGTCCGCCGGGGCAAATCCGACAAACAAAGCGTGGTCGCGATGGCGCTCCTGCAACTTGTTGCGGTCGTACTTCTCGCCCTGCTTGATCGCTACCACCTGGGCAGTACCACTCTTGCCGGCGATCCGGTACTGCGCACCGATCGACGCCTTGCGCGCTGTACCCCTGGCACCGTGCATCACCTGCTCCATGCCGTGGGTGACCTTGTTCCAGTCGGACTTGTCGCGCAGCACGATATCCTCGATGGGGTTTTCATCCACAGGCGGCAAGCCTTCGATGGTCTTGGCAAGGTGCGGACGGTTCCACTTGCCCTTGTTGGCAATCAGGGCGGTGGCCTGCGCCAGCTGCAACGGCGTGGCCTGCATGTAGCCCTGGCCGATACCGAGGATCAGGGTTTCGCCGGGGAACCAGGCCTGGCGGCGGGTGGCACGCTTCCATTCGCGCGACGGCATCAGACCGGGGGACTCTTCAAACATGTCCAACGACACCTTGCGACCGATACCAAAACGGTTCATGTAGGTGGACAAGCGGTCGATGCCCATCTTGTGGGCCAGGTCGTAAAAGTAGGTGTCGTTGGAGCGCATGATCGCCATGTCCAGGTCGACCCAGCCGTCACCGCTACGGTTCCAGTTACGGTACTTGTGATCGTAATTGGGCAATTGGTAGTAACCGGGGTCGAACACCCGGCTCGAAGCTGTCACCACGCCGCTATCCAGGCCGGCAATGGCTACCGCCGGCTTGATCGTCGAGCCCGGTGGATACAGCCCGCGCAGCACGCGGTTGAACAGTGGCCGGTCGATGGAATCACGCAGCTCGGCATAGGCCTTGAAGCTGATACCGGTCACGAACAGGTTCGGGTCGAAACTTGGCTGGCTGACCATCGCCAGCACTTCACCGGTGTTCGGGTCGAGCGCGACGATTGCACCTCGACGCCCGGCCAGCGCGGCTTCAGCGGCTTCCTGCAACTTGATGTCCAGGCTCAGGACAATGTCCTTGCCGGGGATCGGGTCAGTGCGCTTGAGTACCCGCAACACCCTGCCACGGGCGTTGGTCTCGACCTCTTCATAGCCCACCTGGCCGTGCAATTCCGGCTCATAGAAGCGCTCGATACCGGTCTTGCCGATATGGTGAGTGCCGCTGTAGTTGACCGGATCGAGGGTCTTGAGCTCTTTCTCGTTGATTCGCCCGACATACCCCACCGAGTGCGCGAAGTGCGCGCCCTGCGGGTAATGCCGCACCAATTGGGCGACCACCTCTACACCGGGCAGACGGAACTGGTTCACGGCGATACGCGCGATCTGTTCTTCAGTCAGCTCGAACAGAATCGGCACCGGCTCGAACGGCCGGCGCCCCTGGCGCATGCGCTTCTCGAACAGGGTTCGGTCGTCGGGCGTCAGCTCCAGTACTTCAACGATCACGTCCAGCACTTGCTGCCAATCGCCGGAACGCTCCCGGGTCATGCTCAGGCTGAAGCTTGGGCGGTTGTCGGCGATGATCACGCCGTTGCGATCGAAGATCAGCCCGCGGGTCGGAGGAATCGGCTGCACATGCACCCGGTTGTTCTCCGACAGCGTCGAGTGATACTCGTACTGGATCACCTGCAGGTAATACAGGCGCGCGATCAGGACGCAGATCAGCAGGATGATCGCCACGGCACCGACCACGACGCGACTGCGCACCAAACGGGCGTCTTTCTCGTGATCCTTGAGGCGAATCGGCTGCGTCATTGAAAGGCTTACAGGTTCATTTGTGGTAAGGGTGCCCGGACAACACGGTCCAGGCGCGGTACAGCTGTTCGCCGATCAGTATCCTTACCAATGGGTGCGGCAGGGTCAGGGGCGACAGCGACCAGCGCTGCTCGGCGCGCGCGCAGACTTCCGGCGCCAGCCCTTCCGGGCCGCCGACCATGAAGTTCACGGTACGCGAGTCCAGCCGCCAGCGATCCAGTTCGACCGCCAGTTGCTCGGTACTCCAGGGCTTGCCATGGACCTCCAGGGTGACAATCCGTTCCCCTGGCTGGACCTTGGCGAGCATGGCCTCGCCCTCCTGACGAATCAGGCGGGCGACATCGGCATTCTTGCCCCGGGTATTGAGCGGTATCTCCACCAGCTCCAGCGAAAGCTCCGAGGGCAGGCGCTTGGCATACTCATGCCAACCGTCCTCCACCCACTTGGGCATGCGCGAGCCGACCGCGATCAGACGCAGACGCACGACGCTTCCTTATTCCCGGTCTTTGAGGTTTTCGGAGTAGGCGTGGGTGTTGTCCGGGCTGTGGTGCTTGCCATCGGCGGCGCGGCTCTGCTCGGCACCCATCCACAGGCGCTCCAGGTCGTAGAACTGGCGGGCAGCGGCAGTCATCATGTGCACGATGACGTCGTTCAGGTCCAGCAGAACCCAGTCGCTGTCGCCCTTGCCTTCTTCGCCCAACGGCTGCACGCCCTTGGCCTTGACCGCTTCACGGACCTTTTCCAGCATGGCGCTGATCTGGCGGTTGGAGGTACCGGTGGCGATGATCATGTAGTCGGTCAGGCTGTGCTTTTCTCGCACGTCGATCACCTGGATGTCCTGGGCCTTGACGTCGGACAGGGCGACCTTGGTCAGTTCGACCAGTTCTTCGGCACTGATGGCACTGTGTTTTTGCTTGGTCATAAAAAACTCATTCAACTCGTAATGTAGGGGGCGCTTCACAGCACCCTCAGTTCGGCGCACGGTAGAGGTTGTGCGCATCGATGTAGGCCAGTACTGCGTCCGGCACCAGAAACCGCACCGACTTGCCGCTGGCCAGCAGTTGTCGGATCTGCGTGGCTGACACCGCAAGCGGGGTCTGCCAGACGAATGCAATATGTCCCGCCGGCCCAACCAGGGCCTGCGGATCACTGACTGAGCGTGCGGCCAACAGATTGCGCAGGGCATCCGGTGGCTCGACGTCGGCATCCGGGCGTTGCAGCACCAGGATGTGGCAGTGTTGCAGCAATTCTTCCCAACGGTGCCAACTGGGCAAGCCGCAGAACGCGTCCCAGCCCAGCAGCAGAAACAGTTGATCCGAGGCGGCCATTTCGGCGCGCATCAGTTCCAGCGTTTCAATGGTGTACGACGGCGTATCGCGCAGCAGCTCGCGAGCATCGACCGTCAGCGTTGGCACCCCTTCGACCGCACAGCGAACCATCGCCAGGCGATCCTCGGCCGATACCTGTGGGGTATCGCGGTGGGGTGGGCGGGCGTTGGGCATCAGCCGCAGCTCGTCCAGCGCCAACACTTCGGCCACCTCTAGCGCGCTGCGCAGGTGGCCGATGTGAACCGGGTCGAATGTCCCGCCGAGCACGCCGATGCGCCGGGCGAGCGACATCGTCGAGACATGGGCGAGCGGTTTGCGCTCGGCCAAGTCAGATCGACTCCTGTCCACGCAGTTGACCGTCGCCGATCACCACGTACTTTTCACAGGTCAAGCCTTCCAGGCCGACCGGGCCACGGGCGTGCAGCTTGTCGGTGGAAATACCGATCTCCGCACCCAGGCCATACTCGAAGCCGTCGGCAAAGCAGGTCGGGGTGTTGATCATGACCGAGGACGAATCGACCTCGGCCGTGAAACGCCGGGCCTGGCCCTGGTGCTCGGTGACGATCGAGTCGGTATGGTGCGACCCGTAGTGGTTGATGTGTTCGATGGCCTGGTCCAGTCCCTCGACCACGCGGATCGAGAGGATGGCCGCCAGGTATTCGGTGTTCCAGTCTTCCTCGGTCGCCGGCACGGCATCAATGATGCTGCAAGTCCGCACACAACCGCGCAGTTCGACGCCTTTTTCCCGAAATTGACGAGCCATTTCCGGCAAGAACTCGGCAGCGACCGACTGATCGACCAACAGGGTTTCCATCGCACCGCAGATGCCATAGCGATAGGTCTTGGCGTTGAAGGCGATACGTCGAGCCTTGTCCAGCTCGGCATGTTCGGCCACATACACATGGCAGATGCCATCCAGGTGCTTGATTACCGGCACCCGCGCATCGCGGCTGATACGTTCGATGAGGCCCTTGCCGCCACGCGGCACGATCACATCCACATACTCGGGCATGCTGATCAAGGCGCCGACCGCTTCGCGATCAGTAGTCTCGACCACCTGCACCACGGCAGATGGCAGGCCGGCCTCGGCCAGACCGCGCTGAATGCAGGCGGCAATGGCACGATTGGAATGAATGGCCTCGGACCCGCCACGCAGGATGGTGGCGTTGCCGGACTTGAGACACAGGCTGGCGGCGTCGATGGTCACGTTCGGCCGGGACTCGTAGATGATCCCGATCACGCCCAGCGGTACGCGCATCTTGCCGACCTGGATACCGGACGGCCGATAGCTCATGTCACGGATCGCACCGACCGGGTCCGGCAGGCTGGCTACCTGGCGCAGGCCGACGATCATGCCGTCGATACGCGCAGGGGTCAGCGCCAGACGCTCGAGCATGGCCGGTTCCAGGCCATTGGCTCGACCGGCGGCCAGGTCCAGCTCATTGGCGGCGGACAACTCGTCGCGGGCGGCATCCAGGGCATTGGCAGCCGCTTGCAGCGCGCGGTTCTTCTGCGCGGTGCTGGCACGGGCAATAACGCGCGCAGCCTCACGGGCGGCGCGACCCAGGCGGGTCATGTAGTCAAGAACGGACTCAGTCATGGGCTCAGTGGTCTTGGCGAAGGGGAAAATCGGATGATTATAACTGTCGCGCCGCCCCGCGCCCAGCAGTGACAGGCGGATGGTCAAAAACAGTACTCAGCAGGAGCGGGCTTGCCCCGCGATTGGGGGCTATCTGGTACGCCCAACCGCGGGGCAAGCCCGCTCCTACAGGCCGCGATGCTATTATCCTGCCCTCGTCTTCCACCGAACCACCAGCATGCCCGACTCCGCCCCCTGCCCCTCAAAGGCCCTGCCCGACAGCTTCTTCGACCGTGACGCCCAGGAACTGGCCCAGTCGCTGCTGGGCAAGATCATCCGCCATCGCCACGGCCCCTACTGGCTGTCGGCGCGGATCATCGAGACCGAGGCCTACTACTGCAGCGACAAGGGCAGCCACGCCTCCCTCGGCTACACGGAAAAACGCAAGGCACTGTTTCTCGATGGCGGGCATATCTACATGTATTACGCCCGCGGTGGCGACTCGCTGAACTTCAGCGCCCACGGCCCAGGCAACGCGGTATTGATCAAATCGGCCTTCCCTTTCGTCGACGCCATCAGCGGTGACAACAGCCTGGCGCAGATGCAACTGAACAACCCCGACGCCAGCGGTCAACCACGCGCCATTGAGCGCCTGTGCGCCGGCCAGACCCTGCTGTGCAAGGCCCTGGGCCTGAAAGTGCCGCAATGGGACGCCAAGCGCTTCGACCCGGAGCGCTTGTTCGTCGAAGACTGCGGTATCAATGTGAAACACATTATTCAGAGCACCCGCCTGGGCATTCCCCTCGGCCGCGATGAACATCTGCCCTACCGATTCGTCGATGCCGAATTTGCCCGTCATTGCACACGGAACCCGCTGCGTCGGGGCCAAGTCGAAGGCCGGGACTACTTCTTACTGACACAAGGAAACTGACACGATGGGCCAATGGCTCGACAGTCTGACGAGTTGGCTTGGCGCCAACCCGCAATGGCTAGGCTTGGCGATTTTTCTGGTGGCCTGCGTGGAGTGCCTGGCGATAGCCGGGATCATCGTGCCGGGCACGGTGTTGTTGTTCGCCGTGGCGGTACTGGCGGGCAGCGGCGCCCTCTCACTGGGTGAAACCCTGATGCTGGGGTTCTTTGGTGGCCTGCTGGGTGACGCGATTTCCTATACCCTGGGACGCAAGTTCCACCAGAACATCCGCCGTCTGCCATTGCTGCGTCACCACCCGGAATGGATCGGCGGCGCCGAAACCTATTTCCAGCGCTACGGCATTGCCAGCCTGCTGGTGGGGCGTTTCATCGGCCCCTTGCGCCCGATGCTGCCCATGGTTGCCGGCATGTTCGACATGCCCCTTCCGCGCTTCATCGCGGTCAGCCTGATTGCCGGGGCCGGCTGGTCGGTGGCTTATCTGTTGCCCGGCTGGGCAACGGGGGCCGCCATGCGCCTGCCACTGCCCGAAGGTTTCTGGCTCGACGCCGGCATCATCGCTGCCGGCCTGGCCGTGCTGCTGGGGGTGAGCATCAACTGCAGCCTGCGCAGCATGCGCCGCGGCACCCGCGTGATTGCCGGGCTCAGTCTGCTGGCCCTGACCGGTCTGTTTGTTGGCTGGCCGTACCTGCATGAGTTCGACCAGGGCCTGATGACCCTGATCCAGGAGCACCGCAGCAGC
Source organism: Pseudomonas sp. JQ170C (assembly GCF_035581345.1). Taxonomy (NCBI): domain Bacteria; kingdom Pseudomonadati; phylum Pseudomonadota; class Gammaproteobacteria; order Pseudomonadales; family Pseudomonadaceae; genus Pseudomonas; species Pseudomonas sp. JQ170C. The sequence goes on from NZ_CP141608.1 coordinate 5,328,728, forward strand.
GTCATTGATGGCAGCGTGGTGCTGGTCACCCGCATGGGCGATTTTCGGACCCAGTTCTTCCTCGGTGGCCTGCTGGTCGGCCTGCTGCTGCTGGCACGTCAATGGCGCCCAGCAATCTTTGCCGGCGCCACGCTGATCGGCACCGCCCTGGCCAATGGCAGCCTGAAGTGGCTGTTCGCCCGGGCCCGCCCGGAAGTGCTGAGCGATCCACTGACCACCTACAGCATGCCCAGCGGTCACAGCTCGGCAGCCTTTGCGTTTTTCCTGGTTCTGGCGGTACTGGCCGGACGCGGACAACCGGCACGCATGCGCCTGACCTGGATTCTGCTGGGCTGCCTGCCCGCACTGGCAATTGCGCTATC